>NZ_JAIBNX010000031.1:0-48212 GCF_026130045.1 Micromonospora sp. CPCC 205371
GTTCCAGGTGAAGATCGGCATCCGGAACATGGTCATGCCCGGCGCGCGCAGCGTCAGGATCGTGGTGATCATGTTGACGCCACCGAGGATGGTGCCCAGACCGGAGATCGCCAGGCCCACGATCCACATGTTGGCGCCGACGCCCGGCGAGTGCACCACGTCGCTCAACGGGGTGTAGGCGAACCAGCCGAAGTCGGCCGCGCCGTTCGGCGTCAGGAAGCCGCCCATGGCGAGCGTGCCGCCGAAGGCGTACATCCAGTATGCGAAGGAGTTGAGCCGCGGGAACGACACGTCAGGAGCGCCGATCTGCAGCGGCACGATGTAGTTCGCGAAGGCGAACACGATCGGCGTCGCGAAGAACAGCAGCATGATCGTGCCGTGCATCGTGAACAGCTGGTTGTACTGCTCCGGGGAGAGGAACTGGAGCCCCGGACGAGCCAGCTCGGCGCGCATGATCAGCGCCATCAGGCCGCCGACCATGAAGAACACGAACGACGTGACCAGGTACATGAGCCCGATCTGCTTCGCGTCGGTGGTCCGAAGCAGGCGCGCGATGGCGGAGCCCTTGACCGGTTCGTGGACCGGCCATGGCCGCGTCACGATCGGCTTCGGTGCGACGGTGGTCACGCGTGGCCTCCGAGGTGCTCGCTCTTGATCTGGTATGCCTCGACGCAGAATAGTCCTTCCTACCGACCCACCTACGACGGGGGCTAGTAGGGCTCGACCAGGCTGCGGTAGTGGTCGGCGAAGAGGCGGCCGCCACGGCGGCGGAGCAGCGGATCGCGCAGCGCGGGGGCCATGTCGCGCAGCTTGTCGCGGTCGCGGGAGCGGGCGAGCACCCATTCTGTACGCGGGCGCCGCCGCTGCTCGTAGGCGCGGAGCCCCTCGGCCACGCTGCCGGCCTTGCGCAGCTCGGCGGCGAGCACCACGGCGTCTTCGAAGGCCATGGCCCCACCCTGCGCGAGCGTCGGGGAGGTCGCGTGGGCGGCGTCGCCGACCAGCACGACGGGCAGCCTGACCCAGGAGCCGATCTCCACCTCGTCGGTGAGCGCGACCTGCACCCGCTCGACGGCTTCCAGCACGGCGGGCACCGGGCCGCCGAGGCCACCGAATGCCTCGCGGAGCCGGGCCAGTGGGTCGGCGGGCGCACCCGTGCCGGGCTCTTCCGCCTGGCAGAAGAGCCGGCCGGAGCCCATCGGCATGATCGTGAACAGGGAGCGCTTACCCATGACGGCCGTCCAACCGGGGACCTTCGGGCCTCCGGTTACCACGCTGCGGTACATCACCTGGCCGACCGGGCGGGCGCCGGCACCGAGCCCGGCAAGCGTGCGCACCGGTGAACGCCGGCCGTCGGCTCCGACCACCAGGTCGTACTCGGCGGTGGAGCCGTCACCGAACTCGACCTTGGCCGAGCCGTCGACGATCTCCAGCCCTTTCAACTCCGTCTCGTGGCGCACCTCGCCGCCGGCCCCGCTCAGCATGACCTGGTGCAGGTCGGCGCGGGGCAGCACGCGGCACTCGCCGACACCGTGCCACAGCTCGGACAGGTCGACGTCGCACAACGGCCGGCCGCGCGCGTCGAGGAATCGCTGCTGCTCGACCACCTCGCCGTACGGCCGGACCGGCGCCTCCAGGTCGAGCTCACGTAGCGCCCGCGCGGCGTTGCCAGGCAGGTAGATGCCCGCGCTGGCCACTGTGGACGCGGGCAGCTTGTCGATCACCTCTGGACGGAAGCCCGCCAGCCGCAGGGCACGGGCCACCGACAGTCCGGCGATGCCGGCGCCGACGACCAGAATCCGCAGGGTGGTACGGAGCATGGCGTAAAGCCTCCGGAGGTTTCGAACCCCCGCTCAGGGGTGAGGACAACACGCGTCGAAGCCACGAGACTACTCGGAGCGACCGGCCAAGGATAGGCCCCGTTCGCGTCGAAGATTCGTGTCCAACAGTAGCGCTGCGATCACCGTTGTACGCGTGCGCCGGCTCCCTTGACGAGCGCCTCGACCTCCTTGAGGTTTGCCATCGACGTGTCGCCGGGTGTGGTCATCGCGAGCGCGCCGTGCGCAGCGCCGTATTCCACCGCTTTCGCCAGGTCTCCAAACGTCAGCAGCCCGTAGATGAGGCCGGACGCGAAGCTGTCGCCGCCGCCAACCCGGTCCAGAATCTCCAGGTTTGGCCGATGAGTCGCCTCAGCGAACACGCCATCGGCCCACGCGATCGCGCCCCAGTCATTGACCGTGGCGCTGCGGACGGTACGCAGCGTCGTGGCGACCACCTTGAAGTTCGAATACTCCTTGGTGACTTCCTCGATCATGCGGCGGAAGTTGGCTATTTCCAGTTCGGACAGTGACTCGTCGGTGTCGGGCACCTCGAAGCCCAGCGAGGCGGTGAAGTCCTCCTCGTTGCCGATCATCACGTCGACGTACCGGGCGAGCCGCCGGTTGACCTCCTGCGCCCGCTCCTTGCCACCGATCGCCTTCCAAAGGCTGGGGCGGTAGTTCAGGTCGTACGAGATGAGCGTGCCGTGCCGGCGCGCGGCGGACATCGCGGCCTCGATGACGTCGGGCGTGGTCTCGGACAGCGCGGCGTAGATGCCGCCCGTGTGCAGCCACCGGGCGCCCAGGGTGCCGAAAAGGTGGTCCCAGTCGACGTCGTCGGGGCGGAGTTGGCTGGCAGCGGTGTGGCCACGGTCGGACGTGCCGACGGCACCGCGTACGCCGAAGCCGCGCTCGGTGAAGTTGAGCCCGTTCCGCACGGTGCGCCCGATGCCGTCGTACCCGACCCACTTCACGAAGGACGTGTCGACACCGCCCTGCAGGATCAGGTCTTCGAGCAGCCGCCCCACCTCGTTGTCCGCGAACGCGGTCACGACGGCGGTGCGCATCCCGAAGCAGCGCCGCAGCCCACGGGCCACGTTGTACTCGCCGCCACCCTCCCATGCCCGGAAGCTGCGCGCGGTGCGGACGCGACCCTCGCCCGGGTCGAGCCGGAGCATGACCTCGCCGAGCGACACCAGGTCGTACCGGCATTCGTCGGCCGGACGGATCGCGAGCGTCATAGCTCTCCCTTGGTCAGTGCGACAGCGGAAGCGGTCAGGCGAGTGACCTCGTCCCACTTGCCGGCGGCGAGCAGGTCGGGCGCCACCATCCAGGTGCCGCCGACCGCGAAGACCGCGGGCAGTGCGAGGTAGGCGGGCAGGTTGGCGGTGTTGACGCCGCCGGTCGGGATGAACCGCACGTTCTTGAACGGCGCCGCCAGCGCTTTGATCATCTTGGCGCCACCGACCTGCTCGGCGGGGAAGAACTTGACGATCTCCAGGCCGGCGTCGAGCGCCATCTGGATCTCGGTGGCGGTGGCCGCGCCGGGATAGACCGGTATGCCCAACTCCTGGCAGTAGTTCACCACGCGTGGGCTGAACCCGGGGCTGACCACGAACTTCGCGCCGGACGCCACGGCCGCGTCGACCTGGGCCGGGGTCAGGACCGTGCCCGCGCCGACGAGCAGCTCAGGGTTTTCCGCCATGATCCGGATTGCCTCGGCGGCGGCGTCGGTCCGGAAGGTCACCTCGACGCTGCGCAGCCCGCCGGCGGTCAGGGCAGCGGCGTGCGGCTCGGCGTCGGCCGCGCTTTGCAGCACCACCACCGGCAGCAGACGGTTCTGGCCGATTGCCTGTTCAGTATCGTGAACGCTGGTCACGTACATGACCATAATGGAAGGCATGACCGCCGTCCAACCCCCCGTGAAGTCGGCCGACCGGACCCTGGAAGTACTCGAAGCCCTCGCGGCGTCGCGCGAGCGCCGCTCGTTGGTCGAACTCTCCCGGGCGCTCGACATCCCCAAGAGCAGCCTGCACGGCATCCTGCGCACGATGGCCCGCCGCCACTGGGTCGAGGTCGATCCCACCGGCACCCGCTTCGGCCTCGGCGTCCGCGCGCTGGAGGTCGGCGCCGCGTACCTCGACGCGGACGACGCGGTCGGCCTCGTGTCGTCCGTGCTCGACGACCTGTCCCGGCAGTTCGGCGAGGCGGTGCACCTGGGCCGGCTCGATGGCCCGAACGTGGTCTACCTCGCCAAGCGGGAGTCGGCGCACCGCCTGCGGCTCTACAGCGCGATCGGGCGGCGCCTGCCCGCACACGCGACCGCGCTGGGCAAAGCGCTGTTGGCGCATAGCCCGGAAGCCGTGGCCGCGATGAGCCTTCCGCGATTGACCGCGAACACCATCACCGATCCGGATGCTCTCGTAGCCGAGCTCGAAAAGACGAGGGAGCGGGGATACGCCGTCGACCGGGAGGAGAACACCGAGGGCATCGTGTGCTTCGCGATGGCGGTGCCGCTCGCCGATCCGCCCACCGACGCGATCAGCCTGTCCGTGCCGGCGCCTCGCCTGGCGCCGGACAGCGAGGAGCGGATCACCGCCGCCCTCGGCCGCGCGATGACCCAGATCCGCGCCGCGCGCAGCATGTTTTCATAAGCGTAAATATGTCATAGCCTCATGGGAGCGCTCCCGTCGTACCCACCACGCCATAAGGAGCACCATGAGACGCTCGATCCGCGCGATCGCGGCGGCCGGCCTCTTCCTCGCGGGCACGGTCGCCGTCGTCGTGGCCGCCGGCCCGGCACAGGCCGACGTGCGCATCTGTGAGCAGTACGGCTCCACCACGATCCAGGGCCGCTACGTGGTCCAGAACAACCGCTGGGGCTCCAGCGCCGAGCAGTGCATCAACGTCACCGACAACGGCTTCTCCATCGTGAGCCAGCAGGGCAGCGCCGCCACCAACGGCGCCCCGCTGTCGTACCCGTCGGTCTTCTTGGGCTGCCACTACACCAACTGCTCGCCCGGCACCAACCTGCCGCTCCAGGTCAGCCAGATCGGCAGCGCCACCAGCAGCATCAACTACACGTACGCGGGCGGCACCTTCAACGCCTCGTACGACATCTGGCTCGACCCGACGCCGCGGCGCGACGGGGTCAACCAGCAGGAAATCATGATCTGGTTCAACCGGCAGGGCCCGATCCAGCCGATCGGCTCCGTCGTCGGCAACGCCACCGTCGGCGGCCGCACGTGGGAGGTCTGGCGCGGCAGCAACGGCGCCAACAACGTGATCTCCTACGTGGCGCCGTCCGCGATCAGCAGCTGGAGCTTCAGCGTGCTGGACTTCATCAACGACACCCGCAACCGCGGTCTGATTACGAACTCCTGGTACCTGACCAGCATCCAGGCCGGCTTCGAACCGTGGAACGGCGGCGTCGGGCTCGGGGTCAACTCGTTCTCCGCGGCTGTCAACCAGGGCACCCCGCCGACGACACCGGGCACCAGCCCACCGCCGGCCACCACGCCGCCACCGAGCGGCTCGGGAGCCTGCCGGGTCGCGTACACCGCGAACTCGTGGAACAACGGTTTCACCGGCAGTGTCACGGTCACCAACACCGGCTCCAGCACCATCAACGGCTGGACGCTCGGCTTCACCTTCCCCAGTGGACAGCAGATCACCAACGCCTGGAACGCGACCGTCTCGCAGAGCGGCTCGTCGGTGACCGCCCGCAACGCGGGTTACAACGGCACTCTCGCACCCGGCGCGAACACGTCGTTCGGCTTCCAGGGCACGCACGGCGGCACCAACCAGGCCCCGACCGGCTGGACCTTGAACGGCGCGGCCTGCACCACATGATCACGAGGTAGAGAGCACGGAGGCTGGGTAACCCAGCCGCCGTGTCCGTGACTGTCGTAGTGGCCACCCGCAACCGGCGCGACCAGGTGCTGATCACGCTGCCCAAACACCAGGCACCGATCATCCTCGTCGACAACGCGTCGACCGACGGGACCCCGGAGGCGGTCGAGGCGACATTGCCGCACGTCCGGGTCGTCCGGCTGGCTGACAACGCCGGCGCCGCGGCACGCAACATCGGCGTGCGGCTGGCCAGTACACCATTTGTCGCCTTCGCGGACGACGACTCCTACTGGCTCGGTGACGCCCTTGGCGCGGCCGGCCGCATCCTCGCCGGCCATCCCGCGACCGGGCTGGTCACCGCCCGGATTCTGGTTGGGCCGCAGGCCCAGCTCGACCCGGTCTCGGAGCACATGGCCCGCGCGCCGCTCGGCGCACCGCCGGCCCTGCCGGGCCCGGCGGTGCTGGGCTTCCTCGCATGCGCCGCCGCGGTCCGGCGGGAGGCGTTCCTCGCCGTTGGTGGTTTCCAGCCGAGATTGCTCATGTACGGGGAGGAGGCGCTCCTCGCGATGGATCTGGCGGCTGCCGGCTGGGGTCTGGCGTACGTGCCCTCGCTGACGGTGCGGCACCTGCCAGCGCCCGACGGCCGCGACCCGCGCGGCCCCCGTCGGCTGGAGACCCGTAACGCGCTGCTCACCACCTGGCTGCGCAGGCCTGCCGGGCGCGCGGTGCGGGCGGTGTCCCGGGCGTTGTCCACACGGGACGGCCGGGCAGGGCTCCGGTACGCGCTGGCGGACCTGCCCTGGGCGCTTCGCCACCGCCGGCCCGTACCTCCGACGGTGGAAGCCGCGCTGCGGGTTCTGGAAACGTCCGCACAATAGGGGTATGGCCGACCGCCTCGACGAGTACCGGCGCAAGAGGGACGCGCGCCGCACCCCCGAGCCGGTGCCCTCGAAGACACCAACGGCCGGCGACGACCGCGTGTTCGTGATCCAGCAGCACCACGCCCGACGGCTGCACTGGGACCTGCGGCTGGAGCGCGACGGGGTCCTGGTCTCGTGGGCGGTGCCGCGCGGAATCCCGCGCGATCCGGCCCGCAACAACCTCGCCGTACAGACCGAGGACCACCCGATGGAGTACGCCGACTTCCACGGCGAGATCCCGGCTGGCGAGTACGGCGGCGGCCGGATGACCATCTTCGACCGGGGCACCTACGTCACGGAGAAATGGCGTGACGGCGAAGTGATCGTCGTGCTGGACGGTGAAAGGGTGTCCGGCCGGTACGTGTTGTTTCGCACAGACGGCAAGAACTGGATGATCCATCGGATGGACCCGCCCGAGCCCGGGTGGAGCCCGATGCCAGACGCCGTACGGCCGATGCGGCCGGCGCCGGCCGCACGGTTGCCCGCCGACGACGAGGCGTGGGGGTACGAGCTGGAGTGGCCGGGCGTGCGGGCGGTCGGATACGTCTCCGGTGGCCGGCTCCGGCTGCTGTCCGGCGACGACACCGACGTCACCGAGTCGTACCCGGAGCTGCGCGAGCTGGCCGAGACGCTGGCCCCCACGGAGTGCGTCCTCGACGGCATGGTCGTGGCGTTCGACGGCAACGGCCGGGTCAGCGCGGAGGCCCTGCACCGGCGGTCCCGCGTCACCGACGCCACCGCGGCCCGGCGGCTGGTCGCCCGCACACCGGTGCAGTACCTGCTCTTCGACATCCTCTGGCTGGAGGGCCGGTCGACGGTGGATCTGCCGTACACCGAGCGCCGCGAGCTGCTGGCGGCCCTGGACCTGGCCGGCCGGTACTGGCAGACGCCGCCCCACTTCGAGGGAGGCGGCGACGCTGTCCGGCAGGCGAGCCGGGAGCAGGGCCTCGGCGGTGTGGTGGCGAAGCGCCTGGATTCGCCGTACCTGCCCGGCAAGCGATCCCGCACCTGGCTCAGGCTTCGTTAGGCGTTGGTCCGGACAACCACTGCGCCATCGCGGCCATGTCGCGCGAGCCCATGCCCACTTCGAGCGCGGCCAGCACCGCCGCGCGGTTGGCGGCCGCCTGGGGCATCACCGCGCCCACCCGCTCCGCGAGCTGCCCTATCAGGCCCAGGTCTTTGGCCACCAGGTCGAGGCTGAAGGCCACAGGCGTCTCGTCGGGGCGCTCGAAGGCGGCCCGCTTGTACGCCAGGAACGGCGAGGCGATCGCGCTGTTGACCAGCACCTCGTATGTGGTCTCGCGCGGCACCTCGGCCCGCTCGGCGAGCACCAGCGCCTCGGCGACCGCCTGGTTGATGGCGAGCAGCACCGTGTTGACCGCGAGCTTGACCACGGCGCCGGAGCCGAGCGGCCCGACGTGGAAGACCTGCGCGGCGAGCGCGTCGAGCACGGGACGCACCTGGTCGAGTGCGTCTGCCGGCCCGCCCACGAGAAACGTCAGCTTGCCCTGCTCGACCAGCGGCACGCTGCCCGACACCGGCCCGTCGAGCAGCGCGGCGCCGTGCTCGCCGACCAGGGCGGCCACCCGGTGCACGGTCTCCGGGTCGAGCGTGCTGGTCTCCACCACGACGCTGCCGCCACGGAGCCCCGCGGCGATGCCGTCGGGCCCGCTGTAGGCGTGCAGCACCGCCGCGTCGTCGGCCAGCGACACGAGTACCGCGTCGGCCCACGCGGCCGCCTCGCGGGCGGTGTCGGCGACCGCACCGCCTATCGCTTCGGCCTTGGCGCGGGTGCGGTTGTAGACCACCACGTCATTGCCGGCCCGCTGGAGCCGGGCCGCCATGGCCCCGCCCATCCGGCCGGCCCCGACGATCGCCACCTTCATTTCAGCAACCATCCCCCGTCGACGGGCAGGTTGACGCCGTTCACCGACGAGTTACGCAGCAGGAAGACCACCGCGTCGCGTACGTCGGCCATCGTGGGAAGCCGGCCGGTGGGGGTACGGGACACGACGGCGTCGAGCGGCTTTCCGGTCCAGTACGGGCTGTCGCCGACGATGCCGGGGTGGATGCCGTTGACCCGGATCGGAGCCAGCTCGCAGGCGAGCGTGTGCACCAGCCCGGTCACGCCACCGTTTACTGTGGACACCGTCGTGGACCCTGGGTAGGGGCGTTGCAGCGCCTGCCCGCCGAAAAGCACGATCGAGCTGTCGGCGTGCATCTTCGGCAGCAGCACGTGCACCACCTCGGTGTACCCGACCAGTTTGAGCGTCACGAGCCGCATCGCCCGGTCGATCGCGTAGTCGGCCGCGGTGTTGTGGTCGCGGTCGATCGCCGCGAGCACCAGGTGGTCGACGCGTTCGACGCTCGCGAGCGCGGCGGCGATGCCTTCTGGCTCCGCGAGTTCGAGGGCGGCGGCGCGGGCACCGATCTCTTTGGCTATTTCGTCGGCGCCGCCGGCATCCCGGCCGGTCAGCACCACGTCGTCGCCGGCGCCTGCGAAGTAGCGCGCCACCTCCAGCCCGATGCCAGAGGTGCCGCCGACAACCACCACAGTCATGGGGCCTCCCGGTCCACAGTCTCCCGCAGGTACGTCCAGTCGCGGGCGAAACGGTAGGAATGGCGCGACGGCGGCTGCGGTGCCTGAGTCTCCAGCCAGCGCACCGGCCCGTCGCCCGCGTTGGTGAACGAGTGCACGCAGCCGACACCGGCGAACGCCACGTCACCCGGCTCCAGCCGGTAGGTGGTGCCGTCGAACGTGGCGTCCGTCGCGCCTTCGAGGATCAGGTACGTCTCTTCGAACGGGTGGTCGTGCGGCCCGGCGACGCCGTCCGGCTCGTACTGCACCATGAACATCGTGGACAGTTCGGCACCGAGGTCGCTGTCGACCATCATCTTCACAGTGATGCCGCTGTAGACGAGCAGCGCGGTGCGCATGCTGGCCGACACGGCGAGCAGGTCCTGGCTCTGCTTGCCCGGCTCCATGTGTGCCGGCGAGATGTGCCCGAAGGAGCGGTTGCGCGGATCGCGGGGGTCGATGGGGCGCACCGGGCCGTGACGCAACGGCGGCACCACGATCGTGTCGTCTCCATTGCGCTTGCGCGGCTGCGGGGCCTGCATCTGCGCCCACCGGGCGGGCTCCGAGCCGGCGTTGCGCCACCCGTGCGGCACGCCGGTCGCCACGACCCCGTAGTCGCCGTCGCCGAGCAGGTACGCGCCGTCCGGGGTGTCGAGCACCGCCGAGCCGGACAGCATGTAGACGCTCTCCTCGAACCAGTTGACGTGGGTGGGCACCGAGCCACCCGGTGCCAGGGTGCAGATCCCGAACCCGGTGTGCACCGCCCCTGGCACCGTCTCGTCCACGATGGACCATCGCGTGTACCCGGTGCCCAACTCGACGAGGACCTCCTCGGAAGCCCGGCGTACCACGTGCCTAGAGGTCACTGTGCCTCCTGGTTCGCTCGGTCGGGCGGCGCTAAAGGCGACTCCCTCGCTCACGCCGCCTGCTTCCGGGCGGCGACGGCGGCGAGCAGGTGGTCGCGGGAGTTCTCGACGAGGCCGCGCGCCCGGTCGACGTCTGCCAGCAGCTTGCCGTCGCGCTTGCGGAACTGGCCGGCCACGAGCACCGCCTCCACGTTGGACACGTCGGCGCAGAGCGTCACCGCGGTGACCGCGTCGTGCACGGGCGTCACGTTGATGCCGCGGGTGTCGATGAGCACGATGTCGGCCTGCTTGCCCGGCGTCAGCGATCCGATCCGGTCTTCCAGCCCGACGACGTGCGCCCCGTTGAGCGTGGCCATCTCCAGCATCTGTGCGGCCGTGAGCAGTCCTTCGGCGGGCTCGTTGCGCTCCCAGAAGCTGGCCAGCGCCCGGACCCGCTCGACGCCGAACGCGCTGCGCATCTGCGTGAACATGTCGCCCGGCACGGTGGTCACCACGTCGATCGACAGGCTGGGGCGCAGGCCGTACTCCATCGACTTGACGACCGGCGGCCAGCCGTGTCCCATCTGGACCTCGACCTGCGGCGCGATGGAGATGGTGCCGCCGCTGTCGGCGACGAGTCGCCACTCCTCGTCGCTGAAGTAGCAGCAGTGGATGTACGTCGTGTCGGATCCGAGCATGTTCATCGCGTCGAGCATCTTGATCATGCCGAATCGGCCGGCCAACCGTCCCATGCCGACGTGCACGGTGATCGGCAGCCCCAACTCGCGGGCCATCTCCCACTCGGCTCTCACCACGTCGTCGACGCAGAAGCCGGGACCGCGGGTGGCCACCGCCATCGTGAGCAGCCCGTCCGAGGATGAGAAGTACGTGTCGCGCACCCGCCGCACGTCGTCCTTCGGAATCGCTATCTTGCTTTCGAACCAGTAGTCGGCGAGCGCGAGGTTGGCGCTGCCGTACGCGTACTGCGCCCGGATGCCGGCTTCCTGCAGCCCGCGTACCCCCGCGTCGGGGTGCTCTGGCGTGTTGTTGATGTGCGACCAGTCGACGAGGGTGGTGATGCCGGCGTTCAGGCATTCGAGAGAGCCGGCGAGGTTGCTCGCGTACACGTCTTCCGGCCGGTACACGGGTGCGAACGTGTCGAGCACCTCCACGAAGTAGTCGTCCAGCGTGGCGTTGGGTGCGCAGCCGCGGATCGCGGCCTCCCACGTGTGCCGGTGGGTGTCGACGAAGCCCGGAATCACGATCCGGCCCGAAACGTCGACGACCTCGGCGTCGGCGTCGATGTGCCGGTCGACGGCGGCGATGCGCTCGCCCTCGATGAGGATGTCGCCCTCGGGGATCTCGCCGAGGGCCGGGTCCATGGTGAGTATGTGGCCGCCACGAAGAAGAATTCGGTCAGGCATCGTTGCCTCCTACTAGTAAGCGGAAAGCCGGCGTACCGCCTCGGTGACCTTGTCGACGGTCGGAATCACCTCGGCCTCGAGCGCGTCGGCGAACGGCAGCGGCACGCACGCCCCGGCGACGCGCTTGATCGGGGCGTCCAGCATTTCGAAGCCTTCATCGGCGACGACGGAGACGACGGTGCCGCCCCAGCCGCCCTGATACGGGTTCTCCTCTACCACCAGAAGGTGCGAGGTGCGCTCCACAGAGGACAGGACGGTGCGCATGTCGAGAGGCACCAGGCAGCGCAGGTCGATCACCTCGACCGAGATGCCGTCGCCTTGGAGCTGTTCGGCGGCCTTCAACGCCACTGACACGGTCGAGGCCAGCGCCACGACGGTGATGTCGGTGCCCTCGCGCGCCACCGCGGCCTTGCCCAGCTCGACGAGGTGGCCGTCGGGCGGGCGCTGGCCGGAGCTGGCGAGCAGCGCCTTGTGCTCGAAGAACACCACCGGGTCGTCGCTGCGGATGGCCGATGCCATCAGGCCGATCACGTCAGCGGGTGTCGACGGTGCGGCGATCTTCAGTCCGGGTACCGTCAGTGCCCAGTTCTCCACCGCCTGCGAGTGCTGCGCGCCGAAACCCAACCCGCCGCCGTTGGCCGTGCGGATGACGAGCGGCACCGTGACCTGCCCACCGGTCATGTACCGCGCCTTTGGTATCTCGTTGGCCAGGTAGTCCCAGCAGCAGGCGAGGAAGTCGCTGAACATGATCTCGGCGACGGGCCGCATCCCGGTCATGGCGGCGCCCATCGCGGCGCCCACGATGGCCTGCTCGGAGATCGGCGTGTCCCAGACCCGCTGCGGCCCGAACTCGGCGAACAGCCCCACGGTCGTCTTGAAGACACCTTCGGCCGCGCCGATGTCCTCGCCGAGACAGACCACTGTGGAGTCGCGCCGCATCTCTCGGGCGATGCCCTCGGCGACCGCCTCGCGATAGGTGATCACGTCCGCCACGTCGCGCTCCCGTCCGCCCACACGTCGGTGAAGGCCAGCTCCCGGTCGGGCTCCGGCGCGTTCTTCGCGGCGGTGACGGCCGCCTCCACGACCTGCGCCGCGCGCCGGTCGCGCTCCGAGATGGTTTCCGGCGGTACGCCGGCAGCCTCCAGCCGCGCCCTGGCCACATCGAGCGGGTCGTGTTTGAGCCACCGCTCGACCTCTTCCGCCGGGCGGTACTTGGCCGGGTCGGACCGGCTGTGTCCAAAGTGGCGGTACGTCTGCGCCTCGATCAGGGTCGGCCCATCGCCCTTGCGTGCCCGCTCGGCCGCGCGCGACACCGCCTCGTGCACCACGGTCACATCGTTGCCGTCGATCACCTCGCCGGGAATGTTGTAGCCGCCCGCACGGTCGGCCGCAGGGTTGGGCACCGCTGTCACGTCGGCGATCGGCGTGTACTCCATGTAGAGGTTGTTTTCGCAGACGAAAAGCGCCGGCAGTTGCCACACGGCTGCCAGGTTGAGCGCCTCGTGAAACGCGCCGATGTTGGTGGCGCCGTCACCGAAGAAGGCGACCGCCACCTGGCCGGACCCGCGCAGCTTCGCCGACCACGCCGCACCCGCGGCCATCGGCAGGTGCGCGCCGACGATCGCGTACGAGCCGAGCATGCCGGTGGACGCCTTGGTCAGGTGCATCGAGCCACCCTTTGCCTGGCACAGGCCGGTGGCCTTGCTCATCAGCTCGGCGAGGCACTCTTCGGGAGTCGCCCCGCGTGCCATCGCGTGGTGGTGCCCGCGGTACGTGGCGAAGACGTAGTCGTCGGGACGAAGGGCGGCACTGGCACCCACGGCGATCGCTTCGTGGCCGGCCGCCAGGTGCGTGGTGCCCTTGACGAAACCCGACATGAAGAGGTCGTGCGCCGCCTTCTCCGTGCGCCGGATCAGCGCCATCTCCTCGTACGCGTCGAGCAGCTCCTCAGGAGTCATTGGCTGCTCCGTTCGGGGTGTTCAGGTGCGACTGCGCATGGCGCACCGTCTTCAGTGGACCGCCGGCGGCGAAGTATCGGCGCCCGGCGATCAGCAGCTCCTCGGCCGGGAACTTGGTGATCAGCTCACAGCCGTCGGCGGTCACCACGACCTCCTCCTCGATCCGCGCCGCGGAGTACCCGTCGCCGGCTGGCCAGTACGTCTCCAGGGCGAAGACCATGCCCTCTTCGAGCACCTCCGGATGGTCCAGCGACACCAGCCGGCTGAACACCGGCTTCTCCCAGATGGACAGCCCGACACCGTGCCCGTACTGGAGGGCGAACGCCGCCATCTCGTCGGGGAAGCCGAACTCCTCGGCGCGCGGCCACACCGACACGATGTCGGCCGTCGTGGCGCCCGGCTTCACCAGCGCGATGGCCCGGTCCATGTACTCCCGGCAGCGCACGTACGCGTCGCGCATCTGGGGCGAGGCGCTGCCCACCGCGAAGCACCGGTAGTAGCAGGTGCGGTAGCCGAGGTGGCTGTGGAGGATGTCGAAGAACGCCGGGTCGCCCGGGCGCAGCAGCCGGTCGCTGTAGACGTGCGGGTGGGGCGCGCAGCGCTCGCCGGAGATGGCGTTGACGCCTTCGACGTACTCGCTGCCGAGGTCGTAGAGCACCTTGCTGACGAGACCGACGCACTCGTTCTCGCGGACTCCCGGGCGCAGGAACTCGTACAGCTCCTCGTATGCGGCGTCGACCATCGCGCACGCCTGCGCGAGCAGGCTGATCTCGTCGCGGGTCTTGATGCGCCGGGCTTCCAGGAAGACCTGCTGTCCATCCACGACGGTCAGACCCTCGGCTTGGAGCGCCGCGAGAATCGGCATCTCGACGAGGTCGACGCCCACGGGGGCATCGGCGAGCCCGTGCTCGCGCAGGACGGTGGCGACCTTCGTGGCCACGTCGGCTGCGATCCCGGCATCGGGGTGGAAGGCGCCGCGAAGCGTGGAGATGCCGGCGCGGGCCCGGCTGGTGCCGTCGAGCCACGGGTTGTAGAGCTGATGGTGCCGCGCGGCCGAGCCGAAGTCCCAGATGACCGGCTCGCCGCCGCGCGGCAGCACCGCGAACCGGATCAGCTTGTCCATCGCCCACGTGCCGATGTGGGTCGACGTCATGTACCGGATGTTGGCGAAGTCGAAGGTCAGCAGCGCGCCCAGCTCGGACGCTTCCAGATGAGTCTTCAGGCGGGCCAGGCGCTCGGTGCGCAACCGGTCCAGATCGACGCGCTCTTCCCAGTCGACGGCGTTGGTCCCGAACGTACGAATTGCCATCGCGACCTCCTGTGACGGAGGACACCAGTCAACGACACGTTACGGACGCGTGTCAAGCGTCACTTAACGGGGGATCTTGCTGGACAAACCAGACACCAACGGCGGGCACGACGCCGTCGTTCCGGTACCGGTGCGGCGTGCTCGACGGGAACGACACCGCGTCACCCGGACCCAGCTGGTGCTCCTCGAAGCCCAGCGTCAGCGTCAGCTCACCTTCGACCAGGTACCCGTACTCCACACCGGCGTGCCGCATCAGCGCGGTGCCGCTCGACGACGTGCCGCCCGGCGCGTACGTAACGAGCAGGAAGTCGACGTGCGTGCCCGGCAGGTGACCGAGCCGCTCCCACGTCACCCCTGAGTCGAGCTGCAGGATCTCTCGGGTCGCCGGCCGCACGATCGGCCCGATCCGGTGCAGCACCGTCTGGGCGAGAGCGGCCGTCGTGGACCGCGTCGGCGCCTCGTCCGCCGCGTCGAAGACGTCCTCCACGGAGATGCCCAGCGCCCTGGTGATCGAGTACAGCGTGCTCACCGACGGGCGGCTCTTGCCGGTCTCGATCTGGGAGATCAGGCTGGCCGAGACACCCACCGCGCGGGCCAGCCCGCGCAGGCTCATCCCGCCGCGCAGCCGCGCCTCGCGGATGCGCTCGCCGACCGGTGGCAGAGCTGACGACACGCCCGCATCGTACAGTGTCAGTGAACACGGCATCATATGTGTCGTGGCCTATCCCCCGCCTTCCACGCCGTTCCCACCGCCCGCCGCACCTCCGAAGAACCGCAATGGCCTTCTGATCGGCTTGCTCGTGGCCGGCGCGGTAGCGGTGGTCATGCTCACCGCCTGCGGTGTCGGCGGCTTCCTGCTCTACCGGGCGTACAGCGACTCCGACGAAGCCGCCAGCGGCTCCAGCTCGGGCGCCGAGATCGAGGGGCTGATCGACTACCGCGCGACGAACCCCGGTGCCCTCTCCCAGAACCACATCACCAGCCCGGTCGCGTACCCGATGACGCCTCCCGCCGGCGGCCCGCACTTCGGCGACTGGCAGAACTGCGTCGGCGACGTGTACACCGCACCCATCGTGGACGGGAACGCCGTACACAGCCTCGAACACGGCGCGGTGTGGATCACGTACAAGCCCGGCCTCGCGGCCTCCGATGTGGAGAGTCTCGCCGCGAAGGTGCGCGGGCAGGCGTACATGATGATGAGCCCGTACCCCGGCCAGACCGCGCCGATCTCGTTGCAGGCGTGGGGTTACCAGCTCAGCGTCGACAGCGCCGGCGACGACCGGATCGACGAGTTCATCCGGCAGTTCCGGCAGACCGCCACCATGGAGCCCGGCGCCACATGCGCGGCCGGCATCACGAGCACCACGGGGTGATTCGCGGATAGCGTTGGGCCCATGGCTTTGATCCTTATCACGGGGGCTTCGGACGGATTGGGGCGTGCGCTCGCCACGGCGCTCGCCGACCAAGGCCACCACCTCATCGTCCACGGACGAGACGCGGCGCGCCTCGCCGACGTCGCCGCGCTGACCGGCGCCACGCCTATCCGGGCCGACCTGTCGTCGCTGGCCGAGGTGCGCCGGCTGGCCGAGGCCGTCCCGGAAGGGCTCGACGTGCTGGTCAACAACGCGGGCGTGGGCTTCGGCGCACCCGGTGCCGGCCGCGAACTCTCCGCCGACGGCTACGAGCTACGGCTCGCCGTGAACTATCTGGCGCCGTACCTGCTGACCAAGCTGGTGCTGCCCCGCATGGCGCGCGAGACGCCGGCCCGGATCGTCAACGTGGCGTCCGTCGGCCAGCGGCCGCTCGACCTGGCCGACCCGATGATGGAACGCGGCTACGACGGCGTCGAGGCATACCGCCGGTCAAAGCTTGCCCTGATCGCACACACCTTCGACCTGGCGGAGGAACTGGCCGGCACCCTGGTCACGGCGAACTGCCTGCATCCCGCCTCGCTGATGCCGACCACGATGGTGCGTGAGGCCGGCTGGGGCGAGATCGACACGCTGGAGAAGGGCCTGCGGGCCACGCTCAGGCTGGTCGTGGACCCGCAGCTGACCGGCGTCACCGGGCGGTACTTCGACGGCGAGCGCGAGGCGCGGGCGCTCGACCAGGCGTACGACCCGGAGTTCCGCAAGCAACTGCGCGAACTCACCGAATCTCTGATAGGCAGGTAGCTATGCCTAGCTTCACGCTGGCCGGCGTCGTGCTCGGCGCTCCGAAGGCCCGCGACCTCGCCGACTTTTACCACCGGCTGCTCGGCTGGCAGTTCGGCGACGACGATGACGACTGGTCGACGCTGATCCCACCGGATGGCGGACCGAAGCTGTCGTTCCAGACCGAGGTCCACCATGTGCCACCGGTGTGGCCGGCCGGCCCAGGTGACCAGCAGATGATGGTGCACCTCGACATCCGCGTCGACGACCTGGAGACGGCGGGCGCCCACGCGGTGGCCTGTGGGGCGGTGCTGGCGAAGTTCCAGCCGCAGGAAGACGTCCGGGTGTACCTCGACCCGGCCGGCCACCCGTTCTGCCTGTTCCTCCCGGGCGCCTAGCTGGAGGGCGGCTCGTCCTTGCCTGCCTCCTCCAGCTCGTCGGCCTCCTCCTTGGTGCGGTGCACCGCCTCGGGAGCATGCTCGGGAGGTCCGTAGACGGTGTAGAGGACCAGCGGGTTCGGCCCGGTGTTGACGAAGTTGTGCTTGGTGCCGGCGGGCACGGCCACCAGGTCGCCCTGCGCCACCTTCCGGGTCCTACCGGCCACACGGGCCTCCCCGACGCCGCTGACGAACGTCAGGATCTGGTCGACATCGTCGTGGACCTCCTCGCCGATCTCGCCGCCGGCCGGGATCGTCATGATCACAAGCTGGGAGTGCTTGCCAGTCCACAGCACGCGGCGGAAGTCCGGGTTCTCTTCAGCGACGGTCGCGATCGTGAAGTGCTCCATGCGCCCGGTGTTACCCAGCTCCACCGCTGGTCATGCCTCGCCCACTATGGTGTAGAGCGTGCCGGCAGGAGGACCGCTGTGATTCACCTACCCACCGCGACACGGGGGCCACTGCGGGCACTCGCGGTGCGCCTGTTCGCCGCCATCAGCCTGATCCTCTTCATCGTGTTCGTGGTCTATCTCGACCGCGACGGATACCGTGATGGCGACGACACGAGCGGTTTGACCCTGCTCGACTGCTTCTACTACACGGTCGTGTCGCTGTCGACCACTGGCTACGGCGACATCACGCCGATCACGCCCCAGGCGCGGCTGGTAAACGTCCTCGTGGTCACGCCGGCACGAGTACTGTTTCTGATCATCCTGGTCGGCACCACACTGGAGGTGCTGACCGAGCAGTACCGGACCAACGCACGTCTCGCGCGGTGGAGAAGGCATTTGAAGGACCACGTCATCGTCTGCGGGTACGGGACGAAAGGGCGCAGCGCGGTGGGCGCGCTGCGAGAAAGCGGCTTCGACGTCAGGCGCATCGTCGTGGTCGAGTCGGACCGCGCGTCGGTGCGGCGTGCCGCCGCCGACGGCCTCGTCGCCATCGAGGGGTCGGCAACCCAGTCGACCGTACTGATGGACGCGCACATCAAGGACGCCAAGGCGGTCATCGTCGCGACCGACACCGACGAAGCTTCGGTACTGGTCACGCTTACCGCCCGGCAGCTCACGGCCGGCAAGGTGCGCATCATCGCCGCGGCACGCGAGGCGGAAAACGCACCGCTGCTCAAGCAGAGCGGCGCTCACCAGGTGATCGTCTCGTCGGCGACGGCCGGGCGCCTGCTGGGCCTGTCCACGTCGGCGCCGCCCCTGATCGACGTCGTCGAAGACCTGCTGACCCCGGGCGCGGGCATGGCGCTCGCGCTGCGCTCGGCGGCCCGCGACGAGGTGGGGCGCTCGCCGCGCGAGGTGACCGAGCCGGTCATCGCGCTGGTGCGGCTGGGCCGGATCATCTCCTTGGCCAAGCCCGAGAGCGCCAAGATCGAGACCGGTGACCTGCTCGTGTACGTCCGCGACGACCGCCCGAGCCCGGTGACCGCCTCAGCCTGACGTGCGGCGGCCACGGCGGGCGCGGATGTAGTCCGCGACCACGTACCGGCCAAGGTCTTCCGCGTCGGGTGTAAACACGCGACCGCCCGAGCGCCGGGCCACCGCGTCGACGAAGCGGCGCAGCGCCTCGTCTTCTCCGAGCATGAAGAGGTTGAGCGTGGCGCCGTACCGGGTGAGTTGGTCGACCTCGGTGATCGTCGCCTCGACCGTCTCGCGCAGGGGCGGCCAGTAGAAGACCGCCTCGCCGTCGGCTTCGAGGTGGGCGGTCGGCTCTCCGTCGGTCACCACCAGCACCACCGGCTCGGAGCCGGAATGCTTGCGCAGGTGCCGGCCGGCCAGCTTCAGCGCGTGATGCAGGTTGGTGCCCTGCACGTAGTCGGGCTCGACGGCGGCCAGCTCGGTCGGCGTCAGCGGCATCGCGTACCGGCCAAAGCCCACGATCTGCAGCGCGTCCTGCGGAAACTTCGTGGCGACCAGGTGCGACAGCGCGAGCGCGGTCTGCTTCATAGGCCCCCAGCGCCCGTCGGCCACCATCGAGAACGACAGGTCGACGCAGAGCGCGACCGCCGCCGAGGCCCGCCGCTCGGTCTCGACCACCTCGAAGTCGTCGACGGTCAGCTCGACCGGCACCGCCTCACCACGGCGGCGTACCGCGTTGCCGACCGTACGCACCACGTCGATCGGCTGCTCGTCGCCGTACGCCCATGCCCGCGACGCGCCGGTGATCTCGCCCGCCGCTCCTGCGTCGCGCAGGTCGTGCTCGCCGCGCCGGCGGCCCGACAGGTCGGCGAACACCGTACGCAGAGCCGTGGCACCGAGCCGGCGAAGCGCCTTGGGGCTCAGGGTCAGCCCGTCGGCGCCCCGGGTCACCCACCCCTGCCGGCGCAGCTCCCGCTCAAGTTCCTGGAGCCGGCGTACGTCGCCCGCCGCGTCGCGGCCCAGGATGCGCTCGACCGACTCCACGTCGACGTCGTCGAGGGTGGCGCCCGGATGCTCCTGGCCTAGCTGGTCGAGCAGGTCGTCGAGGTCACCGATCTCCGCGAGGGCGCCCGCCGCCTCGCCGTACCCGAGCCCCTCCCGGCCCCGGACCTGAGCCCGCCGGTCCCAGGCCAGGTCGGGACGGAGCGTGCGGAGGTTCGCCGTCAGGCGGTCCATCTCGCCGGCGAGGCCGGCGTTGCCGAGCGCCTGGGCCATGAGCCGCGACAGCTCCTCCTGCTGCTGCGGCGAGAGGGAACGCATCAGCCGCTCGCCGGCCGCCGCCCGCCTGGCGAGCGCGTCGATCAGCTCGTCTACGGTGGCTGGTTTTTCCGGGAAGTAGTCGCCGTGGCGCCGCATGAACTCGGCGAACGTGTCTGTGGTGTCCTCGCCCCGGGCGTGCCGGTCGAGCAGGTCGTTGAGATCGCGGAGCATCTCGGCCATCCGCTGCTGGGCGGCCGGGTCGCTGAGCCCTTCGCGGAGGCCGGCGAAGCGCTGCTCCAGTACCTCGTCGCGCAGCCCGTCGAGGATCTGCTGGTAGAGGCCGCGGGCCTCGTCGCTGGCCCACTCGTAGTCGGACAGCTCCTCGACCGCTCGCGCGGTCGACCGGGGCAGGTTGTCGAGGCGCGCCCGGGCGAAGCGGGCGTCGTCGCCCGGACGGCGGGACAGCTCGTCGCGCTCGGCGGCGAGCGCCTGGTCGAGCAGCGCCTGGGAGCGGGTGACCGCACCGTCGAGGTTGCCCCGACGCATCGCCTCTCGGCGCAGTCGCCGGGCGCGGGCGGCCAGCTCGTCGAGGCCGCGACCGCCGTCGGGGCCCCGCCGGAGCAGGTTACGCAGCGCGTCGCGCAGGCTGCCGCCACCGAGCACCTCGGAACCGACCCGGTCGACGGCGGCGCGCACGTCGTACGGCGGCGCGAGCGGATCGGGCCCGCCACGCCACGCGCCGTACCGGTACCGGTTCATGCGGTTGTTCATTCCCGGCTGCCGTAGAGGGTGCGGCCTTCGTCGGTCAGCGCCTTGGAGAGCCGGCGGGTCAGGTGCAGCCCTTCCAGCACGAACTCCACCCCGGCCGCCGCCTGCCCCGCGTTGGGCGCGTCGTCGAAGCCCAGGCGCTCCAGCACCTTGGCGAGGCCCGGCACGGTGCCCACCTGGCGCAGCAGGTCTGCCGCTCCGACCAGGTCGCCGGTCTCGATGATCGCGCCGTCGGCGACCAGATCGGTGAAGCCCGACAGGTCGAGCCCGCCGAGCCGGCCGCGGAACGTCTCCGCGCTGGCCGTACGAAGGAGATGAGACAGAACCTCGATCTCGCGTCCCTCTTCACCGCTCTCGAACTCGACCTTGCCGCGCAGCGTGCTCACCACGGACGCCGCGTCACCCACGCGCGCCACCGGTTCGCGCTCACCGAGCAGGCCAGCGCGGCGCAGCGCCGAGGCGGCCACGGTCTCGGCGGCGGCGATCGCGAACCGCGCGGACACTCCGGAGCGCGCGTCGACCGAGGGCGAGTCTCGAACCGCGCGGGCGAACCGTGCCACCACCTCCAGGACGTGCTCGGGCACCTCGGCGACGAGATGCGCCTCCTGGCGGATCAGGCTCAGCTCCAGATCGAGCTCGAGCGGGTAGTGGGTGCGGACCTCGGCGCCGAACCGGTCCTTGAGCGGCGTGATGATCCGGCCGCGGTTGGTGTAGTCCTCGGGGTTGGCGCTCGCCACGAGCAGCAGGTCTAGGGGCAGCCGGAGCTGGTATCCGCGCACCTGGATGTCGCGCTCCTCCAGCACGTTGAGCAGCGACACCTGGATGCGCTCGGCCAGGTCGGGCAGCTCGTTGACGGCGAAGATGCCGCGATTGGTGCGCGGTACGAGTCCGAAGTGGATGGTCTCCGGGTCGCCGAGGGTGCGGCCCTGTGCCACCCGGATCGGGTCGACGTCACCGATCAGGTCGCCCACGCTGGTGTCGGGCGTGGCCAGCTTCTCGCCGTATCGCATCGAGCGGTGCAACCAGACCACCGGCAGGTCGTCGCCGAGCTCCTCGGCCAGCCGCCGGGACACCGGGGTGATCGGGTGGTACGGGTGCTCGTTGAGCTCGGAGCCGGCGATCACCGGCGTCCACTCGTCGAGCAACTCGACCAGCGAGCGGATGACCCGGGTCTTGCCCTGCCCGCGCTCGCCGAGCAGTACCAGGTCGTGGCCGGCGAGCAGGGCCCGCTCGACCTCGGGCAGCACGGTGCCGTCGTACCCGACGATGCCGGGGAACCGTGGCGTGCCGTCGCGCATTCGGGCCAGGAGGTTCGCGCGCAGCTCCTGCTTCACCGTGCGGTGCTCGTGGCCGCTCGCGCGCAGCTCACCCAGCGTCTTGACCGTCTCGTGCAATAAGGTCACCCGGCCAACGCTAGCTCGCTGGTGTTACAAGGCTGGTCGGCGCCGCCGGACAAGCCTTTGTCGGCCATACGATGCTTCAAGCGAAACTCCATCAACGCATCTCTATCCTTTGGCGGGGGTTGGGCGATGGGTGGAGCGTTGACCGAGATCGAGACGCGTGAGGACCTGGCGCGCGCATTGCGGCACCTGCGTCGCCGCGAGGCGCACGAGCGGTGCCTTCCCGAGCTGACCTATCGGGAGCTCGCGGCGAAGACCGGCTGGTCGGTCGGCGTGATCGGTGGGTACTTCTCAGGCAAGGTGCTCCCGTCGACGAACCGGTTCGACACGCTGGTGCGGCTGCTCGGCGCCACGCCTGCCGAGCAGGGCGCGCTGGCCACCGCGCGCGACCGGGTGGCCGACCGCGACCGGGTGGCGGCGGACGAGCCGCCCTCAGCCACCTCGCCGTTGGCGCCGCGCCAACTGCCGGCCGACGTGTACGGCTTCACGGGCCGCGCCGGCCAGTTGGCCGAGTTGGACAAGCTGCTGGACGGACCCGGCGCCGTCGTCGCCGTCGTGTCGGGCACGGCGGGCGTTGGCAAGACCGCTTTGGCCGTGCACTGGGCGCACCGGGTGGCCGACCGGTTTCCCGACGGCCAGCTCTACGTCAACCTGCGCGGATTCGACCCGGGAGGCGCGCCGCTCGACCCCTCGGCCGCCGTCCGCGGGTTCCTCATCGCGCTGGGCGCATCGGCCGGGCAGATACCGGCTGATCTTGACGAGCAGACCGCGCAGTACCGGAGCCTCCTGGCCACAAGGCGGGTGCTCGTGCTGCTCGACAACGCGCACGACGCGGCCCAGGTCCGGCCGCTCCTGCCCGGCTCGCCCGGCTGCGTCGTGGTGGCCACGAGCCGCAACCGGCTGGCCGGCCTGGTGGTGACCGACGGCGCCCGGCCGGTACCGCTGGATCTGATGCCGGCCGACGAAGCGCGCGAGCTGATCGCGCGGCGGCTGTCCGCCGACCGCGTGGCCGCCGAGCCGGCAGCGCTGGCGGAGATCGTCGCGCGTTGCAGCGGGCTGCCGCTGGCGCTGGCCATCGCCGCGGCCAGGGCGGCAACCGACAGCGACCTGCCGCTCGCGCGCCTGGCCGCCGAGCTCGAAGGCGCCGGCGACCGCCTCGACGCGCTCGACGTCGGAGACGCCGCCTCAGACGTGCGCACGGTGTTCTCGTGGTCGTACCGGATGCTGCCTGACCGCACCGCGCGGCTCTTCCGCCTCCTCGGCCTGCATCCGGGGCCCGACCTCGGCGTCGCAGCGGCGGCAAGCCTGGCCGGGCTGCGCCCGGCCGCCGCCCGCGCGGCGCTCGTCGAGCTGGCCCGCGCACATCTGATCACCGAGACAGCGTCGGGCCGGTTCGCCTTCCACGACCTGCTTCGCGTGTACGCCGCCGAGCTGGCCAGCGCCGACGACGGCACGAGCGCTCTTTCGCGTCTTCTGGATCACTACGCACGCACCGCCTATACCGCCGCGACGCTGATCGACCCGCAGCGCGAGGAGGCGCCGCCGTCATCGCCGGCACCGGGTGTGGCGCTCGACGACCTCGCCGGGCGCACCGAGGCCCTGGCCTGGTTCGCGGCCGAGCATCAGGTCCTGGTCGCGGCGGTCTCGCTGGCCGCGGAGCGGGGCTTCCCGGAGCACGCCTGCCAGCTCGCGTGGCGGCTCGGCGGGTTCCAGCAGCTCAACGCGCACATGCCGGAGTGGTTGGGCATGGTGCGGACCGGGCTGGCGGCGGCCCAGCGCCTGCGCGATCGCCTCTGGCTGGCGCGGATGCACCGCCAGCTCATCGGCGCCTACGCGTGGTCCGGCCGGTGGGAGGAGAGCGAGCGGCACGCCGGGTTGGCCATCGCCCTGTACCGCGAGCTGGGCGACAAGGCCGGACAAGCCCGCTGCCACCGGAGCTTTTGCCTGGCCCTGGAGCGCCAGGGCCGGCACCGGGACGCGCTGGAGCACGCCCGCCAGAGCCGGGACCTGCTCGAAGGCACCGCCGACCGGGCCGGACTGGCGTACGCCTTCAACTCCGTCGGCTGGTACAGCGCGTTGGTCGGCGACTTCGAGGCGGCTCTCGACAACTGCTCACAGGCGGTGCCACTGCTCCAGGAGAGCGGCGACCCGGTCGGCGAGGCCACCACCTGGGACAGTCTGGGGTACGCGCATCACCACCTGGGCCGGTACGAGGAGGCGGTGGCGTGCTACGAGCGAGCGCTGTCGACGTTCCGCGAGTACGGCGACCGGTACTACGAGGCCGACACTCTCGATCACCTCGGCGACACCTACCACGCGATGGGCGACCACCGCGCGGCCCAGACCGCCTGGCGGGACGCACTGATGATCTTCAAAGACCTGCACCGATCCGAAGCGGAAGCGGTCTCCGCTAAGCTCACGACCGATCGGAGGACCCCCGGCCAGCCGGCTGGGCAGCGATGAAATGGCGGCGCGGGTGTAACGCGTCATCCGCCGGTTTTGCGCAACTGACCGGACACTCAACTTCGCCAAGTACCCCTACGTATTACGCGCATTACGACATTTACGGATGAGTCGCGCAAAGAGGTCGCCACTCGTGGCCAGCAGGAACGATCCGATCACGCCGGGTATTGAGAGCGCTCCCAAACGCGAAGGGTCCATCACTGGCTGTTTCGCCATCCGCTACGCCGCCTTAGGTTCTCGACGATGGCGTCGCGACCCCGAGGGTCGCGTTGAGCTTGTTGGGGGCCCGCCATCAATCCCGTCGTTGCCGCCGGAGGGTGGACCATGACCTCTCCCACTTCTAGTGGGCCCGTGCGGGCACAGCTCCTGCGCTCACTGCTCGCTCTCGCCGTACTCGTGCCGGTAGGAGTGCTCTTCGGGCAGTTGTGGCAGGAGCAGTCCGACCGGCTGTCATTCGCCGCCAAAGAGCGCGACGGCATCGAGTACCTCACCACTCTGAGCCAGGTGACCACCGCGCTGACGGACGCGCAGTCCGACGCCATCGCCGGCGGCGAGGTCGGCCAGACCGCCCTGGCACGCGCGGTGGACGCGGCGAGCGCCGTGGACGCGCGACTCGGCGACGACCTGCGCACACACGACCGCTGGTCCGGACTACGGGCGAAGATCGAAGCGCTTCCCACGGCCGCCAGCGCGGACAAGGAGGACCTGTACACGGCGTACGGCGAGGCAAGCGACCTGCTGCTCGCCCTGTACGGCAAGGTCCGCGAGAACTCGCAGCTCATCCGGGACCCCGAGGGCGACACGTACTTCCTCCAGGACGGCGCCGCCGAAGAGCTTCCCGAATCGGTGGTCGCCGCGGGCCGGTTCGCCGACCTCGTGGTGCTCGCTGCCAGCCGGCCGGCCGCCGAGCGCGCCCAGGCGATCGCCGAGCTGACCGCCGCCCGGCAGGGCGTGCTCGACCCCGCAAGCGACCTCGCGGACGGCCTCCAGTCCGCCGTGGACAGCACGGACAGCCGGACCATGGGTGGCAACCTGCTGAGCCGCCTCGACCGCTTCCGGCGCGGCATGGACGTACTCGCCAACTCGGCCGGCTCGCTGACCGGACGGGCCAACCTCCCCCGCGCCGACCAGCTGACCGCCGCGCGGGCGGAGGTGCAGACGGCCGCGACGGAGCTGTCCAACGCCATCCTCGCGGAGCTCGACCTGCTGATCGGAGACCGGATCTCCGGCCTGAGGACCGAACGCTGGCTGGCCATCGGCACCTTGGCGGTGGTCGTGCTCCTGGCGGCTTCACCGATGGCGATCGCGCTCGCGGATGGGCGGAAGCGACGCCGCAAACCGTTCAGCGGCGTGCCGAACTCCGTGCCTTCCGAGTGGGAGCGTGCCGGTGCTGCTCGGTAGGCTACGCATCCGCGGCAAGCTCGCCGTACTCGTCACGATCCCGCTCCTGCTCGTCGCGGCGCTGACCGTCCCGCTGGTCTTCAACCGGGTCGGACTCGCCACCCGCGCCGCCGAGACCGCCCACGCGGTCAGCCTCGGCAGCGACGTCGGTGCCCTCGTCGGCGACCTGCAGCAGGAACGACTCCTATCGGTCGGCTACCTGCTCGGCGTCGTCGACCAGAGCGCCCTGGTGCTACAGACCACCACGGTGCACGACCGGATCGCCGACGTGCTCGCTGACCATGCCGACCACGAAGATCTCGATGGCACGCTCTCTTCGGCGATCGACTTCGTCGGCGACCTCGATCCCGTGCGTGCCTCCGTGCTGGCCGGCACCGCTCGGCCGACCGAGGTGGTGACCGGGTTCAGCAAGGTCACGACCCGGCTCATCAACGCGCTCCGGCTGATCGACAGCGTCGACGTGGAGACCGCCGAAGGCCGGCAGGTGGTCGCACTTGACGCGGTGCTGCGCATGAACGACCTGATCAGCGCCGGTGCCACATACATGATCATCATGGTGGGTGAGCGCGGCAACCCCGGCGCGCTCATGGCGTACACCGCTACCCTCGCCGCGCTGCAGGCCACCGTGTCCCGCTTCGAGGGATACGCCACGCCGGACCAGAGCGCCCTGTACGGCCTCGTGCAGCAGGCGCTCGGCCAGCGTGTCGGTGAGGTCTTCGCCGCGGGTACCGTGGCCGACCCCGCCAAGGCGCTGGCGCGATTCAACCTGGCGACGCTCTTCCCGTCGCTGGAGTCGTTCATCTCGCTGGGCCGGTTCGTCGAACGAAAGATCGTCACCGACGTCACCAACCTGGTCAACGACCAGGAGCAGGCGGTCCTCGCGACCGCGTACGGCGCCATCTCGCTCGCGATCCTGGTATTCATCGCGGTCGTGCTGATGAGCGTCGCGGTGGCGCGCGCCGTGGCCCGACCGCTGAGCCAGTTGACCGTATCGGCCGACCGCGTGGCCACCGTCGCCGAGACCGAACTGCGACGGGTCGCCGACGAGGACGCCCACGACGACGACGAACCGGTGCATCTCGAACCGGTCGAGGTGCACTCCAACGACGAGATCGGCGAGCTGGCGCGCGCGTTCGACCGGGTACAGATCACCGCCGCCCGCCTCGTCGAACGGCAGGTCTCCAGCCGCCGGAACGTGGCGCAGATGTTCGGGCACGTCGGCCGCCGTACCCAGAACCTGGTCGGCCGCCAACTCGCCCTCATCGACCGCCTGGAGCAGCAGGAGACCGACCCGCAGCGGCTCCAGCAGCTGTACCGGCTCGACCACGTGTCCAGCCGCCTCCGGCGAAACGCGGGCAGCCTCGTGGTGCTCTCCGGCACAGTCGAGCCACTCGGTGGAGCCGGTGGCGGAGCCGACGAGTTCACCAGCCCGCTGCCTCTCGGCGACGTGGTCCGGCTCGCACTCGGTGAGATCGAGGAGTTCACCCGGGTCGACGTGCAGGTACCGGACGGGCCGGCCATCACACCCGCGGTCACCGCCGACCTCATCCTGCTGCTCGCCGAGGTGATGGAGAACGCCACCGTGTTCTCGCCGCCGCACACCCGGGTCACCGTCACCGCCGTCGCCGCCGGCCAGGGCCTGCGGCTCCAGGTTGTCGACCACGGCCTCGGCCTGACGCCGGAACGGATGGCGGAGGAGAACGACCGGTTGGCTCACCGCGAGCGGCTCGACCTGGCCCCGACCGAGGTGCTCGGCCTCTTCGTGGTCGGCCGGCTGGCACGCAAGCACGGGCTCGGCGTTGCGCTCACCAACACCCCGGGCGGTGGTGTGACGGTCACCGTCGACATCCGGCCCGAACTGATCGTGCACCACGCCGCGCCGGCGATGGTGCCGCCCGCCCCGCCGAAGCCACCACAGCCGGCGCGGGGGCTGGCACCGGTGCGGCAGCTGCACGCGCCGGCTCCGCCCGCCGAGTTGCAGCCCGCGCCCGTGGCCACACCCATAGGCGCACCCGCGGGGCCCCCGCTCGACCGCGCCGTGGCCCGGGCGATCGTGGCGACCGCCAACGAGCAGGACCCGGCGTTCAACGTGGTCGCGCTCAACCGCGCGACCCGCACCATCGGCTCGGGGCGTTCCTGGAACGCATTCGCGCCGTCCCGTACCCCGGCGTCGGTCCCCCCGCCGACGCCGGCTCTACCGCCGGCACCACCACCCGCGGCCCCTCCGGTCGTGCCCGCGGCTCCACCCGCCGCGGTTCCCCTGGCGCCCGTGCCGGGAGCGGCTCCACCACCACCGCCGGTGCCCGTGGTGCCAGGCCCCATCCCGCCAGCGCCCGTGCCTGGCGGGCCGGCGACGGCACCGGTATCGCCCGGCGCCGTAGGCACCGCGCCCGTCGTCCCGGCCGCGGCTCGCCTCGCGTCCCTGACGCCGTCATCCCTACCCGCTGGGCTGCGCCAGCGGGTGCCCGGCGCGCAACTGCCGGAAGGCGTGTCGGTCGCGCCACCAGCGGCGGCACCGCTGGCGCCGTCGGGCGAGGCCGCCGCGTCGGCACGCGCGCTGGTCGAAGAGTTCGAGGCAGGGGTACGCCGAGCGCAGGCGGCCAATGTGGACACGACGGAGAAACCGGCCGTCATCCAGCAGCCAGAGCCCGGTCCACGCCCCTCCTTGACCCGCCGAGTACCGGGTGCGACGCTCCCCACGTCGTTGCCACCGAGCCGACCCGCGCAAGCACTACCCGATCAGTGGTCACCCGATCCTGAAGCGGCCAGAGACCTGATCGAGGAGTTCGAGTCGGGCGTCGCGCGCGCCCTCCAGGAAGGACCACAGCACCCATGAGCAGCTCTCTCCAGCTCAGCCCCGAGGCACAGACCTTCAACTGGCTCCTGGACTCGTTCACGTCCAGCACGGCCGGCGTACGCGAGGCGATCGCGGTCTCGTCCGACGGCCTGCTGATGGCCAAGTCGAACATCGCCGACCGGGCGAACGCCGAACGGCTCGCAGCTGTGGTCTCCGGCATGACCAGCCTCGCCGGTGGTGCGGCCACCTGGTACTCGCTGGGCGGACTCAACCGGGTGGTGATCGACATGACCGGTGGCTACCTGCTGGTGACCTCGATTAGCGCGGGTTCGGTGCTCGGCGTGATCGCCGACCGCACCGCCAGCCTCGGCACCGTCGCGTACGAGATGACCCTGTTCGCCAGCCGGGCCGGCGGCGCGCTCACTCCCCGCCTGATCGCCGAGCTGAAGAACGCCGCTCAGTCGTGAGACCGTCGTCGCCCGAGGACGGGCCGGCACCGGCCCGCATCCGCCCGTACCTGAGCCAGTCCGGGTTGGGACCGGCGGCCGAGGCGGCGCCCAGCGGGCTGCGGCCGTTCGTGCTCACTTCGGGCCGGGTCGACGGTGTCGACCCGAACATCGGCCTGGAGACCCAGGTCACCGCGCGGCCGGACGGTGCGGCCCGGGGCGGGATCGCCGTGTCGAACCTCGCACCCGAACTGCGTACGATCCTCGCGCTGTGCGCCGAGCCGGTCTCGGTCGCGGAGATCTCCGCCCGTGCACGCCTCCACCTCGGCGTGACCCGCATCCTGGTCGGCGACCTGCGCGCCGCCGGCTACCTCGACGTACACGCGCGGGACGCCGCGCGCCCATACGACCCCGAAACCATCATGCGAGTGATCCGTGGACTACGTGCCATCTCCTGAGCCGGCGGCGCCGGCCGGTTCCGTGCCCATCCCGGTGAAGATCGTGGTCGCCGGCGGCTTCGGCGTGGGCAAGACCACCACCGTTGGTTCCATCAGCGAGATCTCGCCGCTGACCACCGAGGCCGAGATGACCTCGGCCGGCGTCGGCATCGACGACCCGGGACCGGCCACCGGCAAGACCACGACGACCGTCGCCATGGATTTCGGCTGCGTCACCATCGACCGCAGCCTGAAGCTGTACCTGTTCGGCACGCCCGGCCAGTCGCGGTTCGGCTTCATGTGGGACGACCTCGCGCACGGCGCGCTGGGCGCGCTGGTCGTCGTCGACAGCGGTCGCCTCGACGACTGCTACCCGGCCGTGGACTACTTCGAGCGGCTCAAGCTGCCGTTCGTGGTGGCCGTCAACGCGTTCGACGGGCGCCTCGCGCACGATCTGGACGCGGTACGGTGGGCGCTGGCCATCGATGAGAGGATTCCGATCGTCGCGTTCGACGCCCGAAACAAGCTCTCCGTCCGCGATGCTCTGCTCGTCCTACTCGATCGCGCGCTGGCTGACGCCGTCCGCAGCCAACACGTCTAGGAGGTTGCCGGGGTGCGAGGTGGACTCGACGACGCGCTGGAGCGGCTGGCCCGGCGTGATCAGCTGCGCAAGCGCGTCGCGCCGTCCGACGGCTCCTCCGCCAGCAACGGCTCGTCCGGCGGGATCGGCTCGTCGGGCGGCATCGGCGAGGTGGTCGAGGCGGTGCGGCGGATCGTCGAGCGCCATCCTGAGCTTTCGGTGACCGTGTACGGCGAAGAGGGCGAGGTCAGCGCCGAGATCCGGATCGCGCGCCGGGAAGGCGTCGTGGAGGCGACCGTGGTGGCCGCCGAGGGCCCGATCTCCGCGACGGCATCGGTGCCGGCGCCGCCGCCCGCGCTGCCCGGCCCGCCGGCATGGCCGCTCGCGACCGACAGCACCCCCGGCTCGGCCGGTGCGGCGGCACGCCTGGCCGAGCTGATCCGGCAGGACCCATCCCTGCTCGCCGGCCCCGAAGATCGCTGACGACATGCCCTAGCCTGTAGCGGTGCCGATGATCTCGCGCTGGGTGGCGGTCCTTCTCGCGTCGATGATCGGTGCCGCCCTGGTCGCGGCGCCCGCCCGAGCAGACTCGCCCATGCGCCTCGACGGGCAGATCACCGACGAGGTGGGTGCGCTCGATGGCCGCGAGCCGGAGGTCACCGCCGCGCTCGACCGGCTGCGCGACGCGAGTGGGCTCCAGCTCTTCGTCGTCTACGTGAGGTCCTTCGACGGTACGCCGGCGCAGGAGTGGGCCGACGAGACCGCGACCCGCAGCGACCTCGGCCGGCGCGACGCGCTCCTCGCCGTCGCCACCCGTGACCGGGCCTACGCGTACGCGTTCGACGCCGCCTACCCCCTGACGGACGCGCAGCTCGACGAGGTGGCCGCCGCCGCCATCGAGCCGGCGCTGCGCGAAAACGACTGGGCCGGCGCGGCGATCGGCGCCGCCGACGGGTACCGCGCGGTGCTCGCCGGCCAGCCGGTACCCGCGCCGGCGATCACGCCGGGCGACCCCGATCCCGGTGACGGCGGTGGCAGCTCCGTTCTGGGCACGGTGGTGTGCCTCGGCATCACCGCTGTAGTCGTCGCGCTCGTCGTGTGGCTGGTGATCCGCTCGCGCCGGCGCCGCCCGCAGGCCACCCCGGCTGGCCCGCCGCCCATAAGCACAGCCGAGCTCACCACACGCGCCAACGCGCTGCTCGTCGAGCTCGACAACGACCTGCGCGCCAGCGAGCAGGAACTGTCGCTCGCCACCGGCCGGTACGGCGCCGAGGCGACCGCCTCGTTCACCGCGGCGCTGGAAAGCGCGCGTCAGGACGTGGCCGAGGCGTTCCGGCTGCGGCTCACGCTCGACGAGACGCCCGGGCCCGACGAGCCTGCCCGGCGCGCGGCGCTCGAAGAGATCATCCGCCGGTGCGAGGCCGCCGACCAGCGGCTGGACGCGGAGTCGGAGGCGTTCGACGAGCTGCGCGGCCTGGAGTCTCGGATCGAGCCGGAGCGCCAGGAACTGTCGGAGCGCCGCGCCGCTGCGGAGGCGAAGCTGCCGGCGACGGGCGCGACCATCGAGGCGCTGCGGGCCAGATACACCGGGCCGCTGGTGGCGGGCCTGCTGGGAAACGCGGACCAGGCGCGCGAGCGGCTCGACTTCGCCGCGGCCACGCTTTCGGACGTCCAGCCCGCCGACCCACCCCGTGCGGCGCTCACCTTGCGGGCCGCCGAAGAGGCGGTCGCCCAGGCGGAGACGCTGATCGACACCGTCGTGCGTGCACAGTCCGATCTGGACACTGCCCGTGCCGGGATCGACGCGCTGCTGGCAGAGGTGGAGTCGGAACTCGCCGCCGCCCCACCGGATGCCGCTGCGGTCATTGCCGCTCAGCAGGCCGTGGCGTCGACCCGTGCGGCACTCGCCCAGCCCACCATGGATCCGCTGTCGGCGGTACAGGCGCTGGAAGAGGCCGACACGGCGCTGGACCGCGCGCTCGCGGAGCAGCGCGACGCCGCCGAACGGGCCGCGCGGGCCCGCACCATGCTCGGCCACGCCCTGCCGGCGGCGCGCGCCGAGGTGTCGGCTGCCGGAAGCTTCATCGCGACCCGGCGCGGCGCGGTGGCCAGCAGGGCGCGGGCCTCGCTCGGCGAAGCACAGCGGCTTCTCGCCCGCGCGGAAGCGCTCGCCACCACCGATCCGGCGACGGCCGTGGCCGACGCCCAGCGCGCTCAGCAACTCGCCGCCGAAGCCGGCAGGGCTGCACAGTCCGATGTGCACAGTTGGTCGTCGGGAAGCACCAGTGACCTGCTGACCGGCATCCTGCTGGGCGGCATCATGTCCGGCGGGGGCCGCCGGTCGGGTGGCGGCTTCCGGGGTGGCGGATTCGGTGGCAGCGGCAGCCGCGCGCGGCGTACCGGTGGCGGCCGCTTCTGAAGGTCATCCGGCCATTCGAATATTGAGTACGATGGGTGTCCATGACTGATACTCAGCGTGTCGTGCACGCCTACCCGTTCAGTCCACCCGACCGGTTCAAGCTCGATCCGTTCTACGCTGAGCTGCGCCGGCGCGAGCCACTCACCCGCGTGCGGATGCCGTACGGCGAAGAGGCTTGGCTCGCCACCCGCTACGCCGACGTGCGCACGGTGCTCGGCGACGCGCGGTTCAGCCGGGCCGCGAGCGCAGACCGCGACGAGCCCCGCATCTCCCCGCGCAAGCTCGAAGCCGGCCTCCTGCTGATGGATCCGCCCGAGCACACCCGGCTGCGCCGCCTCGTGGCTAAGGCATTCACCGCGCGCCGTGTCGAGCAGCTCCGCCCGCGCACCCATGAGGTCGCCAACGAGCTCGTCGACCGCATGATCACCGCCGGCCCGCCCGCCGACCTCGTGGAGCGTTTCGCCACACCGCTGCCCATCACGGTCATCTGCGAGCTGCTCGGCGTGCCCGTCGAAGACCAGGACCGGTTCCACGTCTGGTCCGAGGCGGTCGTCTCCACCACCTCGCTGTCCGTCGAGCAGATCGCCGGATACATCCAAAACCTCTTCGCGTACATGCGAGGCCTCATCGCGGAACGGCGCCGCGAACCCACCGAAGACCTCATCAGCGCGCTGGTGCGAGCTCGCGACGAAGATGACTCCCGGCTCACCGAAGACGAGCTGGTGCGGCTCCTCACCGGTCTGCTCGCGGCGGGGCACGAAACCACCGTCACGCAGATTCCCAACTTCACGTACGTCCTGCTCACCAACCCCGACAAGCTCGCCGAGCTGCGCGCCGACCCCGATCTGGTGCCCGCCGCCGTCGAAGAGCTGATGCGATACGTGCCGCTCGGTGTGGCGTCGTCGTTCGCCCGGTACGCCACCGAAGACGTCGAGCTGGGCGGCGTGCTGGTGCGCGCGGGCGAGCCGGTCATCGGGTCGCTGTCGTCGGCCAACCGCGACGAAGAGGTGTTCCCCGACCCGGACTCGCTCGACTTTAGACGGTCGACCAACCCCCACATCGGCTTCGGCCACGGCGCCCACCACTGCATCGGCGCGCAACTCGCGCGCATGGAGCTACAGGTGGCCATCGACGTGCTGGTGCGGCGCTTCCCCCAGTTGCGATTCGCCGTCCCCGAAAAGGAGTTGGAGTGGAAGAGCGGCATGCTCGTACGCGGCCTGAAGCGGATGCCGGTGGCGTGGTAAGCGACCATTGGCGGATCTCCGTCGACGGCGACACCTGCATCGGCGCGGGTATCTGCGCCGGCACCGCACCGGCGGCGTTCCGGCTCGTAAACGGCGTATCCACGCCGATACACGAAACCGTCGACGCCGACGACGCGGTGCGAGCGGCCGCTGAATCCTGCCCGGTCGAGGCGATCACGGTGCGAGACAGGAAAGGCGCCGTGATCGCCCCCGAGCCGTAGGTCCCTTCCGAGTGAGTGGTTGCCATTCGCAGCAACCGCACATTTCAGGTAGGCGAGAGTTGCAAGGGTCCACGCCTTGCTACCTTGACCTCAGATGCGGTCAACGACTATCCATCGGAGAGACGAGCCATGCCTTCGGTGCTCCCCGGTGTTTCCACGCACGACTGTCTCTTCTGTCGTGTACATGATCTGCCCACACCGCGACTGGCCTGGCACGACCGTCCCTTGATCCGAAACGACGGCGTTGGTGTCGTGATCCCAGCAATCGGCGCCCTGGTGCCGGGCTATGTCCTCGTGTCGCCCGCGCTGCACAAGAGTTCCGTCCAAGAGTTGCCAGGTCACGTCGCGGAGCGGTTCATCGCATTCTTGATCGCTGTCATTGACGAGGTTGAGGCGATCTTCGGCCCTTCAACAGTCTTCGAGCATGGGTCGTGTCGATCGGAGGAGCGTCGCAGGTCAGCCTGCATCACCCATTGCCACATACACATCGTCCCTGGGACCTTCTCGTTTGACAGCCTAGGGCTCCCAGTACGCGCCTACCGGGAGATGTCAGACCTCCTGTCGGCGCCAACTGAGGAGAGAACCGATGGCTACCTGATGTATCGGGAGCCCGGTGGGCCGGTCTGCTATGCACCGGATGCCGGCGTCTCCCAGTACTTTCGACGCCAAATCGCACGGACCCTCGGTTGCGAAGAAGAGTGGGATTACGCGCTCTTTCCGCATTGGCCCAATGTCCACGCGACACAGGCGGGCCTGTCGCGCTCGACACTAACTACGACCAACTCCTATCAGATAGCAGGCGTACCAAATGCGGCTGACCTCCACTAAGACTCCCGACCAGCTTGGCTTCTGGAACGAGTGGCATCGCGCTCGTGGCGCCACCGGCCAGGACCTCGTGCATCTGGAGTCCCGGAGTACCTTTTTGCGCGGACTCGAACCACTGGGAAAACGCCTGACGGTACTTGATCTCGGATGTGGCGAGGGGCACGACGTCGTCGCCCTGACCAGCGCGGGCCACCGAGTGTGCGGTATTGATTTCTCGCCGGTGGCCATCGCAAAAGCACAGCGAAGCATTCCATGGAGGCGGCGATTCTGGCCAGTGCGACCCCTACTACGCGTGGCCGATATCGCGCAACGACTTCCATTTACCGACGAGAAGTTCGATGGCGTTTTCTCGCATCTTGCACTTCACTATTTTCAGGATCAGGTGACGCGTTCCGTCTTCCAGGAGATCGCCCGAGTGACACGCCCCGGAGGCATACTGGTCTTCACCGTCAAATCGACGGCCGATCCATACTTCCGAGTAGGCGATCAACTCGACGACCGTGTGTTCTGCCGAAAAGGACATGTTCGGCATTTCTTTACGGCCGAATACATCGAGACTCTACTCGACGGTTGGAAGATCGACGACATCCAGCCGCGCGAGGGCCACTACGCAAGCCCCGAGAAGAGCGCCTTTCTGATAGCTAGGGCCCACCGACCGGGCTGATCGTAGGCAACGACGGGGAGGACCGTTGGAGCGGATCGATCTCAAGAACGTCGACGACTGCGTGGATCGTGCTCTCAACCTGCTCCGCCGCACCTACCGAAGCACCAGCCAGGATGTAGGTGGTTGGTACCACAACCTCGACAGCGCGGCACCGGGGCCCTCCGCAACGAGCGTGGGAATGGCCAGCTTTCTACTCCATGGCCGTCCTTTTGACCAGATCAATCACTGTCTCGCGTTTCTTCGAGAGCGCCAGATCCAATCCGCTGACTCGCTGATCGACGGCGGATGGGCTGTCAACACGAGCTTCGGGCAGCCAGTCTCTGAAGCCACCGCCTTGGTCGCGCGGCTGCTCTCGGTAACCCATACCTCCTTGACGCCCGTTGGTCCGGACGCTGGCCGGGCGTACAGGTGGCTCATCAACAACCAGAACGACGATGGGGGTTGGGGATCTTTCAAGGGTCAGGAGTCGCGCGTCTGGTTGACCGCCATGGTCATCCGGGCGCTGGCCGAGCTCGATCCTTATTGCCTGGCTCTGCGCCGCGGAACCGAGTGGTTGACCAAGCATCGAGACCCTGAGTCGCGAGCATGGGGTGAACGGCCCTCGCAGCCGCCTACCGTCACTCACACGGCGTACGTAGTGACCGCACTCGTCGATAGCCGGCTCGGGCTGCGCGAGCAGGCGACGGCGGAGGCGATCACCGCTGGTTTCGACTGGCTGCACGCCAATCTCGATCCGAGGGCCCTCCACGACGACCGGGCTCGGACGGAGAGTTACAACGTCACCAAGGAGACTTCCGACGGCGTGATACTCACCTGGCAGACTACCGTTTGGCATCACGCCCTTCCCTTCGCGCTCGGCGCACTCGTTCGCCAGCCACAGGGACGCGACATCGAGCGGATCTGCCGCGCGGTACAGACGGTGGTCGACACGCAGTTGCCGGACGGCCGGTGGCCGAGCGCGGACAGTGCCGCCGCCCTTTCGGTATGGACAATATGGCCGTTTCTCGAGGCGCTATCGGATGTCAGGTCTCGACTCTGGAGCGACGCTGGCTACTCAGTGCTCGCGCTCACCGACGATGCCTTGGTGCTGCGCCAGGCAGGTCAGCGGCGGTCCCTCGGCTGGCTGTTCTGGCGAGTGTTCCGCGCGGGATCGCAGCGCTGGCTTGCCAAGCGATGGGCCACCGCGATCCTACTCCTCATGATCGTCATCGGTGGACTGCTGGTTCTTCTGGACCGGCTGGGTTGGCAGGAGTTCGCTCTCGGCCTCCTCTTCCCAGTCGCATTGGTCGTTGTTCAGGTGGCCATGTCCCGAAGCTTCCCGGGTGAGTGAGCGACGACAGCAGTGAGGACGTCGAGGGCCTCCACACGTTCGCGAACCACGGCGGTCGCGTGATAGCGCAGCCAAACTCGTCGTTCCAACCCAGTATCACCGACCCAGACCACGGCCGGAATTCGCCACGTGTGGGCGTATGTCAGCTCGCAGACACAACCGACGTAGATCCTGTTGGCAAGCGACATGTCGATCAGCAACGCGTCCGAGCGGCGAAGGATGTTCAAATCGGCCCGCACCAAGTGCGCGACGTTGGCGTCAAAGTCGTCGTCGGGCGGCAAGGCCGCGGCAGCGACCGGATCGACCATGTCCAGCCCACGTATGGCTAGGGCGGCTGCCATCTCCTGGCCTCCGGCAACGACGACGCTTCGATCGAGGTCGTCCACTGCTCTTGCGAAATAGATGATGGGTCGCGGGCGGTTCGACGCATGAAGAGGCGGTTGGACGATCACAACGACGGGCCTCCGGCATCATGATCGCCAGAACGCGGCATCGGAACGCAGGCCCGCGCCGGCCGGATGGGCACGACCCCACGTCGCCACAACTCCATCGCTAGCTGCGGGCCGAATCTCTCGATCGCCCAGGCCGATGGTCCGGCAACGGTGTCGACACTCACCGACATCACCACTATCCGCAGTCGAGTCGTAGCGGAGCGTCATTCATCATGGCAGAACTGCGGCCTTTGGAGAAGTTCGGGCCTCCCGGCACGAGTGGAGGCCCGGAGCCCGATGTCTCTCCGGGGCGCGCCTTGGGGGCCCCGCGCATCGTGAACTTGCCGGGCTCGCGCACCTGCTCGAACGCGGCGTTGTTGAGCAGCACGCAGCTGCCGGAGGGCCCGGTCACCTCGACGACGACCGAGCGGTTGTTGTCCACATTGGTCACCCGCAGGCGCGTGCCGGCCGGGAACTGGTTGCTGGACGCGGCCGGCGCGCCCGCCTCACCGGAAAGGGTGACACTGGACCCGTTGCAGACCCGCTCGCCGTTGCCGGCTGGGGCCGCAGGGGTCGTCTCCGGTGCTTGCGGCTGCGCCGGGGCCGGTGCCGCTGGGTTGTCGGCGGCCACGTTGGCGGTACAGCCTGCGGTCGCTCGGCGTTGTTGGATGAGGTCGACGACGGCCTGGCGGTTGGCGATTCTCGCGGCAGACAGAGCGTCCGGGTTGCGCTGCTGGTCGGCGATGAAGTTGAGGTTGTTGCGCAGCGCGGTATCCAGCCCGGCGCACGACTCGCCCGCTTGGCCCATGCCGGTGCCGACCGCCAGCGCTCCACCCAGTACGACGGCCGACCCGGCGAGCAGGGCGATCCGGCGTCGACTCCAAGCAACCCGTCGCATCATCGTTAACAAACCTTTCTGTCGATGTGCGTGGTGGTACGGGTCACCCGTCCGAGCAGTTCAACGGGAGCGTTTCCACTCTCTCCCGGCCACGACCGTGGCGTTCAGGTCCTGGTCACTGGCGACCTCCGGCGCGAGCCCGGCACGCGCGAACGCCTCAAAAGCGTGCGGCGCCTGGCCTTCGCTGGTCTCGACGAGCAGGTGGCCGCCCGGGGCCAGCCACTGCCCGGCGGCCGTGGCCACCCGCCGCAACACGTCCAGTCCGTCAGGGCCGCCGTCCAGCGCCACCCGCGGCTCGTGTACCCGGGCCTCGGGCGGCAGCAGCGCCACCGCCTCGGTCGGCACGTAGGGCACGTTGGCGACCAGGATGTCGACCCGACCGCGCAGGTCGGCGGGGAGCGGCGCGAAGAGGTCACCTTCGTATACGCGGCCGCCCACCGGGGCGAGGTTGCGGCGCGCGCACCGCACCGCGGCCGGCTCGACGTCCACGGCGTACAACTCGATGCCACCGCCGCGAGCGGCGGCTACGGCGGCGCCCAGCGCGCCAGAGCCGCAGCACATGTCGACCACGACCGCCGGAGACGGACACCGGGCGATCGCCTGAGCGGCGAGAAACTCGGTGCGTCGACGCGGCACGAATACCCCAGGTTCGAGGGCTATCCGAAGGCCGTGGAACTCCACCCAGCCGAGTACGTGTTCGAGCGGCTGGCCAGCGACCCTCCGCTCGACCATGACTGCGAGATCGGCCGGAGTGGTGGCCGTGGAAATGAGCAGGTGTGCCTCGTCTTCTGCGAAGACACAGCCGGCGGCGCGGAGCTGCGCGACGATGGCGGATTGGTGCGAAGCTGACAAGGAAAGCCTTCCGGAGCGCCTATGGGCACTCCCGGCGTCACCTCGCTGCGAAGGACCGCCCGATGGTGAGGTGGGAGCACCCGGCCTGTGCTGGCGAAATGGGTCTCACCTCCTCGACGCTGGCGGGGTCGCGCCCCATTCTGCCACGCGCCCGTGTCAGCGGTGGTTGCTCGGCCATGGATCCGGCAGGTGGCCCGTCTCCCAGCGGGGATCTGGCCCGCCGGCGTACTGGGGCTGCTGGTCGAGTAGCCCTTCGGCGCCCAGTGGACGGTTTTCCGGCAACGCGAGCGAAGCGGGCTCGGGCGTCGCATCCTCGTCACGCACCGGCCAGCGCCGCCACCGGCTGACGCTGACGATCGCCACGAGCAGCAGGGCACCCAGCACCATCGCCATACCGGTGCGCAGTGGCGTGGTCGGGTCCGCGTCGCGGCCAGCGACAGAAACGTTGTTTGGCAACAGGTCCATGACCTTGTCGGGTTGGACCAACAGCGCGAGATAGCTGGCCGAGTAGAAGAGGCCAGTCACCGTGGCGCCGAGCGGGGAGAACCGGAGGGTGGCGAGCAGGCCGAGCAGCAGCCCTGCGGCGGCGAGGCACGCCACGGGCCGCACGAAGTCACCGGTGTCGAAGGAGCCGGCACTGTCCTCGTTGACGAACGCCTGGATCGACCTGTCCTGCCCGTACGCCAGCAGCAGCCACGTGAGCGGCGCGATGACAGCGGCGGCGATCAGGGTCCAGAAATGTCGCATGAGTCCTCGTTCTCCCTAGGTGATCGCGGCAATGATCGAGTCAACGATATTCAATGCGTTAAATCCGGTACGGCTCACCTTGCCGTCCCGCAGCAGTTCGCCGAGGCGGGCGTCGACCTCGTGGAGCCTCTCCACTGCCTTGCTGTCCCGCCCGCCCTTGAGCCAGTCGGACGCCCGGTCGACCTGCCGGAGCAAATCCCGGCCGGCCACCGGATCCAGCTCGCCCTTGTCGATCTGCCGCTCGATGAGGCTCGCCAATGCGGCGACCCGCTCCATCGGCGTGGCCGCGGGCGCGCGACCGGCTGGCGCCGACGGCGTGGCCTTCGGACTGGCCGCCGGAGTGGGCGGCACGTCCGACGGTTCCAGGCGCGCCTGCGCGGTCACGGTGGCCGGACCGGGGACCGGAGCGGCAGCCGGTGTCCCGCTCGGCTCCTCGCCCGCCACGACCACCGCTACGGTCACCACCGTCGCCAGGATCGCGGCGGCGGAGACCATGGCTATCCAATACTGTCGCAGCGACATCGCCGCGCTCGACATCCACACCGGCAGCGCGACCCGCATCCGATGCCGGCCGATCGGGCGGGGCGGCGTCCGAGGAAGCACGACTGTGGCCGCATCCGCCCCTGGCATCGCGCGGATCGCGGCGAGCGCGTCGCGTACCTCCGTGGCGGTGGCCGGCCGATCCCCCTGGCTCTTGGCCAGCAACCGCCCGATCAGGTGATCGAGCTCGGCTGGCACGTCGCTGCGCAGCGCCCGTACCGGGACCGGTGCCCGCTCAAGGTGCTGGTGGAGCACCGCCATGGCGGTCTCGCCGAGAAACGGCGGCCGGCCGGTCAGCATCGCGTGCAGGACGCAGCCGAGGGCGTACAGATCCGTGCGGGCGTCCACCGGCTCACCGGTCGCCTGCTCCGGCGCCATGTACTCGCAGGTGCCGACCGTCTCACTGTGGCTGGTCAAGGCGCTGCCGTCCCGCACCTGTAGCCGGGCGATGCCGAAGTCGCACACCTTCACGACACCCGCGCCGTCGACGAGCAGGTTTCCCGGCTTGATGTCGCGGTGAATGACACCGGCGGCGTGCGCGGCCGCGAGCGCGTCGCTGACCTGTTCGGCGATCGCCACCGCTCGCTCCACCGGCAGCTGGCCATGAACGGTCAGCAGGTCGGCGACCGTAGGCCCGTCGACCAGTTCCATGGCGAGAAAACCACCATCGTCGTCGACGCCGGCAGCGTGGCTAGCCACGATGTTCGGATGATCCAGATGGGCGACCGTTTGCGCCTCGCGCCGCAGGCGCTCGACCACCACCGGTCGCGCCGCCTGTTCAGGGTCCAGCACCTTGACGGCCACCCGGTCACCGGTGTCCAGATCGACCCCGCGCCACACGGTGGCCGTCCCACCGCGGCCGAGCCGCTTTTCCAGCCGGTACCGTTCACCGACGATGCGGTCCGCCACGTGTACTAGATCCTTCCCTGGCCCGGTCCCACGCTGAAAGGGCGCGCGGCCGCACACGGGCGTTACGCCCATGCCGGATCAAGAAAAAAATGGCAGCTCAACGATGTGAGCTGCCAGGTGACTTCGGTGGAGCCGAGGGGACTCGAACCCCTGACCCCCACACTGCCAGTGTGGTGCGCTACCAGCTGCGCCACGGCCCCAAAGCGTCCCCGGTCTCCCGGGCACCCGCGCAATAGTACACATCCGGCGGTCGCCGGTCACATCTGAGGGTCAGTTGAGCGCCACGTCGGGTGGGAAGTGCGCCACCGCCGCCAAGATTCCGCCCTGCCGGCGCAGCACCATGGACCAGAGGTCTTCCGGCCGCTCGACGAAGGCGTCTCCCGGCAGGGCGTCGAAGACGAACCACGAGCCGGTGGAGATCTCGTCTTCCAGTTGCCCGGCGGACCAGCCCGAGTAGCCGGCGAACACCCGGATGCCGACCAGGCTGCCCTGGAGCGTCTCGGGGTCGACGGAGAGGTCGACCGTGCCGACCGAACCGGACACTGGGTGGAACCCGCGCACCTTGCGGGCCTCGGGGCGCATCCGGGCCAGGCAGATCGCCGACTCGGGCTGCACCGGGCCGCCCTCGAAGAGCACAGCCGGCTCGCGGGCCATCGTGCCCCAGTTGCCGAGCACCTCGGAGACCGGCACCTCGGTCGCCCGGTTGAGGACCACGCCGAGTGCGCCGCCCGCTTCGTGAGCCACGAGCAGGACGACGGTGCGATCGAAGTTTGGATCTTTCAGGGCGGGGGTCGCGACCAGTATCTGCCCGGTCATCGACTCCATCGACCGCCCCCCGATCCGCTGCCCCTCTCCGTACATGGCGCCCCGCTACCCGTGCGCGCCTAGTGTCGGGTGCTGATTACCCTCTGGGCCGGTGCGGTCGGTGCCGGCCATGCGCGCAGTGAACGCCATGCACGCACGATAGCCTGCGGCAAGGGCCATGGTTAAGGTCTCAATCGTGAGCCCTCACGCAGAGTTTGCCGTCATCGGCGGGTCCGGCCTTTACGCCTTACTGGACGGCGCCACCGAGCACGTGGTCGAGACGCCTTACGGCGCACCGTCCGGTGCGATCACGATCGCCGAGGTGGGCGGCCGATCGGTGGCGTTCCTGCCGCGCCATGGGAGAGACCATCGGCATCCACCGCACCTGATCCCGTACCGGGCCAACCTGTGGGCGCTGCGCTCGCTCGGTGTACGGCAGATTCTGGCGCCATGTGCGGTCGGTGGGTTGCGGCCCGACCTGGGTCCGGGCAGCTTCGTCGTACCGGACCAGCTCATCGACCGCACCAGCGGCCGGGTGCAGACGTACTACGACCGGGGCGCGGTCCACGTCTCGTTCGCCGACCCGTACTGTCCCGTGGGCCGCTCGACGGTGCTCGCCACGGCCAGTGGGCACGGCGTCGATGCGGAGAGCCGCGGCACGATGGTGGTCATCGAAGGCCCGCGCTTCTCCACTCGGGCGGAGTCCCGCTGGTATGCCAGCATGGGCGGAACTGTCGTCAATATGACTGGCCACCCGGAGGCGGTGCTCGCCCGCGAGCTCGCGCTCTGTTACACGGCGATCGCATTGGTGACCGACCTGGATGCCGGAGTCGAGGGTGGTCACAGCGTCACGCAGGACGAGGTCTTCCGGGTCTTCGGGGAAAACACGGAGCGCCTCCGCGCGGTACTCCTCGACACGCTGGCGGCGCTCCCGCAAGAGCGCGATTGCCCGTGCCCGTCGGTGTTGGACGGCATCAAGCTGCCGATCGAGCTGCCTTAGGTTTCGCCGCCGATGTCGGTCGCGTAGGCCTCGTACACCAGGTCGGCGCCGCGCTGCCGGTGCCGCGTGAGATCGCGCAGCAGGTCGCTCGCCCAGGCACGCAGGTCGTCGACCGTGGTCTCCAGGGCGTCGACCCGCCGTTGAAGGGCGCCGAGCGCGGCGGCCACCGCCGCGTGCTCATGCACGAGCACCCGCACCGCGCGCGCCAGCCGCGGCGCGTGGTCGAGCAGTTCGGCGTACAGGCCGTCGGCGCCCTCGGTCACGACGATGTGCTCGGCGAACGCGCCACGCAGGGCGTGCAGCCGGCTGCTCACGCGTGGCCGCCACCCCGGGTCGCCCGCCGGCGCGGCGAGCGCCTGCTCGAAGCCGTGGATGCACTCCAGGAGGGTGGCGCGGTGCCGCCGTGCGATCGCCAGCGACGTGGCGTCGACCGCGGCCGGGTGCTGAGTAGGTCCTGCCACCACGTCGCACCTCCCGCCACGAGCTATTAGCCGATGGTCGCGGCTGGGAGCGCGGAGTGTCCAGACTTCGCGCGAGGGTTGTGGCCGGTGGGGCGGATGAGGCGATGGCGGCCCCTTACACGCTGCCCGCGATGATGCCGATGACCTCGACGACAAGGGCGGTGCGACCTGTGTGGTCGCACCGCCCTTTGACTGGTGGAGGTGCCGGGAATCGAACCCGGGTCCTTCGGCGCCTTGACAGGGCTTCTCCGAGCGCAGCTCGCTGTGCCTCTACTCGGCCCCACCGATCACGCGAGCGAGTCGGTGTGACGGGCCCAGTCGCTGATTAATCTCGCCGCACAAGCCCCGCGACCGGGCTCGATTGGCCAGCCTTCTAGCTGATGCCGGTTAACTGGGTCGAAGGCGCTCCCAGACCGACAGACTCGCTACTCGCCTCAGGCGGCGAGAGCGAAGTCAGCGCGATTGTTCTTGGCGCTTATTGGTTTCCGACGACCGATTCTCGAGACGACGTCGGCTTCCTCGGCTCGCTTCCCCTGTCGTAACGGACGAAGTCGAAACCAGTCACCCCCCTGCTTGTCACTACCAAGCTGATCTACTGCCACCAAGCTTAACGCCCCGCGCCACCGGATTCATCCCGCCGCCACGCCACAGGGCTCGCTGCCGACCTGGCAGCTGTCGGGCCCCTTCTCGCCGAGGCGCGCGTCGCCCGCCACCTCGAACTCGAAGGCCAGCGAAGCGCCTGCCCGCACGTCCGATCCGGTGAATGTCACCGTCGTGCCCTGCTGCTTGAAGGAGGCACCGGTGGCGTCCGTCACAGTGGCGCCCTCCCGGAGAGTGATCGTCACCTTCCAGCCCTGCGCGATGGCGTCGCCGGTGTTCGTCAAGGTGATCTCGCCGCGGTAGCCGAGGATGCGGGTGGACACGGTCTCGTACTGGGCGCCCAGATCCGCCGCTGGCGCCGGGCCGGTGGTGCTCGACTCGGCGCGGCCGGTCGGTGACGGGGGCGCTGCCGGCGACGGGGTGGCTGCCGCCTCCGCGCGGCCGGCGCCAGCGCTGGCCGGGGCGGTGGGAGCGGCGCTGGATGACTCCTCGGCGGCGGGCGTGGTGGACGCGATCGGGTCGTCCTTGCCGGGCCGGACGAGCATGATCAGAGTGGCGCCGCTGGCCACGGCGAGCACGGCGAGAACGGCCACGAGGGTCCGCCGGCCACGCCGTCGGGGTGGCGCCACGGTCGGCGCGAAGATTGTGGGCTCGTTGACGGCGCCCGAGGCGGGCTCTGCGTCGGGGTCCGGGTCAGCCGCGAGGTCGACCTCGCCGAAGGCCAGCCAGTCGAGCGCGGCCGGCAGCCGCTCGCCCAGGATCGACTCCCAGGTATCCCGCAGAGCCTCGCGGTGCTCGTCGTCCCACTCGCCGTACACGCAGGTCTGCCGCAGCAGCAACTGGCTGCCGTTGGACGTCTCCGAAAGCTCCCACGTCAGCCGTGTGTGCAGGTCTTCGTTCCCCCAGAGCATGGCGACCCGGCGCGGCTCGTCGACCCCGGTCACCTCCAGCTCCGACACCGGGTCGAATCCGGGCAGGTCAAGCCACTGGGCCAGCAGCCGGTCTTCGGTCAACGCCCGCCACACGCGCTCGGGCGGATGCTCAAGGTCGGCATCTAACCGGATTTCACTCACTCGGGTGACCTTACAGACCCGCGCAAGTACTGCCGTCTATCTCACAACTGGCCGGCTCTTTGGGGCCTAGAAGGCTAAGAGTCACGTCGAAGACGATCCGCTCGGAGGAGCCCGCCGGCAGCGCCGGACCGCTGAAGGTCACGGTGTCGCCATCGCGCTTCGGCGCCGGCCCCTCGACCCCGCTGACCAGATCGAGGCCCTGCACGACCAGCGTGACCGTCCACGGCGCCGACGAGCTTTCGCCGCTGTTGGCGACGTCGACGCTTCCCCGGTATCCGAGCAGCGTCGTCGAGACGGTGGCGTAGCTGGCCCCCAGGGCGGCGGGCGCGGGCGGGGTCGTGCCGGGCGCGGCCGTCGTCGGGGCGCCGCTCGCCGAGCGGGACGGGGACGGGCCCGTCGTCGGCGTCCGGCGCGGCGGCGCCGCAGGGCCGGGCGGCGGCCGGGTGCCCGCGGGTGGCGCCGCCGGCAAGGCCGCCCCCGGGGTCCTCGGGCCCGACGCTTGCTCGCTCGTGCGCGCGGGCAGGTTGGCCACCACGACGGCCACGGTCGCCACCAGCAGCGCGGCGGCGAGCACCACGAGCACCTGCCGCCGCCGGTCCGGCGGCTCCGGAGCGTCGGTCACGCTCGGAGGCGGCGGCACCGCGACGTCTGCGCCCGTTGCCAGGCCATCGAGTACCGCGGCCAGCCGCACCCCGAAGAGCCGGCGGTACGTGGCGATGAGCTGCCGTCGCCGGGCAGTGCCCCGGATGCCGAGGAACCCGGAGTGCGTTATCAGCAGCCGGGAGCCAACCGGTGTCTCCGACAGCTCCCAGGTAACCCGCGAATGCATCTGCTCGCCGCGCCAGCGCATGGACAGCCGGCGTTCCTCGGTCACCTCGATCAGCTCGCCCCGCACGGTGCCGTCGAAGCCGGGCAGTGTCTCCGGCAGCAGCTCGAATGTGGACCCCGCGTGCGGCTCCAGGTCGGTCAGCATGAACCACCGGGAGAGCAGCTTGCGGTCGGTCAGCGCCCGCCACACCAGTTCGGGCCGGTGCTGGTACTGGACGCTGATCCGGATCTCCGTCACCGCGGCGCCCCGAGGGCTGTCACTCCATCCCCTTGCCGCGGCGCCCCATCGCCCGGGTGATCTCGCGGTCCGCATCGCGCTTCGCGAGATCCTGCCGCTTGTCGTACGCCTTCTTGCCCTTCGCGAGCCCGATCTCGACCTTCGCCCACCCGTCGGAGAAGTACACCGACAGCGGCACGAGGGTGTGGCCGGTCTCGCGCAGCTTGCCGATGAGGCGGTCGATCTCGTGCCGGCTGAGCAGGAGCTTGCGGGTGCGTCGGGGCTCGTGGTTGGTCCACGTGCCCTGGGTGTACTCCGGGATGTGCATCCCGTAGAGGTACAGCTCGCCGGCCTTCTCCTGAGCGAACGCGTCGACAAGGGACGCCCGGCCCGCCCGCAGCGACTTGACCTCGGTGCCGGTCAGCGCCATGCCCGCCTCGTAGGTGTCGAGGATGGTGTAGTCGTGGCGCGCTTTGCGGTTTGACGCGACGACTTTGCGACCCTTTTCTCTCGGCACCGCGCAAGCCTAGCGTGTCAGCACAGGCAACCCGGGAGCCAGTTCAGCGGTTGCGTCGGGCGGCCGGAAAGGCGCACCTCGAAGTGGAGGTGGTACCCGGTCGAGGCACCGGTCGTGCCCACCCGGCCGATGACCTGCCCGCGCCGCACGCGCTGCCCCGCCGATACGAGAATCCGGGACTGGTGCGCGTAGCAGGTGCTCAGACCGCTCCCGCGGTAGCTGCCGTGGCTGACGCAGGTGTAGTTGCCGTACCCGCCGTTCCAGCCGGCGCGGATCACCCGCCCGTCGGCGGCGGCGTAGATGGGTTGGCCGCCGCCGGCGGCGATGTTGGCTCCGGGATGCAGCTGCCACACGTGGAAGTACGGGGTGGAGGGCCTGGCGAAGTCGCCGGGGGTCCCGCCTCGCACCGGCATCAGGAACATCGCGCCGGGCCGCACCACCGGGCTGCCACCGCCCGGCCGGGTCACCTTCTGCCGGTCTTCCCAGGCGCGCAGTTCCCGCTCGATCCGGGCCGCTTCCGCCTTGGCCTCCTCGTACTTCGCGAGGCTCGCGTCGCGCTCCTGCTCGGCGATCTCCAGTGCCTCGGTGCGCTCGGTGGCCAGCATCGCGACATAGGCGACCGCGGCCTCCGCCTCGGCCTGTGCCGCCCGCGCCTCGGCGAGCGCTCCTTCGGCCGCGAGCCGCGCCGCCTCGGCCTCGCGCTGGGCCAGCACGGCGTCGTTCTGCGCCTGTTTGGCGACTCTCCGAGCCTGCGTGAACCCGTCGAGCGCCACCTTTTCGGCGCCGAGGATGCGCTCGAAGTACCCGTACCGCTCGGCGGCCTCGATGGGAGTGCGCGCGTTGATCAGCAGGTTGAGGGTGACGATGCTGCTGCCCTTGTACGCCGACGACACGAAATCGCCGACCCGCCGGCGCCTCTCCTCGACGCGCTTCTGAGATTCGGTGTACCGCTGTTCGGCGCCTACGACGGCTGCGGCGGCCGCTGCGGCCCGGCGCCGTGCGGTGTTGGCGGCGACCTCGGCGGCGGCGACCAGACCTCGGGACTCGGCCACCCGGTCCTGCGCGCCGGGCAGAGCGGCGTTCGCCGCCGCGAGCCGCTTCGCGGCTGACTGCGCCCGGGCCGTGGCACCCTCCAGGATCGCAGCGGCCGTGGCCACCTCGGCGTCGATGCGTTTCTTGTCGTCACGCGGGTCACCCTGGGCCGGAGCCGCGGGCAGCATCATCAGCAGTACGGCGAAGGCCGCAAACCAGGCACGATGGGGTCTCACGGGCAACTCCCCTCATTCGCGCCTTTTACCGTACCCCTGTCACACTAGCCTCAACCACCTAAAACGGAACGCGGCATCCCCCCCCCTCCGTGGGGGGGCGGGGTGCGCGCGCCGCCCGGGGGGGGGTCCAAACCCCACGCAGAGAGGGGGCGCGG
>NZ_JAIBNX010000031.1:48222-54014 GCF_026130045.1 Micromonospora sp. CPCC 205371
CCGCTTCCCACCCGTTCGGTGGGAAGCGGCGTTCGCCGAGCCGCGTGAGAGGGCGTCAAACCCTCAGGTAGAAGCGGAGCGTGACCCAGGCGGTGATCGCGCTGACGAGACCGCCGACGCCCGCCATCAGCGGGAACATGAGGAGCACATCGCCCCAGCTCAGCCGCGTCAGCAGGTCGGTCAGGTCTCTCAGCGACCCGTCCAGGAGGAAGCCCTTGAAGGCGGCCAGTCCGGCGAAGGCGATGATCGAGCCGATGAGCCCGGCGACCACGGCCTCCAGCACGAACGGAGCCTGGATGAACCAGTTCGACGCGCCGACGAGCTTCATGACAGCGACCTCGCGCCGCTTGCTGTACGCGGCGACTTGGATCGTGTTTCCGACCAGCAGCAGCGCCGCGATAGCCATGACCGAGGCGGCCGCCAGGGCCATGTTCTGCACGGACCCGAGGATGTTGAAGATCTTGTCGAGCAGCCGTCTCTGGTCGACGATCGTCTCGATGCCCTCGGTGTTCTCGTACTTGTCGAAGATCTGCTTGAACTGCTCAGGGTCCTTGAGCCGCACCCGGAACGACTCGGGGAGCTGACCCTCCTTGACCGCGTTGACCAGGTCGGGAGCGTCGGCGTACATGGTCTTGAACTTCTCGTACGCCTGCTGCTTGGACTCGTAGATGACCTCACGGACCAGCGGGTCGCCCTTGAGCTGCGTCTCCAGCTCGGACCGCTGGGCGTCGGTCACCTCGGCGTCGAGGAAGATCGCCACCTCGATGTTCTTGTAATAGAAGTCCTTCATGCTGTCGACCTGCATGTACATCAGGCCGCTGGCACCCAGCATGGCCAACGAGACGGCCATCGTAATGATCATGGCGATGGTCATCGTGACGTTTCGCCACAGCCCGACCATCACCTCGGACAGGACGTACTTAAGCCGCTGCATCGGGGGATTTCCTTCGCTGGGGTTCGGTCGGGTGCCTAGCCGTAGACGCCGCGCGCCTGGTCGCGGACGATCCGGCCACTCTCGATCTCAACGACCCGCCGGCGCATCTGGTTGACGATGTTGGAGTCGTGCGTGACCATCACGACGGTCGTGCCCGTCCGGTTGATCCGGTCCAGCAACCGCATGATCTCGATCGACGTGTCAGGGTCGAGGTTTCCGGTGGGCTCGTCGGCCAGCAGGATCAACGGACGGTTGACGAACGCCCGCGCGACAGCCACGCGCTGCTGCTCACCACCGGAGAGCTCGTGGGGGTACCGGTGCTCCTTGCCACCGAGACCGACGAGCTCCAGCACCTCGGGCACCACCCGCCGGGCGACCGCCTTGGTCTTGCCGATGACCTCGAGGGCGAAGGCCACGTTCTCGTAGGCGGTGCGGTTGGGCAGCAGGCGGAAGTCTTGGAAGACGCAGCCGATCGAGCGGCGGAAGTGGGGGATCTTCCAGGAGCGCATCGACGTGACGTCACGGCCGTTGACCACGACCTTGCCCTGGTTGGGCGTGACCTCGTGCAGCAGCAGCTTGATGATCGTGGACTTGCCGGAGCCGGAGGGGCCGATGAAGAAGACGAACTCGCCCTTCTCGATCCCGCACGAGACCTGGTCCAGCGACGGCCTTGACGCCTTGGGATACGTCTTCGTGACGTTCTCGAGCTGAATCACGGGTCGAGAGTCTACGCGGTGTAACTAAATAGCCAAGTCCGCCCCGGAGCAGTTTGCGCACCTTGCCGGAAATTCAGCGCTTGCTGTGACGTACTCAGGCTGCGTCGCCCGCCATCTCGCGCTGCTTCCGCCACCGGATGCCGGCCTCGATGAAGCCGTCGATCTCGCCGTCGAAGACGGAGGTCGGATTGCCGGTCTCCTCCTCGGTGCGCAAATCCTTCACCATCTGATACGGGTGCAGGACGTACGAGCGCATCTGGTCGCCCCAGGAGCCGGCCGCGTCGGTCCTCAGGCCCTCCATCTTCGCCTGCTCCTCCTGCCGCTTGCGCTCCAGCAGGCGGGCCTGGAGCACCCGCAGCGCGGAGGCCTTGTTCTGCAGCTGGGACTTCTCGTTCTGGCAGGTGACCACGATGCCGGTGGGGAGGTGCGTGATCCGTACCGCGGAGTCGGTCGTGTTCACGCTCTGTCCACCTGGACCGGACGAACGGTAAACGTCGACCCGGATCTCGTTTTCCGGGATGTCGATGTGGTCGGTCTGCTCCACGACCGGAAGCACCTCGACACCCGCGAAGCTCGTCTGCCGCCGCCCCTGGTTGTCGAACGGGCTGATCCGCACCAGCCGGTGCGTGCCTGACTCGACACTCAGCGTGCCGTACGCGTACGGCGCCTTGACCGCGAAGGTGGCCGACTTGAGGCCGGCCTCTTCCGCGTATGACGTTTCGTACACCTCGGTCTGGTATCCGTGCCGCTCCGCCCAGCGCAGGTACATGCGCAGGAGCATCTCGGCGAAGTCGGCCGCGTCGACGCCGCCCGCGCCGGCTCGGATGGCCACGAGCGCCTCCCGGGCGTCGTACTCTCCGGAGAGCAGCGTGCGCACCTCAAGCTCGTCGATGGCCTTGCGCAGGGCGACCAGCTCGGTGCCAACCTCGGCGAAGGCGCTGGGGTCACCTTCCGCCTCGGCCAGCTCGAGCAGCACGTGCGCGTCGTCGAGTCGCTGGCGTAGCCCTTCGACCCTCGCGATCTCGCCATTTGCGTACGACAGCTGAGAGGTGACCTGCTGCGCCCGCGCCTGGTCGTCCCACAGGTCCGGCGCGGACGCCGCCTCTTCGAGCTCGGCCTTGCTCCGGCGCAACTTGTCAAGATCGAGAACTGACTCGAGGTTGCGCAGGGTGGCGTCGAGGGCCTTGAGCTCTTCGGCGGAATCGGCAGCGGTCACAACCATCAAGCGTACGCGTTACCCGGTGGGCGCTGTCTTCAGCCACGACAACGCGGCCTTGTGATAGGCCACCGCGAACTCCAGCGCCGCCGAACCGTAGTTGTCGCCCTCCTTCTTGACCTCCTTCGCCTGCTCGCGAGCCGCCGCGAGCGCCTGGGTGTGGTACTCGTTGGCGCCGGCGTAGAGATCCTTCAACTGGGCCCCGGAGTGCTGGGCGCCGAAGGCGACGCGGAGCGCGATCGGGTTGCGCACGGCATCCCGGCCCGGCGACTCGGCGAGCCAGCGGCCGAAAGCCCGCTTACCCGAAGCGGTGATCGCGTACGGCTGACTGGACCGCGGTCCCGGCTTACCCAAACGGACGTATCCCGCATCGGCCAGCGCCGGCAATTCGCGGTAGACCTGACTCCGGGTCATCGACCAGAACGGCCCGAGGCGACGCTCGGCGGCGGCCATCAACTGACCACCTGTCATCGGTCCTTCGTGGAGCAGCCCGAGGAGGGCCGCGGCGGTCGGGTTGATTGCTGTTTCTGCCATGCCCTCCACGCTGCCACTTTGTGGCCTTCGCGTCCAGGATTTCGCGTGATCCGCGGGGCGATCTGCTCCACTGTGCACTGTCCGTGCCCGACAGTCCGGTGAGGACCCGCTACGACCAGTGATCAGCGAGGCACCTGTGGTGGTGCTGGGGGCATCGGGTCGCCTATGCCCGGCCAGCCACGTGTGTCCGGTGTGGCCAGTGGCACCGGGGTGGCCGTTGTTGCCACCGGTGCCGGGGAGGTGATTCGGGCCGCCGGGACGGCCCCAGTGGCGCGGTCGCCGCCGGCCAGCGCAAGGCCGCCGAGGAACGCGAGCACGACGAGAGCCGCCGCACCGCCACCGCCCGCCACCATGAAGCGCCCCCGACGCGGGCGTGGCGAAGCCGTGTCGGACTGCTCGCGCCGGGACGGCCATGGGCTCGCCGTGCCGTACCCCGGATCGAGGTGCTGCGGGCCAACTCCGGCGATCGGGATGGCAACCATCCGGCCGGCGTACGCGGACGCGGGCGAGACGGGCGCGGCGTTGAGCGGCACCCACGTGACCTTCGCCACGGCAGCCGCCGGACCGGAGGGCCGGGGCCACCACGTGATCTGGTCGGGGCTGAGCGGCGGCAGGGCGGGCGCGCCCTCCAGGGCCGGCTCGATACCACGCAACCGAGCACCGATCAGCTTCGCCTCCGGCCGCCGGGCCGGGTCGGCCGTGAGGCACTCCTCGATGATCGGCCAGAGCACCGGTGGCAGACCGGGCGGCGGGACCGGCGTGCACGTGCCGTGCCGGCGAAGCACCTGGAGCGGCTCGCCGCCTCGAAACGGACTCCGGCCGCAGACCAGTTCATAAAGCACCACGCCGAGGGCGTAAATGTCGGCAGCGGGGCTGGGCGGGGCGCCCTCGACCACCTCCGGCGGCACGTACTCGGGCGTGGCGTGGACCGCGCTGGGCGGCGGGTCGGACATCCGGCGCGCCACACCGAAGTCGATCAGCCGCACCGCCTGCCCATCGGCGGGCACCAGCAGGTTGCCCGGCTTGATGTCGCCGTGCACGACGCCCTGGGCGTGCAGGTAGGCGAGCGCGTCGGCGACCTGGGCCACCACGTTGGCGGCGATCGACGGCGGCACCGGGCCGTCCCGGCGGAGCCGGCGGGGCAGGGCTTCCCCCCCTATCAGGTCGGGCGCCAGCGCCTGCACGGCCCCCCCGCCGTCGGAGGCGTCGCCCTCGCCGACGTAGTCGCGCGGCCGGACGACGCTCGGGTGATCCAGCTCACGCAGGATCTCGGCCTCGGCGCGGAAGGCCTCGGCCAGGCTGGCCTGCTCGGCCGCCTCGGGGCGCAGCAGCTTGATCGCGACCGGCTCATCACTGTGCGTATCGACACCGCGCCATACGGTGCCGATCGCGCCGCGCGCGATCTCCCTACCCAGCCGGTACCGGCCGGCCAGCGCCTCCATGTCAATGACGGTAGGCCGAGGTCGGCGGTTCGCGGTTCGGCCTGTCGGGTGGTTGGCACGAACAAGGGACTAGCGTTCGCAAACACGCTACGAGAGGCTGATTGCTCGTGGCTTCCCCCCTGGTCCGATGGCTGACGACACTCGACGCTGGCGGCCTCGAAGCGCTCCTCGCCAGGCGCCCCGACACGATGGCTGCACCGGCCGTCACGAGCCTCGCCGCGCTCGCCGGCCGGCTCCAGGACGGCGAGTCCGTCTCGGCCGCGATCGGCGCGCTGCCCCGCCCGGCCCTCCAGCTCATCGAGGCCATGCAGGCGTTCGGGCCCCCCACGGTCGGCGCCGACCAGCTCGCCGCGGCGGTGGGCCGGGCGCCGGACGATCCCGAGTTCGCCGCGACCCTGCGGGTGCTCACCCAGCGCGCTCTGCTGTGGCCCGACGGCGACGACCTGCGGATGGCGGGACCTCTGTGGACCGCCTTCGAGTACCCGCTCAACCTCGGCGCGCCCGTCAAGCGGCTGCTGGAGGGGTATCCCGTCAGCGAGCTACGCGAGGTCGCCATCGCGCTCGGGTTGCCCGGTGGGCGTACAAGACAAAAGACCTGGACCGCGGTGTGTGCCGCCCTCGCTGACGGCGAGCGGGTGGCCGCTCTGGTCGCGTCGGCCCCCGACGACGCGCGCGAGCTGCTGGCGGCGGTCGCGTGGCGCGGACCGCTCGTGGCGATGCCGGCCTACGAGCGGCCGACGTCCGGGCCGCTCGCCTGGGCGCTCCGGCACGGCCTGCTGATCTCCGACGGCTGGCAGCACGCGCAGATGCCGGGCGAGGTGGGCATGGCGATACGCGGACCGGAGTGGCGCGCGCCGTTCGAGCCACGGCCGCCGTCGCCGCGGTTGACGCCGGCGCGGGGCGGGGGCGGGGCCCGGGGGGGGGGCGCCCCCGCCCGGGGCGCGGGCGGC
>NZ_JAIBNX010000310.1 GCF_026130045.1 Micromonospora sp. CPCC 205371
CGGGGGTGCGGCACGCCCTCTCCCCGCCGATCAAGGGCGAACGCACGTGGTTCGATCTCTTTTCCGCGTGCATTTGCCCTTGATCGCCGCGATTGCCCTTGATCGGCGGTCCCGAGAGGGCAACCTGGACCCATGAGCGACCTTGACGAGATGGCCCGGCAGGTCATCGACGCGAACCTGTACATGACGCTCGGCACCACCGATCCGGACCGGCGGCCGCGCCTGTCGCCGGTCTACTTCACGCACGCCGGCTACCGCGACTACTACTGGGTCTCCTCGCCCGACGCCCATCACTCGGCGAACATCGCCGCCAGACCGGACATCGCGATGGTCATTTTCGACTCGACGGCGGCGATCGGTGAAGGGCGGGCCGTCTACGTCGAGGCGCGGGCGGCGCTCGTGGCCGACGACGAGCTGGCGGAGCGGAGCGCGGAGGCGTTCGCGCGTGTGGCGCCCGGTGCCAAGGGCTTCGCGCCGCAGGAGCTCAGCGGCGACGCGAAGCTGCGGCTGTACCGGGCGCGGGCCGCCACCCGCGAGCTGCACATCCCCGGACGCGACCCGCAGTACGGTTCCGGAGTGGACACGCGCAGACCCGTTTCGCCGTAACGCGTTCGGGCCGGACCGCCGCGGCGGTCCGGCCCGAACGGTCGGGCGCTACAGGATGTCGAGGGCGGCCGCCTCGGCCATGGCGCGCATGCCCGCGTCGTTCGGGTGCAGGCCGTCACCGCCGTCGTACTCAGCTCGCAGGAAGTCGGGGTCGTCCGGATCGGCGAGCGCCCGGTCCAGGTCCACGACCGCGTCGTACTCGCCGCTGGTGCGGATCCAGTGGTTGACCTCGTCGCGGATTCGCTCGCCGTCCTCGGTGAAGTATCCCGGGTACACGGTGCCCTTGAACGGCAGGATCGTCGCGCCGATGACGCGCACGCCGCGCTCGTGGGCGGCCCGGATCAGCGCGCGGTGCCCGTCGATGAGCTGGGCCGTGGTGATCGGCTGCCCGCCGAGCATCCCGATGTCGTTGATGCCTTCCAGCACGATCACGCTGCGCACGCCGGGCTGGTCGAGGGCGTCCCGCTGGAACCGGGCGGTGGCACGCTCGCCGAAGCCGTCCGCGTCGGCGAGGACCCGGTTGCCGCCGATGCCCGCGTTGACGACCGCCAGGCGGCGGCCGGCGGCGACGAGCCGTTCGGCGAGCTCGTCGGGGTACCGGTTGTCGGCGTCCGGGGTGGAGAAGGCGCCGTCGGTGATCGAGTCGCCGAACGCGACCACGGTGCCGCGGTCGCGGTGCGGTGCCGTGCCGACCACGTCCACGCCGGACAGGTAGTACCAGGACTGCGACGTCTCGGTGAACGCCGCACCCGACCGGTCGAACCGGTGGTCGCCATCGGCCCGGTACGAGGTGGCCATCGACATCAGGTGGAAAGTGGACGGCCCGGTGGGACGCGCGAAGTACAGCGTCACGGCCAGCCGCTCCAGCGGCGTGACCGGCAGGGCCACCGGATCGGAGGGAAGCTCACGACCGGCGGGCACCACTGTGGAGCGCCGCCCATCGAACGTCACCGGGCGCAGCGAGCCGGGGCGCACGGCCGCGCCCTCGCCGGCCCGTCCGATGCTGGCACCGGTCAGTCGTAGTGGTTCGTCGCCGTGCACATTGGACACGCGGATGCGCACGGCGGCTCCGCCGCGGCTGACCCGGATGGGTTGTCGCACGGATTGGTCGTCGAAGCCGCCGGACCAGTTCGGGGTGCCGAAGAAGTCCGGGTAGGAGGCGATCATCGACGTCGACCATGTCGCGGTCCAGCGGCCACCAGGGTGCGCGCCGGCCGGCGCGGCCGGCGCGCCGACGGGCGCGACCCCCCCCACCACCGCCGCCCTCAGCAGGGCCAGCACTCGGCGCCCGCCAGGCTCGCGGTGCGTCACGCTCATGGGGTACCTCACTCTCGATCGGATACGCTCAACCGGTCAGACTGATCGACCAATTGAAACTCATCGGCCGTCGCGGGACCCGCCGCCCACAACCGCGGCCGGTGGCACACCGTCGCGGGCGGCGTCCCGCAGGATGCGCGCGAGCGTGTCGCCGATCCCGCGGACGCGCGCAGTCGCCTCCAACGGCGTCTCCTGTCGCAGCTCCACACCGGTCGCGTAGATGACGCCGCCGGCGCTGACCACAGTGTCCGGTGCCCACACGATTCCCCTCTGGTGCAACAGGTCGGCGGTACCCGGCGCGTCGAGCTGGTTGTTGGCCGGACCGGCGATGGCCGCGCACCGCAACTCGCTCACGACCGCGGGGGTCAACACGCCGCCGAGTGCGGCCGGCACCAGAACGTCCACATCGGAGCGGAGACCGTCATCAGGGTCGACCCAGGCGGCACCGAGTTCGTCGGCGAGCGTTCGCTTCGTGGGGTCGACGTCGGCGACCACGAGCTTGGCCTGTCCGGCGGCCGGGGGCGGGGCGACGGGGGCCCCGACCCGGCCGAGACCGACGATCGCGAATCGCCGGCCCGCCAGGTCGGCGGTACCAAAGACGGCCTCGCACAGGGCGCGCAGCGCGGCGACGACGCCGGTTGCGGTGTGCGGCGAGGAGTCGCCACTGCCGCCCGCCTCGGGGGGGAGGCAGAAGACGTGGGTGGGGCGGTCGGTGATGGTGGTCATGTCGGGGGGGCCGGTGCCGACGTCCGGGCCGGTCGCGTAGGCGCCGTCGAGGCCGGCGATGACATCGCCGACGTCGTGCAGGAGCGCGCGGCGCTCGCCGGGCCCGAGCGCGGCGCCCGGCGGCAGGGCCACGACGGTCTTGGCGCCGCCGTGCGGCAGCCCGGCGACGGCGCACTTCTGGGTCATCGCCGCCGAGAGCCGCAGGGCGTCGTCGAGGCCGTAGCGCCATTCCGCGTACCCGGCCAGCCGGCAACCGCCGATCGCCTGGCCGGGGGCGGTGGTGTGGATCGCCAGGATGACGGGCAAGCCGGAGCGTGACCCCCGACGGACGAGTATCTGTTCGTGATTCATGGGCTTAAGCTAGCCAGGTGATCGGCTGTTCTGGCCCGATGCCGAATGATATTCGGCCTCTGATGGAAAGAGGGGTACGGTGGACGAACTTGATTCGGCGATAGTGGGGCATCTGCAGCGCGATGCGCGCCAGACCAACCGCGACCTGGCGCGCACGCTGGGCATCGCCCCGTCCACCTGCCTGGAGAGGGTGCGTGCGCTGCGCGAGCGGGGCGTGATCACCGGATACCACGCCGAGGTGAGCCTGCCCGCCCTCAACCGCAACGTGCAGGCGTTCCTCCACATCCAGATCCGGCCGCTGAGCAGGCAGGTCATCGAGGGCTTCAAGCGGTACGTCAGCGCACTTCCCGAGGTGCTGTCCGTGTACGTGGTGGCCGGCGGCGACGACTTCCTCATCCACGTCGCGGTGCCCACCGTGGACAGCCTGCACGCGCTGCTGATGGACAAGTTCAGCAAGCGCCGCGAGATAGTGGGCTTCCGCAGCTCCGTGATCTACCAACACTCCCGCAACCAGGTCGTCGTACCCCTCTGACATCGTCACATCGGTCAAGTCGTGGATTATCTGTCACGGGATTATCCTGGAGGCATGACCGCCATGGCACCGTCGCGAACCAGTCCCGACCTGTCGTTCCTGCTCGACCACACCAGCCACGTGCTGCGCACCCGGATGACCGCGGCGCTGGCGGAGGTCGGGCTGACCACCCGGATGCACTGCGTGCTCGTACACGCTCTCCAAGAGGAACGGACCCAGATCCAGCTCGCCGAGCTTGGCGACATGGACAAGACCACGATGGTGGTCACCGTCGACGCCCTGGAGAAAGCGGGACTGGCCGAGCGCCGCCCGTCCAGCACCGACCGGCGGGCCCGGATCATCGCGGTGACCGAGGAGGGGGCTCGGCTCGCGCACCGCAGCCAGCGAATCGTCGACCAGGTGCACGAGGACGCCCTCGCCAGCCTGCCCGCCGACGAGCGCGAGGTGCTGCTGCGCGCGCTCGGACGCCTGGTTACCGGGCACCTGGAGACGCCAGCTGAGGCGCCGCGAGGGGCTCGGCGGGCCCGCCTAGCGAACTAGATCACATAGAGACCGTCTCTAACGGAACTATCTGTTACGGTCGGTCTCATGACGAACAACCGTTCCCGCTGGCTCGCCCTCGCGGTGATCGCCACCGGGCTGCTGATGACCATCCTCGACGGCAGCATCGTCACCGTCGCGATGCCCGCCATCCAGGACGACCTCGGTTTCTCGCCAGGCGGCCTGACCTGGGTCATCAACGCGTACCTGATCGCATTCGGCAGCCTGCTGCTGCTCGCCGGGCGCCTCGGAGACCTGCTCGGCCGCAAGCGGATGTTCGTGGCCGGTACCGCAGTCTTCACCGCCGCCTCGGTCGTCGCGGGCGCGGCGACCTCACCCGCGACGCTGATCGTCGCGCGGTTCGCGCAGGGTGTCGGCAGCGCGATGGCCGCCGCCGTCAGCCTCGGCATCCTCGTCACGCTCTTCACCGACCCGCGCGAGCGCGCCAAGGCGATCGGCGTCTTCAGCTTCACCGGCGCCGCCGGCGCCTCGATCGGCCAGGTACTAGGCGGCGTGCTCACCGACGCGCTGAACTGGCACTGGATCTTCCTGATCAACCTGCCGATCGGGCTCGCCACGATCGCGCTGGGCGCGTGGACGCTGCCCGCCGACAAGGGCGCGGGCCTGCGCGCCGGCGCCGACGCAGCCGGCGCGTTCCTGGTCACCGCCGGGCTGATGGTCGGCATCTACACGGTCGTCAAGGTCGAAGAGCACGGCTGGGCATCCGCCCCGACGCTCGCCTACGGCGCGCTCGCCGCCGCGCTGCTCGCCGGCTTCGCCATCCGGCAGGCGAAAGCGCGGAATCCGCTCATCCCGCCGCGCCTGCTGCGCTCGCGCAGCGTCGCCGGCGCCAACCTGGTCCAGGTCCTGACCATCGCCGCCATGTTCTCGTTCCAGATCATCGTCGCGCTGTACATGCAGCGGGTGCTCGGGTACGGCGCCCTCGCCACCGGCCTCGCGATGCTGCCCGCGGCAGTGAGCATCGGCGCGGTGTCGCTGGCCGTGTCCGCGCGGCTCAGCTCCCGGTACGGCGAGCGGCGGGTGCTGCTGGCCGGGCTGGCGCTGCTCGTCGGGGCGCTCGGGCTGCTGGTCCGGCTCCCGGTGCACGCCAACTACGTCATCGACCTGCTGCCGGTGATGCTGCTGATCGCCGGTGGCGGACTGGTGCTGCCGGCACTGGCCAGCCTCGGGATGTCGGGCGCGAGCGGAGACGACGCGGGTCTCGCGTCCGGTCTGTTCAACACCACCCAGCAGATCGGCGGCGCGGTTGGCGTGGCCGTACTGTCCACACTGGCCGCTGGGCGCACCGGTGACCTGCTCGCGGGCGGTGCAGGGGAGGCCGCGGCGCTGGCCGGCGGGTACCGGGTGGCCTTCACCACCGGTGTCGGTCTGCTGGTCGCCGCGTTCCTCGCGGCGCTGGTGCTCCTACGCGAGCCCGCGCGCCGCGAGGGCGACGGGCCCGGACCCCCCATTGTGGGCGCCCCCGCCCACGAAGGTGCTGGCCATGAACGCGCCACGCGCCGCCATGACCACGATCACCGCGATTGCCGCCGTGCTCGCCCTCGCCGCCACACCCGCGGCAGCCGGCGGGTACGGCTCGGTCGGCTCCGCCGGGCTCGGAGACCCGTACTTCCCGCTCGCCGGCAACGGGGGATACGACGTCCGGCACTACTCCCTCGACCTGAGCTACGTGCGGGCGTCGAACCACCTTGACGCCACCACCACGATCACCGCGAAGGCGACCAAGGACCTGCGGCGGTTCAACCTCGACCTGCGCGGCTTCACGGTCACCGGCATCACGGTCAACAGGCTGCGCGCCGAGTTCCGCCGCGACGGCCAAGAGCTGATCATCACGCCGCGAGTGCCGCTCAAGCGCCACAAGCCGTTCGTGGTCACCGTGCGATACAGCGGCCAGCCCACCGAGGTCATCGACCCCGACGGCAGCAGCGAGGGCTGGGTGACCACAGAAGACGGTGCCTTCGTCGTCAACGAGCCGCAGGGCTCGCCCGGCTGGTACCCGGCCAACGACAACCCGCGAGACAAGGCCACATACGACTTCGCCATCACGGTGCCGAAGGGGATCACGGCCATCGGCAACGGCCGCCTCGTCGGCAAGCGCGACCACGGCGACAAGACCACCTGGCGCTGGCGGGAAGACTCGCCCATGGCGCCGTACCTGGCGACGGCCACCAACGGCGTCTTCGAGCTGCGGATCAGCAAGGCCGGGAAGATCCCGCTGTACCACGCGGTGGACCCCGTCGAGATCCCCAACGGCGCGTTCGACCGGCTGGCCGCCGAGGCGGAGATCATCGCGTTCTTCTCCGACCTGTGGGGCCCGTACCCGTTCAGCAGCGGCGGCGGGGTCGTCGACCACGCGCCCGAGGTCGGGTACGCGCTGGAATCGCAGACCAGATCGCAGTACGACCGCACGCCCGGCACCTCGACCGTCGTGCACGAGATCTCGCACCAGTGGTTCGGCAACAGCGTCAGCCTCACCGTGTGGCCCGACATCTGGCTCAACGAGGGCTTCGCCACGTTCGCCGAGTGGCTCTACAGCGAGCGCCACGGCGGGCAGACCGCGCAGCAGTCCTTCGACGAGGTGTACGCCGAGCCGGCAACCAGCTCGATCTGGACCCGGCCGCCGGGAAACGTCGGCGGCCCGCAGTTCCTGTTCAGCGGCACTGTGTACGCGCGCGGCGCCGCCACCCTGCAGGCGCTGCGCGTGAAGATCGGCGACCAGGCGTTCTTCCGGCTGCTCCGCGACTGGTACGCCAAGCACCGCAACGGCAACGTCACGACGGCTGACTTCGTCGCGCTCGCCGAGAAGCGCGGCGGGATACAGCTCGACGCGTTCTTCGACACCTGGCTGTACCAGCCCACCAAGCCGGCCACGTGGTGACCGCTGAGCCGCGGCGATCCGGCGGTGCCGGGCGCCCGGCCTGGCCGTAGCGGCCGCCGCGGGCGCGCGGATGCGCGGGGACGCGCGGTGCGGGCGCGGTCTTCGCGCGGCCTGGTCGCCGATCAAGGGCGAGTGCATGGGTCAAGGGCAAACGCA
>NZ_JAIBNX010000311.1 GCF_026130045.1 Micromonospora sp. CPCC 205371
TCGATCAAGGGCAAACGCACGCGGAAAAGAGATCAAACCACGTGCATTCGCCCTTGATCGGCGCGGAGAGGGGTGCGGCGGGGCCGCGGGGTGCGGCGGGGCCGCGGGGCGCGGGGGAGCGGCGGGGGCCGCGGGGCGGGGGGAAGGGGTGGAGGGTGACGCCTGAGGAGATCGCGGCGCTGGATCTTGCGCATGTCTGGCATCCCTATGGGCCTATGCCGGGGACTGTCGCGCCGCTGGTCGTCGACAGCGCCGCCGGAGTGCGGCTCAAGCTCGCCGACGGGCGGGAACTGGTCGATGGGATGTCGTCGTGGTGGGCTGCCATCCACGGGTACCGGCATCCGGTGCTGGACGCCGCCGTCACCGACCAACTCGGGCGGATGAGTCACGTCATGTTTGGCGGGCTCACGCACGAGCCTGCCGTCGCGCTCGCCAAGACTCTCGTCGACGTGACGCCGGCAGGGCTGGAGCACGTGTTTCTCTGCGACTCAGGCTCGGTGAGCGTGGAGGTCGCGGTCAAGATGGCGCTGCAGTACCAGCGCTCGCGCGGCCGGCCCGGAAAGCGCCGCCTCGCCACCTGGCGGGGCGGCTATCACGGGGACACCTTCCACCCCATGAGCGTGTGCGACCCCGACGGCGGCATGCACCATTTGTGGACCGACGTGCTGCCGCGGCAGGTGTTCGCGCCAGCGCCGCCGGACGGTTTCGACGCTCCGGTTGAGGACGAATACGTCGAAAACGTCCGCAGAGCGTTGAAAACACATGCCCACGAGCTCGCCGCCGTCATCGTCGAGCCGGTCGTACAGGGTGCGGGCGGGATGCGGTTTCACAGTCCGGGGTACCTGCGGGCCCTGCGCGAGCTCACCACCCAGTACGACATCTTGCTGATCTTTGACGAGATCGCGACCGGCTTTGGCCGTACCGGCGCGTTTTTCGCCGCCGACCACGCCGCGGTGACCCCCGACATCATGTGCGTCGGCAAGGCTCTGACCGGCGGCTACCTGAGCCTGGCCGCGGCCTTGTGCACCGCCGAGGTCGCCGCCGGCATCTCGCGGGGCGAGGTGTCGATCCTCGCCCATGGCCCGACGTTCATGGGGAACCCGCTCGCGTGTGCCGTCGCGAACGCCTCCATCGGCCTTCTGAGCGACGGACGGTGGGCGGGTGAGGTGAAGCGCATAGAGGCGGGGCTCCGGGCCGGCCTGGAGCCGCTGGCGGGTACGCCGGGGGTCCTGGACGTCCGGGTGCTCGGCGCGATCGGGGTGGTGCAGCTGGACCATCCGGTCGGCATGGGGGCCGCTACGGCGGCGGCGGTGCGGGAGGGTGTGTGGCTGCGCCCGTTCCGCGATCTGATCTACACGATGCCGCCCTACGTGGTGGACGACGATGATCTCGCGCGCATCGCCCGTGGGGTGGCCGCGGCGACCAGAGAGGGATGACGGTGGAGAGCTTCGGTGCCCGGCTGCGGCGGGCGATGGACGAGCGGGGGCCGCTCTGCGTAGGGATCGACCCGCACCCGGCACTTCTGGAGAAGTGGGGTCTTCCGGACAGTCCCGATGGGCTCGCGCGCTTCTGCGAGGTGACTGTCGAGGCGTTCGCCGACCGGGTCGCGGTGGTCAAGCCGCAGTCCGCGTTCTTCGAACGATTCGGCTCCCGGGGGCTCGCCATCCTTGAGTCAACTATCCGACAGTTTAAAAATTTCGGTTGTCTTGTCTTGCTCGACGTGAAGCGCGGAGATATCGGTTCCACGGTCCGCGCGTACGCCGACGCGTACCTCGAACCATCCAGCTCTTTGTATGTCGACGCGGTCACCGCGAGTCCCTACCTGGGAGTAAGTTCGCTGGCTCCGATGTTCGAGAAGGCGGCCGAGCACGGGGCAGGCGTCTTCGTGCTCGCGCTCACCTCGAACCCGGAGGGCGCGTCCGTCCAGCGCGCGGTCGCGAGTGACGGTCGCACGGTCGCGCAGACCGTGATCGATGAGATTTCCCAGCTCAACGGGGGTGCGAAGCCGCTCGGGAGCTTCGGCGTGGTGATCGGCGCGACCGTCGGCAGGACCGGATTGGACCTGTCGAAGCTGGGCGGACCGATCCTCGCTCCGGGCCTCGGAGCGCAGGGCGGGACTGCAAATGATCTCCGTGAAATCTTTCCCGAAAATGTTTCGGCCGTGTTGCCGTCGTACTCCCGGGAAGTCCTCGGTAGCGGTCCAGACACCGTACGTTTGCGGACCGCCTTTGACCGGGTACTGGCCGAGTGCCGGGGCGTGCTGGCCAGCGCCGGTGGGTGATGGCGGCGTCACGATTGCGTGATCATGGCGCGCCGACGTTGCCGAAAACGTCGCTGCCCGCTAGTTTTCCCGGCGCCGGGAATCACATGCCCCTTTGGTTCCGGGCCACACCATGTTTCACAGATGCGGCGGTGGTGCACCGTCGCGATAGGGACCTGAGGAGAACTGGTGCCGCTCCCGTCATTGAGCCCCGAACAGCGTGCAGCCGCGCTGGAAAAGGCTGCGGAGATCCGCAAGGCCCGCGCTGAGCTGAAGGAACAGCTCAAGCAGGGCAAGACCACCCTCGCCGCCGTGCTCGAACGGGCCGAGTCCGATGATGTCGTCGGCAAGCTGAAGGTCTCGGCTGTGCTCCAGGCGCTCCCTGGTATCGGCAAGATCCGGGCTACCCAGATCATGGAGAAGCTCAAGATTGCCGACAGCCGGCGCCTTCGCGGACTCGGCGAACAGCAGCGTAAGGCGTTGCTGGGGGAGTTCGCTTCTAACTGATCCACTGCACCGTGTAGAAACAAGCAGTGAGCATGGAAGACGACGCGCGCCCGGCAGCTCGCCTCACCGTCCTGTCTGGCCCCTCTGGAGTCGGCAAGGACAGCGTGATCGAGCTGATCCGGGCGCGCTCGCCGTGGGTACGGCTGTCCGTGTCGGTCACCACTCGAAAGATGCGTGACTACGAGGTCGACGGCGTGCACTACTTCTTCGCCGATCGGTCCGAGTTCGAGCGGTTGATCGCCGGCGGCCAGCTGCTGGAGTGGGCCGAATTCGCCGGCAACCTCTACGGCACGCCACGCGGGCCGGTCGAGGGCTGGCTGCGCGAGGGCGAGCCCGTCCTGCTCAAGATCGACCTGCAGGGCGCCCGGCAGGTCCGGGCCGCGATGCCCGAGGCGCAGCTGGTGTTCCTCGCGCCGCCGAGTGTCGAGGAGCTCAAACGCCGGCTGGTTGGTCGTGGCACCGACGACGAGGAGACCATCCGTCGCCGGTTGGCCCACGCCGACGAGGAGCTGGCCGCCGAGCGCGAGTTCGACGTGACCGTGGTCAACGACTACGTCGAGCGTGCCGCTGACGAACTGGTAAGCTTGCTCGGTTCATCATTTCTAACCCCGCTACGAGCTGACTAAGGACTTTACGTTGGGCTCCGTCGCCAATCCCGAAGGCATCACCAACCCGCCGATCGACGAGCTTCTCGAGAAGACCTCGTCCAAGTACGCGCTGGTGATCTTCGCCGCCAAGCGGGCGCGTCAGGTCAACGCCTACTACAGCCAGCTCGGTGAGGGCCTGCTGGAGTACGTGGGCCCGCTGGTCGAGACGACCCCGCAGGAAAAGCCGCTCTCCATCGCGCTTCGTGAGATCAACGCCGGCCTGCTCACGGCCGAGCCGTCCGAAGCCCCCTGATTTTGTGTCGACGGTCGTCCTCGGTGTAGGCGGCGGCATCGCCGCCTACAAGGCCTGCGAGCTGCTGCGCCTGTTCACCGAGTCCGGCCACCGCGTCCAAGTGGTGCCCACGGCGTCCGCGCTGCGGTTCGTGGGCGCCCCGACGTGGGCAGCGCTCTCCGGCCAGCCGGTCGCCGACGACGTGTGGTCGGCGGTCCACGAGGTGCCGCACGTGCGCATCGGCCAGAGCGCCGACCTGGTGGTCGTGGCGCCGGCCACCGCTGACCTGCTCGCCAAGGCCGCACACGGCCTGGCCGACGACCTGCTGACCAACACGCTGCTCACCGCGCGCTGCCCGGTCGTGTACGCGCCTGCAATGCACACAGAGATGTGGGAGCACCCGGCCACCGCGGCCAACGTCGCCACCCTGCGGGCCCGCGGCGCGATCGTCATCGAGCCCGCCGTCGGGCGCCTCACCGGCGCCGACTCCGGCAAGGGCCGCCTGCCCGAGCCGTCCGAGATCTTCGCGCTCGCGTCGCGGGTGCTGGCGCGCGGACCACTCCAGGCCGATCTCAGCGGCCGGCACGTCGTGGTCACGGCCGGGGGCACGCGCGAGCCGCTCGACCCGGTCCGGTTCCTGGGCAACCGTTCGTCGGGCAAGCAGGGGTACGCCTTCGCGCGCGCCGCCGCCGCCCGAGGCGCCCGGGTCACCCTCATCAGCGCCAACGTCAGCCTTCCGGACCCCGCGGGTGTCGATCTGGTACGCGTCGGCAGCACCGAGGAACTGCGCAAGGCGACCGTCGAGGCGGCCGGTGACGCCGACGCGGTCGTCATGGCCGCCGCACCAGCAGACTTCCGGCCGGCCGAGTACGCCGCCACGAAGATCAAAAAGGCCGATGACGGCACCGCCCCGATGCTCACGCTGACCACCAACCCCGACATCGCCGCCGAGCTCGGCGAGCGCAAGCGCCCCGGCCAGGTGCTCGTGGTCTTCGCCGCCGAGACGGCCGACGGCACCGAGGCGCTAGCCAACGCCCGTGCGAAGCTGGCACGCAAGCGCGCCGACCTGATAGTGCTCAACCAGGTGGGCGTCGACAAGGTCTTCGGCGCCGACGCCAATTCGGTTACTGTGCTGGACGCCGACGGTGCTGTGACACAGCTTCCCGAGCAGCCCAAAGACGCCGTCGCCGACGCCGTGTTGAATCTGGTAGCGACCCGCTTAACAACCTCTGGCTAGACTGCGCCGAACAAATAGACGACATGTAAGGAGCACCGTGGCACGCCGCCTGTTCACCTCCGAGTCGGTCACGGAGGGTCACCCGGATAAGATCGCTGACCAGATCAGCGACGGCATTCTCGACGCGCTGCTCACCCAGGACCCGCGCAGCCGGGTCGCGGTAGAGACGCTGATCACCACCGGTCAGGTGCACGTGGCCGGCGAGGTGACCACGAAGGCGTACGCGGACATCCCGGCGATCGTCCGCGAGACGATCCTCGGCATCGGATACGACTCTTCGAAGAAGGGCTTCGACGGCGCGTCCTGCGGCGTGAGCGTGTCGATCGGATCGCAGTCGCCCGACATCGCGCAGGGCGTCGACAGCGCCATCGAGCTGCGCAGCGGCTCCTCGGAGAGCGCACTCGACTCACAGGGCGCTGGCGACCAGGGCATGATGTTCGGCTTCGCGTGCCAGGAGACGCCCGAGCTGATGCCGCTGCCGATCGCGCTCGCCCACCGGCTGGCCCGGCGGCTGTCGGCCACGCGCAAGGACGGCACGATCCCGTACCTGCGGCCCGACGGCAAGACCCAGGTGACCATCGAGTACGACGGGCTGCGCCCGGTGCGGCTCGACACCGTGGTGGTCTCCAGCCAGCACGCCGCCGACATCTCGCTCGAGTCGCTGCTGACGCCCGACGTGCGCGAGCACGTGATCGCGCCGGAGCTCGAAGGCCTCGGCCTCGACACTGAGGGCTACCGCCTGCTGGTCAACCCGACCGGCCGCTTCGAGATCGGTGGCCCGATGGGCGACGCCGGCCTCACCGGCCGCAAGATCATCGTTGACACCTACGGCGGGTACGCCCGGCACGGCGGTGGCGCCTTCTCGGGCAAGGACCCGTCGAAGGTCGACCGCTCTGCCGCGTACGCGATGCGCTGGGTCGCCAAGAACGTCGTAGCCGCCGGCCTGGCCGAGCGCTGCGAGACCCAGGTGGCGTACGCGATCGGCAAGGCGCACCCGGTGAGCCTGTTCGTCGAGACCTTCGGCACCGAAAACGTGCCGGTCGACCGGATCGAGAAGGCGATCGGCGAGGTCTTCGACCTGCGTCCGGCCGCGATCATCCGCGACCTCGACCTGCTGCGCCCGATCTACCAGCAGACCGCCGCGTACGGCCACTTCGGCCGCGAGCTGCCGGACCTGACCTGGGAGAACACCGACCGCGCCGCCGACCTGAAGTCCGCCGCAGGCGCCTAGCGCCCGCCTTGCGGCGCGATGCGCGCCGTGCGCCGTGTCGCGCGCACCGTGCGGGGCGTCGCGTTCGTTGCGCGGGGCGTCGCGTTCGTTGCGCGCCGCGCGTGCCCCTCTGCACGTCGATCAAGGGCAAATGCACGTGGTTCGATCTCTAAACCACGTGCATTTGCCCTTGATCGTTGGGAATGGCCTTGATCGACGCGGTTGGGTGGGGCGGCGTGGCGCTGTGCCGGCACGGCACTGCGATGAGTGCCGTCCTTCGACGGCGTTGAGGGGTGATGGGCAGATCTTGGCGAGTTATGGCGGTCCGTGGCGCCATAGCTCGCCAAGATTGCAGGGTGGCGCGCGCAGCGCGCGTCGCGGAGAGGGCGGGCTCCAGGTCGCTTGGGGCAGCACCTTCCGCGAACTCACCGGTCACCGCGTCGCGCATAGCGCGCCGCGTGGCCTAACGGCATCGCTCAGGCCAAGCGCGCCGTCGGGCGCGCTGAGTTTGAGCGTCCTTGCGGCCGCCGCGCGCCACGGCGTTCCGCGTGCCACGGGCGTTCCGCGTGCCAGCGCGCTGCCGGCGAGCTGTGGGGCGCGCCTGGCGGGTGCTGCGTGGCCCAGGTGCTGCGTGGCCCTGGCGCTGCGTGGCCCTGGCGCTGCGTGGCCCTGGCGCTGCGTGGCCCTGGCGCTGCGTGGCCTTGGCGCTGCGTGGCCTTGGCGCTGCGTGGCCTTGGCGCTGCGTGGACCAGGCGCTGCGTGCAAGAGCGCCGCTTGGCCCGGGCGCCGCTCGCCTGGGCGCTGCGTGTGCCAGCGGGCGCCGTGCGTGCCAGCGGACGCTGCGTGGGTCAGAGCGCGCTGCGTGGGTCAGAGCGCGCGAGTCGTAGCGCGAGCCGTCCGGGTCGGAGTGAGTCACTGACGGCGGGTGGGCGCGCGGCGCGCACCGCGATCAAGGGAGGTTGCATGGATCAAGGGCAAATGCACGTGGTTTAGAGATCGAACCACGTGCATTTGCCCTT
>NZ_JAIBNX010000312.1 GCF_026130045.1 Micromonospora sp. CPCC 205371
CGGGGCGGGCGTCGCGCCGCGGCGGGGCTCGCGGGGCGCCCCCTGGCCCGTGCGCCGCCCCTCCGCCAGTACCTTGTCGCGGAGTTGCGGCGGCGGCACGGCCCACGTGCCGCCGGCGAGCCGCGCCGCCGTCTCCTGAAGCTCGGCCACCTCGACGGCGCACGCCTCGCACTCGGACAGATGCCGCGAGAACGAGGCCCGCTCGATGTCGGTCAAGGCGTGCAGCACGTACGCCCCGGCCAATGCGTGCACTTCGGTCATGCGACCACCCCCACACCCAGGCAGTCGCGCAGGCGGATCAGTCCGTCGCGCATCCGTGTCTTGATCGTAGGTAACGCGGTATCGAGAAGCTGCGCGACCTCGCGATACGTGTACCCCTCGTAGTACGCGAGGGTGATCGCCTCGCGTTGCAGACCGGTCAAACCCTGCAGGCAGCGCCGCACCTGCTGCTGCTCGAGGTGGACGGTGGCCTGGTCGACCACCTCGTCGTACGGCGTCTCGGCCGAGCTGGCGGCGATCTTGCGGAGCCGTTCGGCGCCCGCCTGCTCGGACCGCACGCGGTCGACCGCGCGGCGGTGCGCGATCGTGAAGACCCACGAGGTGGCCGAGCCGCGAGCCGGGTCGAACCGCGTCGCGGTGCGCCACACCTCCACGAGTACCTCCTGCGCCACCTCTTCGGCCTGTGCGGGGTCACGTAGTACCCGGCGCACGAGCCCGTACACCCGGGGCGCGACCAGCTCGTAGAGCCGGGTGAACGCCGCTTCGTCGCCGCGCGCCACGGCACGCAAGAGGGTGTCAGCCTCGGCCGCCGGGTCAGGGGGCGGCTCGGGCACGGCCGAAAGATGGTCGGCCCGGCGGGCCGCGTCGTTTCCGCCGTCACTCATGCCAGACAGCCTCCCGCCCCTCAGTGTCGCGTGCACATAGGTAGTTCGGAGCGGCGCCCCGATCGGATTGGCGCATTGATTGTTACCACATTGTTTCGGCCGGAATGCGTTGGGTCACCAGAGGGTGGACGCGAGCGGAAGACTCGTCGAGACTAAGCCAGATTTCCCTTCGAGCGATGCGCGAGGTACGCCCATGGCCGAGCCGATCCTGGTGGTCGACGTCGGCACGTCGGGCACCCGAGTCGCGCTCGTCGAAGGCGATCGGTCTGGCCTGATCCGCGAGCCCGGCGGCGCCACCTACGTGTGGCCGTCATCGGTGTGCCTCGACGACACCGGATACCTCATCGGCACCGCGGCGGAACGGCGCAAGCGGGCCATTCCCCGGCGATACATCGACGGGCCTCGCCGGGCCGTCGACGCGCAGGCGTCGATGTGGCTGGAAAACCACGAGGTCAGCGGCGTGGAGGCGCTCGCCGCCTACCTCACGGCCGTGCACACCGAGGCCCAGCAGCAGTACGGCGCACCGATCCACCGCCTGACGCTGACCGCACCCGCCGACTACCTGCCCGGCGACCCGCGCCGCGACGTGCTGGTGGCGGCGGGCGAGGCGGCCGGTTTCCCCGACGTCGAGCTGGTCAGCGACGCGGTGTGCGCCGCCCTCGATCCGGAGACCGGCAGCGGCCTGCCGCCGGGCGGCCTGGTGCTGGTCTGCGACCTGGGCGCCACCTGGACCACGGCGACCGTGCAGGTGCGCGGCAACCACACCACCCAGCTCACCCATCAGGACTCCGCTGCCGGCCACGACCTCGACGCCCTCCTCATCAACGACCTGCGCTCCGAGGGCCGGGCGTGGATCGAGCAGCTTTTCACCGCGCCCGGCGACGCGGGCCTCCGGGCGTACTACGAGGCCATCGACTTCACCCGCCGGCTCAAGCATCAGCTCGCCGACGCCGACGAGGTCGCCGACCACCTGACCCCGCTCACCCCGCCCTACCGCCTGACGCGGGAGTGGCTGGCCGCGTTCGCCGAGCCGGCCTTGCGCTGGCTGGTGTCGAGCTGCATGGCGGTGGTGCAGGAGGCGGGCGCCACGCTCGACGACCTGTCCGCGATCGTGCTGGCGGGTGGCGGAGCGCGGCTGCCGATGGTCGAGCCGGCCCTACGCGCCGGACTAGGCCAGCAGATCCGCACGTCGGCCGAGCCGGAGCTGGCGGTGGCACGCGGCGCCGCGCGCTGGTCGGTGGGCGCGGTCACCCGGGCGGTGCTGGCCGACCGGCCGCGCTGGCGGATCGAGCCGGTGTCGTGGGAGATCCCTGGCGGCGTCGGGCAGGTGTCGCGCTGGCTCGTCGCGGAGGGCCACCCGTACCAGGCGGGCGAGGTGGTCGCGCAGGTGCGCACCCCGGACGAGCGGGTCTTCGACCTCATAGCGCCGCAGGCGGGCACGCTGCTCGCGCATCGCGCGGCCGTCGGCGACCATGTCGGTCCTGTACTGGTCGCAGCAGCCGCCAAGGCACCGAAGGCGCTGGCCGAGCAGCCCCCGGTGCAGCGGCAGCGCCTCGACGTCGTCGGCTCGTGGCTGCTCGCGCCCGATCGGCAGCGGCTCGTCGAGTGCGACGGCGCCGGGCGGCATGTGCGAATCCGGGGCATCGACGACGGCGCGGTGATCAGTGAGTTCACCCTGCCGCCGAATGACGCGGTGCCGCGCGGCGGTCAGGTCTACATCGGCCCGGAGGGGCGGCTGTGCCTGGTGGCGTGGGACGCCGACGGCTGGATCTCCGTATGGGAGCTCGACAGCGGCACGCTCGCGACCCGGTTCCGCGACCCGAGCACGCCCGACAAGGTGCTCGTCGACGAGGCGCAGTGGCGGCTCGCCACCGAGGCCGAGGGCAAGGTCGTCGGCCGGTACCGGCGGTCGGCTGTCACGACGTGGGACCTGCGCACCGGCGCGCGGCTCGAAAAGGTCAGCGACGACGCGTGGGCACGCCGCCATCCCGGGTACGCCGCCCGGAGCGGCTCCGACGCCTTCGCCACCTCGGCCACGTGCCCCGATGGTCAGCTGCGCGCCACCACCAGCGACGTTGCCGGCGGCACCGCTGTGCTGGTCGTCCACGACGTGGCCACCGACCACGAGGTCTTCCGGGTTCAGGGCTCGCCGGGGCAGCGGGTCCGGGTCGGTTTCAGCGCGGACGCCCGGCAGTTGCTGGCGGTGTGGGAGTCCGACGATCGGAGCGTGGTCGATGTCTGGGACCTTTGACGGCGCGGCACCGCCCGTCCTCGTCATCGACGTCGGCACCACCTCGTCGTCTGCTGTCGTCGTCGCGGGCGACACCACCGTGCTGGTGCCCGAACCGGTGACTGGGGCCGCCACCTGGCCGTCGGCGGTCTTCTGGGATGGGCAGCAGATGCTCGTCGGCACGCTCGCCGAGCGGCGCAAGCGCTCCGATCCTGAGGCCTTCGACTCCGGGTTCAAGCGCGGGCTGGCCGCCGACGCGTCGGTGCTGCTGGGCCCCCGGCGGTTCCGGCCGGTGGAGCAGATCGTCGCGGTCGTGTCCACGCTGCGCGCCGAGGCGGAGCGCCTTCACGGGGCGCCGATCCATCGGGCGGTCCTGACCGTCCCCGCCAGCTACGAGCGCCTCTCCGGCCCCGAGGCCCCCGTGAGCGGAGGGAGCGCCGGCCAGCACAGCGACGTGCGGCGCACCCGGATGGTGGCCGCTGCGGAGGCCGCTGGGTTCCAGACCGTCGAGTTGCTCCCCGAGCCGGTGGCGGCGGCGTTCGCCCCGCTCGCCGGGGCACCGTTTCAGCCCGGCGACCTGGTGCTCGTGTACGACCTCGGTGGCGGCACCTTCGACACGGCACTGGTGCGCATCGGTGAACGCTGGCACGAGGTGCTCGGCCACGCCGCGCTCGACGACTGCGGCGGCCACGACATCGACGCGCTGATCGCGGCCCGCATAAGCGCCGACGGCCAGCAGTGGCTGGCGCCGCTCACCTCGGCTGCCAGCTCGTCAACACCGGCGACCCTGCGGCTCGGTATGGCCGTCACCGAATTCGCCCAGCACGTCAAGCACCAGCTCAGCGACGCGGCCGTGGTCGAAGACTTCCTGATGCCGAACACGCCCTCGTACCGCATGTCGCAGGAGGAGCTGTCGACGCTCGCCGCCCCCTTGCTCGGCCGCACGGCGGCCTGCTGCACCGAGCTGCTCGCCCGCGTGGGCGTACCGGTGCACGACGTCACCGCGGCTCTGGTGGTGGGCGGCGGCTCCCGCATGCCCGCGGTGGCCGACCTGCTCCAGCGCGGGCTGGGGCTGCCACTGCGCCGGGTCGTCGACCCGGAGCTCGCGACGGTGCGGGGAGCCGCGCGTTGGGTGCCGGTCAGCGGCCCGCGCCGGGTGGCCGCGCGCACCTCGCCCGAACCGAGCGTGCCGCTGTCGTGGAGCATCCCCGGTGGCGGAGCGAGGCTGCTGCGGTGGCTGGTGACGCCCGGCCAGGCGTACATGGAGGGCGTGCCGCTGGCCCGAGTCCGGCTGCCGGGCGGGGCCGTGTGGGACCTGACCGCCTCGTCCCCGGGCACCCTCGACCGCCTCCTGGTGCCACCCGGCACCGACGTGTCAGCAGGCAACTGGCTAGCCCTATCCCGCCCCTAGCCCACCCTCCGTCCGCGCCGCCCCCGCCCGCGCCGGCCCCCTTTTCCGTCGATCAAGGGCGAACGCACGTGGTTTGATCTCAAATCCGCGTGCATTTGACCTTGATCGATGAGTATGGCCTTGATCGGCGAGGCGGCGGACCGGCCTCAGGCCGCCAGTCCGGAGACCCCCGTCTTCAGGGGTGGGTTCCTATGTGGACGCTGCGAGCATCGAGCCATGAAAGGTCGGCCCGATTGCCCAGCCAGGCCTCGTCCGCCGGGTCTAGCAAGCGGTTCCACGCCGCCAGATCCTCCGGCGCGAGCAGGTCGGCCGGGCGGAGCCGATCGACGCGGTGTGCGAGTCGGTCAAGCAGCCGCTCAACGTCCGTTTTGGACAGTGGAACGACCCGCTCCACCAGCGTGGTTCGCGTGGTCACGTCGGTCAGCCCGGCCCGGCGCAGCGCCTCGGTCCAGCCGTACGGCATCGGGCGGGAGCCAGGCAACGCCGCCCGCATCCGCGCGAACCAGCGGTCCTGCGCGGCATCCAATCGGATCTCCAGGCCAGGCTCGCCGACCCCGACGTCCCACGGCAGATGGCGGGGCGGCAGCCCGCCCTCGGCCAGCGCGAGCCGGCCGCCGGGTCCGAGCAGCGTCGCCAGCGCGTCTACCGCGGCCTGCTGATCGCCCGCGTGGTGCACGGACGCGGACGCCCACACGAGGTCCGCCGGCGCGCCCAGCTCGGCCCGCAGGTCGACAAGATCGCCGTCGAGGTCAGCGTGCAAGAACTGCGCCTCGGGTACCGTCGCCCGGGCGGCTTCGAGAATGGTGGTGTCGCCGTCGACCCCGACCGCGCGGCCGGTCGCACCGAGCACGGCCGCCATCGCCTTGGTCATGCCCGCGCCACCGCAGCCGATATCGACCGCCAGCATGTCGCGCGGGCGGATGAGGGCGCGGGCCACCTCGGCGTACCAGCCGGCCTCTTCACGCGCGACGACGTGCAGGTGCGCCGTGTGTTCCGACCAGACCACGGTGTACGGATCGTCAGTCACGAACCGAATTCTCCTCCACACGAAGGCACCCAGCGAAGGGGTCGGCCCAGGTCATCCACGTATCCTGCCCCGCAGCCAACTCGTCATCGGTGAGCAGGCACGCGGCGAGCCGCCGGTGCAGGTCTGCCGCGTCCAGGTCGAGCCCGACGAACGCGAGCTGGTTGCCCCGGTCCCCGTAGTACAAATCCCACTCCACCGCCGCGGCCAGTCGCCGGCCCTCGCTCACCTCTTCCCAGCGCTGCTCGGGCTGCGCGACGAGCCAGCGCCCGAGCGACCCCATCGACAGCCCGCCGGCTGCCGAGTCCCAGGCGATGGCCGTGTCCGGCCGGTTCGCCAGCCAGAGGTGCCCGCGACCGCGCAGCGTCGGGCCGACGATCGTGCCGAGCGCGTCGTTGAGGCGGCCCGCGTGAAATGGCCGCCGTGCCCGAAATAGCACCGACACCACGCCACAGTCGGGCACCGGCTCGTGCACACCCACGGCGTACCCCTCCAGCCCGCGCACCAGCACACCCGGCGTACCGGGACGGTGCCGCGACTCGGGCCGGAATCCCGCGGCGGGCACGTGGGCGGCCCACGGTGCGAGGCGGTGCAGGAGAACCGCGAGACGAGCCCCGTCGAAGGCACCCTCCGGCGCCTCACCCCACTGCACGACGGTGTCCGCGTACTCGATCTGGCGCGCGACGACGTCGGCGACCGCGCGATGATCGTCATCGGCGGCGTGCAACGCGCGGTCACTCAGTGAGTCCGTGGTGGTGAGATCGTCGAGCAGCCGGCCGGCGTCGACCACGGTCGTGTACGACTCGAAGCGCACATGGTCGGTGACCGGTGCGCCGTCGATCTGGCACCACCCGGTGGCGGCGGCCACGGCCTCCGGCTCGACGGCTTCCGGCAGCATGAGCACCTGGTCGCGGTCTGGGTGGGCACGGGCCAGGCGCACCAGGGTCGGCAACACGTCTTCGCGGAGCGTGCAGGAGACGCAGCCGTGCACCAGCGTGACCCGCTCGTCTTCGAGCACCTCCCGCGCCGTGCGGACGATCCGGTGCACGATGCCGTCACGCACACCGGTCAGATCGTGCCGGATCAGAATCAGTGCCGGGTTGTCCGCAAGCAGGGTGCGGGCGACGGCATGGGTGGCGGCGGGCGAGAACCCGGACAGCACCGTGACGGCTGGCATGGCGACAGCTCCTTGTAGTTGAAAACGGTTTTCGTTATACTAAGCGCATGGCCCGCTCCAATGAAGCCCGCCCGGTGGTAAAGCTCCGCAGCACGGCGGGGACCGGGTTCACCTACGTCACCCGCAAGAATCGGCGCAACGATCCCGACCGTCTGGTCCTGCGCAAGTACGATCCGCGGGCGCGGCAGCATGTCGAGTTCCGCGAGGAGCGCTGACGGCGCAAACCGCGCGGCGACACGCCGGCCCCACGCCGCCCGCACCACCACCCGGCGCCCCGCGCCGCCCGGCGGGGGGGGCGGCCCCCGCGCCCGGCACCCCCCACCGCGGCACCGCTGCGGAGGGCCCG
>NZ_JAIBNX010000313.1:0-514 GCF_026130045.1 Micromonospora sp. CPCC 205371
CGCCGCCACTCCGGTCGACAGCCCGGTGGCGCCGGCGAAGAAGACGGCCGCGAAGAAGGCTCCGGCACGCAAGACCTCGCCAGCCAAGAAGGCGGCGCCGCCTCCGGTCGGTGACGCGTGACCGGGCCAACGCCCGGCCAGTACCGGCCGCCGGTCCCCGCGCCGCCTCCCGGTCACCCGGGTTCCTCGCCCGCCGTTCCGGCCGCGTCGCCGGTCCCCGGGCCGCCGCCGGGCCAGGGCGCGGGCGCGCTGTCCGGATCGGACGGTGACGGCTCCGGGCACCCGGCCGTCGACGCGGTGATCCAGTCCCTGGCGAACACGGCCAACGTCCCGCTGCGCGACCAGATCGCCGAGTACGAGGCCGCGCACCGGACGTTGCAGGAGACGCTCGCCACCATCGACCAGGGCTGATGGCTCGGCGTACCCGGCTGGACGCCGAACTCGTCCGCCCGGCCTCGACCAGCTACGCGGCGTGCCGGCGCGGAAGGTCGCCGCGATGGTCGACCCCGCCGAT
>NZ_JAIBNX010000313.1:524-7035 GCF_026130045.1 Micromonospora sp. CPCC 205371
CGGCCCTCCCCACCATCGACGGGGGCTGATGGCTCGGCGTACCGGGCTGGACGCCGAACTCGCCCGCCGCGGCCACGCGCGCTCCGGCGAGCAGGCCGCGGAGCTGGTCGAGGCCGGGCGGGTCCAGGTCCGCGGCGTGCCGGCGCGGAAGGTCGCCGCGATGGTCGACCCCGCCGATCCGCTGCGGGTCGTGGGCGATTCCATCGAGTACGTCTCGCGTGGCGGGCACAAGCTCGCTGGCGCGCTCGCCGCGTTCGGTGCGTCGGGGCTGACCGTCGAGGGCAAGCGCTGCCTGGACGCGGGCGCGTCCACCGGCGGCTTCACCGACGTGCTGCTGCGCGCCGGCGCGGCCGAGGTGGTGGCCGTCGACGTCGGCTATGGGCAGCTGGCGTGGCCGCTGCGCAACGACCCTCGGGTACGGGTATTCGAGCGCACCAACGTGCGTACCCTCGTGCCCGAAACCATCGGCGGACCCGCCGCCGTCACGGTGGCCGACCTGTCGTTCATCTCTCTGCGGCTGGTGTTGCCCGCGCTGGCAGCGTGCACCGTGGCCGACGGAGATTTGGCCTTGATGGTGAAGCCACAGTTCGAGGTGGGTAAGGAACGGGTGGGCGCCGGCGGAGTGGTGCGCGAGCCGGCGTTGCGCGCCGAGGCGGTGCTCGACGTGGCGGCCGCGGCCCGCGACTTGGGGCTGGGCGTCGCCGGGGTGGTGGCCAGCCCGCTGCCAGGGCCGAGTGGCAACGTCGAGTTCTTCCTCTGGCTGCGCCGGGGCGCGCCGGACGTGGACGAGGAACAGGTGCACGCGGTGGTGAACGGATGAGAAGCGCCCTGCTGGTGACGCACACCGGGCGGCAGGATAGCACTGAGCACGCCCGGACGGTGGCGGCTGACCTGATCGCAGCCGGGTTCGAAGTGCGAGTGGTCGCCGAGGAGGTGGCCGATCTGGGGCTGCCCGGGGTGACGCCGGTGAGCGGGTTGGCGGCGGCTGACGGTACCGAGATCGTCTTCGCGCTCGGCGGTGATGGCACGTTTCTTCGCGCCGCGGAGCTGGCGCGGCCGGCGAAGGCGCCGCTGCTGGGCATCAACCTGGGCAAGGTGGGTTTCCTTGCGGAGGCTGAGATCCACGACCTGGATACGGCCGTGCGCGACGTCGTCGCCCGAGACTACACAGTGGACGAACGTCTGACGCTCGACGTCATCGCCGACGTAGACGGGGAACGCACCGTCGAATCGTGGGCGCTCAACGAGGTGAGCGTCGAAAAAGGCCAGCGGTCTCACATGATCGAGCTACTGGTCGATGTGGACGGTCGGCCGATCTCGCGGTACGGGTGCGACGGCGTGGTGTGCGCTACGCCGACCGGTTCGACGGCGTACGCGTTCTCGGCTGGTGGGCCCGTGGTGTGGCCTGAGGTCGAGGCGCTGCTGCTGGTGCCGGTCAGCGCGCACGCTCTGTTCAGCCGGCCGCTGGTGACCTCGCCGACGTCGACGTTCGTGATCACCGTCGACCCGTACACGACGTCGGCGACGATGTGCTGCGACGGCCGGCGCGTGTTCGACCTGCCGCCTGGTGCGCGGGTCACGGTACGGCGCGGCAGCCTTCCGGTGCGTATCGTGCGGCTCGGGTCGCGGCCGTTCAGTGACCGGTTGGTGGCCAAGTTCGAACTGCCCGTCGAAGGTTGGCGCGGGAATCGCCGATAGCTTTTCCACAGGCCGGCCCTGCGGGTGGTGGGTGTCGGACGGCGCTATTACTGTCTTGAGGCGTGCTGGAAGAGCTTCGCATCACCGGCCTCGGCGTCATCGACGACACCACCCTGCCGTTGACCGGCGGGATGAACGTCATCACCGGTGAGACCGGCGCGGGCAAAACGATGGTCGTCACCGGTCTCGGCCTGCTCTTCGGCGGGCGTGCCGACGCCGGCCGGGTGCGGGCCGACCCCGGGCGGGCGGTCGTCGAGGGCCGGCTCAGGCTGGTCGCGCCCACCGCCGCCGCGGTCCAGGCCCGCATCGCCGACGCGGGCGCGGAGCCAGACGACGACGGCACGGTGCTGCTCAGCCGCACGGTCACCGTGGAGGGGCGGTCACGCGCGCACGTGGGCGGTCGCGGTGCGCCGGTGTCGGTGCTCGCCGACGTGGGCGAGCACGTCGTGGCCGTACACGGGCAGTCCGACCAGCTAAGGCTGCTGCGGCCGTCGGAGCAGCGGGCGGCGCTCGACCGGTTCGCCGGGCCGGAGCACGAGAAGCTGCTCGACACCTACCGCGAGGCCTACACGCAGTGGCGGCAGGTCGAAGACGATCTCGCTGACCGCCGGCGCAACGCCCGCGAGCGCAATCAGGAGGCCGACCTGCTGCGGCTCGGCCTCGACGAGATCACCCGGGTCGACCCGCAAGAAGGCGAAGACGACGAGCTGAAGGCCGAGGCGCAGCGGCTCGAACACGCCGAGGGCTTGCGCACGGCGGCCGCGCTGGCGTATCAGTCGGTGGCCGGTGGCGCCGACGGTGGCGACGACACACCTGACGCCACCAGCCTGCTCGGCTTGGCCCGACGCACCCTGGAAGGGCAGGCCGGGCTCGACAGCAAGCTCGGCGACCTGTCGGTCCGGCTCGAAGAGGCGGCCACCCTGATCGGTGACGTGGCCGCCGAGCTGTCGGCCTACCTCGACGCGCTCGACGCCGACCCGGCGCGCCTGGAGACGGTGTACGAGCGGCGGGCGGCGCTGCGCGGGCTGACCCGCAAATACGCCGACGACGTCGACGGGGTGATCGCCTGGGCCGATCGGGCCCGCACCCGGCTGTCCGAGCTGGACACCTCCGACGAGCTGCTCGAAGAGCTCGACCGTGAGCGCCAGCGGCTGGCCGCCGAGGTGACATCGCTCGGTGGGGGGCTCACCGAGGCCCGCCCCGAGGCGGGCGGGCGGTGCGCCGATCAGGTGGCCGTGCGGCGCGCCGGGCTCCCCCTGCCTCCGAGCTCGCCGGTCTCGCCATGCCGCACGCCCGCATCGACGTGGCGGTCGTGCCGCGCGAGGTGGGCCCCGACGGTGCCGACGAGGTCGAACTGCGGCTGCTCGCGCACCCCGGCGCACCATCGTTGCCGCTGCAGCGGGGCGCGTCCGGTGGCGAGCTGTCGCGGGTGATGCTGGCGATCGAAGTGGTGTTCGCGGGTGCGGGTGGACCGCCCACGCTGGTGTTCGACGAGGTCGACGCCGGGGTCGGCGGCCAAGCCGCCGTGGAGATCGGCAAGCGGCTGGCGCGGCTGGCGCGCAGCCATCAGGTGCTGGTGGTGACGCACCTGCCGCAGGTGGCCGCGTTCGCCGATCGGCATCTGGTGGTGGCCAAGGACACCGGGGGAGCGGTGACGACCAGCGGGGTCCGGGTGGTGGAGGACACCGATCGGGCTCGGGAGTTGGCGCGCATGCTGGCCGGTCTGCCCGATTCAGACCTGGGTATCGCGCACGCAGAGGAGTTGCTGGCGGTCGCCGCCCGCGAAAAGCGCGCTTAGTTTGGCCCGGTGCGCGCGCTCGGCGCCCATGCCGAAGGTGCGCGGTGCCTGATCGCGGTGTCCCGCGTGCCGGGCGTCCTTGCGTGTGCCTGGTGTCTTTGCGTGTGCTGGGCGTGCTTGCGCGTGCTGGGCGTGCTTGCGCATGGGGCTCGGTGTGTGCGCCGCGGGCCGCCGCGCCGCGGCCCCCGGGCGTCGCAAGATCGCGCCGTGCGCTGGCCGATCCCGAGATCTTGTCGAGTTATGGCCGAAATAGCGCCGAAACTCGACAAGATCTCGCCGACTGGCGACGCGAGCGCGGGCTAGGAGCCTCCGCGCCTCCGGCGCGGCGTAGCGGCCGCGGGCGTCCTGGGCGCGATACGGCCGCCCCGGGGCGTCCTGGGCGGGCTACGGCCGGCCCCCGATCAAGGAGATCTGCATCGATCAAGGGCAAATGCACGCGGAATGAGATCGAACCACGTGCATTCGCCCTTGATCCACGCAGCCGGCGCGGCCGGCGGCGCCCCAGGCGGCGTGGCAGGCGGCGTGGCCGGCTGTCGGCGCGGGTGGGGAGGTGGGGTGACCGAGTGGTGGACCCCGTTGGTGACTAGCGTCACACCGGTTTTGGTCGAGTCGCAGGTCAGGCGCGTCGTGGTCGGAAAAAGTTTGGCGGCCATGCCACGATGGTCACGATGCGTCTACCCACTTTGCGCCGGGCCCGGAGCGCAGAACCGGGCACTGTTACCGGCACCGCGCGCCTCGACCGCCGGACCAAGCGTCTGGCGGGCCGGTTGCGCCCGGGCGACGTCGCGGTCATCGACCACGTCGACCTCGATCGGGTCGCGGCCGACTCGCTCGTGGCGGTCGGGGTCTCCGCGGTGCTCAATGCGAAGCCGTCGGTCTCCGGGCGGTATCCGAACCTTGGTCCCGAGGTGTTGATCCAGGCTGGCATCCCGCTGGTCGACGACCTGGGCGAAGGTATTTTCCAAGCGGTTCGTGAGGGCGACACGGTTCGGGTCGAGGGCGACAAGGTCTTCGTGGGCGCCGAGCCGGTCGGCAGCGGGGTGCGGCAGGACGCCGAGTCGGTCGCGAAGGCGATGGCCGACGCGCGCGAGGGCCTGTCGGTGCAGTTGGAGGCGTTCGCCGCCAACACTATGGAATACCTCAAGCAGGAGCGTGACCTGCTGCTCGACGGTGTCGGCGTGCCCGACATCGAGACGCACATCGGCGGGCGGCATTGCCTGATCGTGGTGCGCGGCTACGACTACAAGGCCGACCTGGAGGTTCTCCGGCCGTACATCCGGGAGTTCAAGCCGGTGCTGATCGGCGTCGACGGTGGCGCGGACGCGCTGGTCGAGGCCGGCTACACCCCCGACATGATCATCGGTGACATGGATTCGGTCACCGACGACGTGTTGCGGTGCGGTGCCGAGGTGGTCGTGCACGCGTACCCGGACGGGCGTGCGCCGGGCCTGGCGCGGGTGCAGCAGCTCGGCCTGGCGGCGATCACGTTTCCGGCGGCGGCGACGAGCGAAGACCTGGCGATGCTGCTGGCCGACGAAAAGGGTGCTTCGCTGATCGTGGCGGTGGGCACGCACGCGACGCTGGTGGAGTTCCTCGACAAGGGCCGCGGCGGCATGGCGTCGACGTTCCTGACCCGGCTGAAGGTGGGCGGCAAGCTGGTCGACGCCAAGGGTGTGAGCCGGCTGTACCGGCAGAGCATCTCCGGGTCGTCGCTGCTGCTGCTGGTGCTGTCGGCGGTGGCGGCCATGACATCGGCGGTGGCGGTGTCCACCGTGGGCAAGGCCTACCTCGCTGTGGTCTCGGAGTGGTGGGACAATCTGGTCTTCCAACTCGGCCAGCTTTTCTGACGGGGCGATACGTGTGATCAATTTCCGGTACCACGTGGTGTCGCTTACCGCCGTGTTCCTCGCATTGGCGATCGGGCTGGTGGTTGGCACCGCGGCGCTGAACGGCCCGGTCGCCGATTCGTTGAAGGACCGGGTCAACGCCCTTGGCAAAGACAACCGCCAGCTGCGCGAGCAGGTCAGCAGCCTCCAGGAGGAGGCGAACAGGGAAGAGGACTTCGCCACCGAGAGCGCGCCCTACATGCTGGCCGGCAAGCTGACCGGCCGGCGCGTCCTGCTGTTGACGATGCCGAGCGGCCGTGATCAGGTCGACGGGGTCAAGAAGATGCTGGAGATGGCGGGCGCGACCATCACCGGTCGGGTGGACATCCAGGACAAGATGGTCAACCCGGATAACAGCGTCGAGCTGCTCGACCTGGCCGACCAGGCGTCCCAGCCCACCATCCCGACGACCGGCCTGCCGGCCAACAGCGACGGCATCGAGACCTCCAGCGCGCTGCTGGCGACCGCGCTGCTCGATCGGCCGGCCGCCGCGGTGCCGGTCTCGGGCGCCGACCTGAAGGCGCTGCTGGCCGCGTACTCGTCGGCCGGCTACATCAGCGTCGAGGACGACAAGGTCACCGGCCCCGCCGAGGCCGTTGTGATCGTCTCCGGTCAGCCCTACACCGACAGCGAGTCGGTCAAGAAGGACGAGGCCGTGGTGATGGTCGCGGACCAGTTCGACAAGGTGGGTCCGCTGGTGGTGGCCGGCAACGGCGCCACCGACGGCAACCTGGTCGCCGGCGTGCGGGGCGATCCGGCGCTGTCCAAGACCATCTCTACCGTCGACAACAGCAACACCACGCAGGGCCAGGTCGTCACCGTCCTCGCCGTGGTCGAGCAGCTCACCCAGGGCAAGGCTGGGCAGTACGGGCTGGGCGCCGGTAACACCTCGATGATGCCGAAGCAGACTGAGAAGTGAGGCGCAGGCTCGCGTTCGCTCTAGGTGCGGCGGTCGCACGGGCGGTGCTGAAGCGTGCCGGGTCGCCTGAGCTGCTACGCCGCACCAACTTCCGGGGCCGCGAGGTCACTCTGGCCGGTGGGCCGGCGCTGGCCGCGGGCGCGTCGGTTGGCGCCGCCGCGGGGGCGCCCACCCTGGCAGCGGCCGCGGCGGCGCTCACCGCCGGGCTCG
>NZ_JAIBNX010000314.1 GCF_026130045.1 Micromonospora sp. CPCC 205371
GCCGCGAACCAGCGCTAGCCCAACCCTGGCTCCGCACCCTCGTCACCGAACTCAACAGCTGAACCCCTCCACCGCGAAGACAAAAGAGTTCAAGCGGACGAGCGCTTCGCGGCAGATCCGCACGGCTGGCTGATCACGGCAGCGTAGGTGACCTTGGTGGGTCTCTCCTCGATGTGCCGGCGGCCGGCCCGGACAGCGAGGCAGTCCGGGCTGTCCGTCGTGGTGAGCGCGCGGTTGGGTCAGGGTCTGCCGGCTCCTGGCGCGGGTGCGGGGACGGCCATGACTCGTCCGCTGGGTTGCGACGGTTCGGGCCCGGCCCAGTCCTGGCCGACGACGAACAGGCGCGGATCGTGGTCGCGGCTGAGCGTGCAGGCGAAGGCGCCGCGGTCGAGGTTGACGGTGGCCAGCACGTCGCCGCCCTCGCGGACGCGGACACAGCGCTGGTTACCGACGTCGGCGTACCAGATCGCGCCCTCGGCGTCGAAGCAGATTCCGTCAGGGTGGTCGTCGGGTGTGTCTGCCCATGCGCGCCGGCTGCTGAGGCCACCGTCGCTGTCGATGTCGTAGGCCGTGAGTCGGTTCGCGTAGGACTCGGCAACGACCAGGGTCGCGTTGTCCGGGCTGATCGCCATGCCGTTGGGGAAGGCGAGGTCGCCTGCGACCTGGTTGACAACGCCCTCGGGCGTGACGAACACGATCAGGCCCGGGGCGAACTCGCCGCCGGGAAAGTCGAACCCGATGCCGTTGACGTAGGCGTTGCCGTGCTCATCGACCACGATGTCGTTCCACGGCTTCTGCGAGACGCCGGAGAGATCGGCGTGACCAACCAACGACCCATCCGGCTCACGGCGCAGCAGCCGTTGCTGTGCCGAGTCCACGACGAGCAGCCGCCCGTCGGGTAGGAAGTCGATGCACATCGGGAACGAGGCGACCGTGGCCACCACCTCGTGGCTGCCGTCGGTGTCAAGCGCGATCACCTGGTTCGCACCCCAGTCGGAGAACCACACTCTGCCGTCGTGCCAGCGGGGCGACTCGCCGAACACCACACCTTCCATCAGAACTTCTGGTTCGCTCACCACATCTCCTCTCCTCGACATGGGCAGGCCGGACCCGGTCGCATAGCTGATCGGCCAGGTAGTCATAGTCCATGAATGTCGTAGCTCATGAGCATAGTCGGCTACGATCGCGCAATGGCGCAAGAGCGAGCCGATGGGCCGCCCGAGCTCAAATCCAGTACGGGCTTCCTGCTGGCCCGGCTCGGTGCCGAGTCAAGACGCCGGTGGTCCCGGCTGCTGTCCGAGCGTGGACTGACCCCATATCACTTCGGGGTACTCATGGCGCTCGACCAAGACGGCGAGACGCACCAGCAGCGACTCAGTACGGCAATCGGCGTCGATCCACGCAACGCCGTGCCGATCTTCGACACGCTCGAAGCCCGCAAACTGATCACGCGTACCAGCGATCAGACCGATCGCCGCAAGCGCACCGTCACCATCACCGCCGCCGGACGAGCAACAGTCGAGGAACTACGCCGCACCGGAGCCACGCTGGACCACGACCTGCTCGCCGGCTTGACCGACCACCAGCGGACGACCCTGCACCGGCTGCTACTCAAGGTATTCGACACGACTATCGACGCCAACCCCACTACGACCACAGTCCCAGCGAAGCCGGCCGACCGATCGACCGCGTCGACAACTCGAACAGAACGTCGCCCACGCTGAGGCAACCGTTCGGTGCTGCACGCGTGCAGCACCGAACCGCGCTCAGAACGACCAACCGACCACGATCTTCCACGGCCCAGCCTCGGTCCGGCACCGCCATGGTGCGCACTCATCGACAGAAGAGAGATGACATGCATCGGCCGGGTGCGGTCGGTGAGTTGACTCGAGACGTCCCTCGTTCGTGGTCTTGACGAATAGCGTGTTGGGGAAGCCTCCTCAGCTCAAACGCAGGTTTCTGCGTGGGACGTGATGTCGCGGTGCGTGAGGAGGCTCCTATGTCGATCGTAGGTGGCGTGGATATCCATCGGAAGCCGCTGACCTTCGATTGGGTGGACGAGCAGAACGGGCGGTGGGAACAGGGCCGGATTGCCCCAGCGGATCGGGAGCATCTGGCCGGCTGGCTGACCCGGTTAGAACCGGCGGCAGGGGCCGCGTTCGCGTTGGAGGGCTGCACGGGCTGGCGGTATGTGGCCGAGGAGATGGCCAAGGCTGGCGTGGTCGCGCATCTGGCCGAGCCGGCTGACACGTCGGTGCTGCGTGGGCCGGAGCGGCGGGCCAAGACCGATAAAGTGGATGCGAAGCTGTTGCGGGAGCTGCTTGCGACCGGCCGTCTGCCGCAGTGCTATATCCCGCCGTCGCAGGTTCTGGAGTGGCGGGCGTTGTTGGAGCTCTACCAGGATCTACGTGGCCAGCACACGGCGTGGGTGCAGCGGATCCAGGCGGTGTGTTTCCATCAGGGCACAACCGCGCCGGGGCAGGCCGGGATCGTGCGCGGTGACCGGGCCCGGCTCAAGACGATCGTCGACGAGCAGTTGTCGGTCTCCGGCCGGCTGCTGGTCAACACCGCCCTGGCTGTCATGGACACCCTCGCCGATCACCTGGAACGGCTGCGCCGGCGGCTGTTGTCGACCGCCCGCGGGGTGAAAGGGGCGCGGGTGTTGATGCACGAGATCTTTGGGGTCGGCCCGCTCAGCTCACTTGCGTTGTGCGCCTGGCTCGGCGGCACGGACCGGTTCTCGTCGTCGCGTAAGGCGGTCCGGTTCGTCGGCCTGGACATCACCGTGCACTCCTCGGACGGCAAACGCAGCCCCGGCCGTCTATCGCGGCAGGGACCAGAGGTGTTGCGCTGGCTGCTGTTCGAGGCCGCGAAGACCTCCGCCCGCGCGTGCGCACCCGGCTACGGCTACTACACGCAGGTCAAGGACCGGTACGACGCGAATCGGGCCTGTCTGTCGCAGGCCCGCCGGATCGTCCGGCACGCCACCCACCTGCTCAACGACCTGGGTGATGACGCGTTCACCATCGTCGCCCAGCCCGCCGCACCCACGACCATCGCCCGCTGAACGCACCGCGGCAGATTCACCGGCGAGGACCGGCAAGCCCGAGCGCCCAACGATGACGGATACCAACGCGGCCAGCTCCATCGGTTTACTGTCAGACCGCGCCACCACCGCCTCGGGGCGTGACCGCGGACGGCCCAGAGAGAATGAGCGACCGCACCCCGGCAGGAGGCCACCCGATCAATCATCATGTCGCGGACACGAACCACTCGTCCGACGGCCGTAGGTAAGTCTGGCTGCCACCCCGCCACCCCGCGGACATCCATGCGAGCGAACAACACCCGATCATGGGGGGCGCCGCCCGCCGACATCACACACCGGCACCGCCGTAACTCGCCAGCCCAGACGCGAGGCGATCCGCGACGGCCAAAAAGGCTACAAAAAATACAAAACTACCGCTTGATGACCCGGATCCACGCAGGTAAGTAAACCTAAGCTTATCGATCCACATCGTGAGGATCACGGCATTGCACTCCGTCGGTCGCCTCGAGATCCGAGCCGTCTGGTGCATACAGACATCGTGAGCGAGGGCTAGCGTGGCGCCATGCGAGAGATCGTCAGTACCTCCGACGCGCCGAGCTCACCGTTGTACAGCCAGGCGGTAAAAGCCGGCGGCCTGGTCTACCTCTCGGGCCTGGTCGGCATCGACGTGACCACCGGTAGCTTGGCCGGACCGACGATCGGTGAACAGACACGACAGGCGCTCGCCAACTGCCGCGCCGTCCTACGGGCGGCAGGCGCGGCGTGGGAGGACGTTGTCGAGGTGGGCGTGCTCCTGACCAACCCGGGCGACTTCGCCGGCATGAACGAGGAGTACGCGACCTGGTTCCCCAGCATGCCGCCGACGCGCTACGTCGCCAAGCTCGGAGTGGAACTGCCCGGCGTTCTCGTGTCGATCCGCATGACCGCATTCGCTGACTGACGGGACCCCTGTCCGAACACTTCGGCAGCCGACAGCCCATAAAACGGCACGTCGCCAGCTCGCCGGTAGCAATGACCTGTGCAACCCTGCCGTCGGTGCACGCACATCGGCAGATCCGTGCGTTGATGAGGGCGACTTGGCGGGCCCGCGAACGCAGGATCCGTCCGGGTCCGCGTAGGTGGGTCTTGAGCTGGTCGTTGGCGGTTTCCTCTTCCCAGCAATCATGGTCGGCGGCGGCGAGTTCATCTGCCCTGGCCTGGGCGGGGTCGACGATCGTGGTCAGTAGCACGATCAGTTCCCCGGTCTCGTTGCCTTCCCGGTCGGGCACGTCGTACTCGATCACCCGGGCCAGGTGTGCCTGGTCAGGGTCCAGATTAGCGCCGGCCCGGGCGGCGGCAATGATCCGTTCCCGGCGGGTGCCCACGGATGGTGGGGTTGATGCGCACCGAAGGTGGGTTCCGTTTCTTAGGTTTCCGTAGGAGCACGGCCCGCGGGGCACCACAGCGGCGGCGGTTCTAATCCTGGCTTCAGGTTGATCGGGGAGGATGAGCGGAAAAGCATCGACTGGAGGGGGCGGGCGTGCGTGCGGATCATGATCGCGGATGACGAGGTGGCCATCCGTGAGTCGCTGGAGCGGGTGCTCCAGGTCGAGGGTTACGACACCAGCACCGTCGCCAACGGTCTCGCCGTGCTCGACGGGGTCGGTGGGGTCGGTGGGGTCGGTGGGGACGCGTTGGATCTGCTGATCCTCGATGTGATGATGCCCCGGCTCGGCGGGTTGGAGACCTGTCGGCGGTTGCGGGCGGCGGGTCGGGATCTGCCGGTGCTGATGTTGACCGCCCGGGATCAGGTCTCCGACCGGGTCGCGGGGCTGGACGCGGGCGCCGACGACTATCTGCCCAAGCCGTTTGCCACCGAGGAGTTGCTGGCCCGGGTGCGGGCTCTGCTGCGCCGCCGCGCGCCGGGCGACAGGGAGTCGCAGGTTCTTTCGTTCGCCGATGTCCGGCTCGATCCCGACAGGTTCGAGGCGTGGCGGGGTGGGCGGCCGCTGCATCTGACCCGGACCGAGTTCTCCCTGTTGCAGGTCCTGATGCGTGACGCGACCCGGGTGTTGACCCGCGACGCGCTGTTCGAGGCGATCTGGGGCTTCGACATGAGTACCACCGCCAACAACCTCCAGGTGTATGTGAGCTACCTGCGCCGCAAGATGGAGGCCGAGGGTGAGCCGCGATTGATCTACACGCTGCGCGGCTTGGGGTACACGTTGCGGGAGACTCCTCCGTGAGCTGGGGCGCTGCCGGCTGGGGATTGCGACGGCTGGCCCGATGGTGGCGCCGGCGGTCCTTGCGGACCCGGCTGACGGTGATCGCGGCGACGGCCATCGCGGTCAGCGTGTTTGTGGCCTTCCAGGTGGCCAGCGAGCTGCTGGGCGGGGAGCTGCAGGACGCCGCGGAGGGTCACCTGCGCGCCGACTCCCGCGTCCTGGCGGCGGACGCGGAGCGCGCCGGTCTGGCGCAGGTCCAGCTACCGCCGTATCCCGGATCCGGTCGGCTGGTGCGGGTCATCCTGCCCGACGGCTCGATCCGGACGCCGGCTGGTCAACCCGCGCTGCCCCCGGTCAGCGAGCACGCCGGGCGCGTGGCGCAGGGCGGGTTGGCCGACCTGATGGAGTCGAACGACAGCGACGAGGACGGCTACCTCATCTACACGCTGCGGGTGGGCGACGGCGCGGTCCAGGTGGCCCGCGTCGCCGACGACAGACCGATCAACCAGTTCGGGTTGGGCATGCTGCTGATCGGGCTGCTCTGCGTGGTCGGCGGCGCCCTTGTCGGGCGGACCGTGGCGCGGACCGGGCTGGCACCGATCGACCGGCTGACCGCCGCCGCGGTACGTGTCGCGCACACCCGGGATCTCGACGCCGACATCCCGGATGAGGGCGGTGGGGAGATCCGGCGGCTGATCCAGTCGATCAACGACATGCTCGCCGCGCTCCGGGACTCCCGGCGGGCCCAGCGGCTGCTCGCCGAGGACGCCGCCCACGAGCTCAAGACCCCGCTCACCAGCCTGCGCCTCAACGTCGAGTTGCTGATCCGGCTCGATCGGCGCGGCACCCTGGACAGCGCACTGCCGGCGGAGAGCCGGACCCGGCTGCTCAACGATCTCGGCGCCCAGGTGGCCGAGTTGAGCACCCTTGCCGCCGAGCTGACCGACCTGGCGCGCGGTGACGTCAGCGACGAGAGCACCGAGTTGCTCGACCTCGCCGACGTGGTGGTGGCCGCAGCGACCCGGGCGTGTTCCCGTGTGCCCGACATCGAGGTCGCGCTCGACGTGACGTCCGTGTGGGTGAGCGGGCGTCCCGCTGCGCTCCAGCGGGCGGTGCTCAACCTCATCGACAACGCCGGCAAGTGGTCTCCCGCGGACCAGCCGGTCCAGGTCCGGCTCCGTGCGGTGGGCGCGTGGGCGGTACTTGAGGTCGACGACGCCGGGCCGGGCATCGACGCCGCCGATGTGCCGCGGGTGTTCGACCGCTTCTACCGTGCCGACAGCGCCCGGGCGTTGCCGGGATCCGGTCTGGGGCTGTCGATCGTGCAGCGGGTCGTCGATGCCCACGGCGGCCGGGTCACCGTCGCCCGTTCCGCACGCGGTGGCGCGCTGCTTCGGGTCGACCTTCCGGCCGCGGCCTCGTCCGCTCGGATCGCGCGCCACGCCGCGGGGCAGGACAGCACGGTGCGCTGACCCGCCTCGGCGGCATGGCGCAGGACAAGGGACGGCGCCCCTCGGGCATGGCCCCGCGGCGCTTCACCGTCGGTGCAGGACACCGCGGTGCGCCGACCCCCAGCCCCGGCCGCACGGCGCAGGACCAAAGGGCGGCGATCGTCGGGCCATGAAAAGATCCGGGACGGGCCTGGGGTTGTGTAGTCGCGGTCACCCAGAGCAGTCCCTAGCCCACGATGGGCTTCCAGAAGTCGCAGT
>NZ_JAIBNX010000315.1 GCF_026130045.1 Micromonospora sp. CPCC 205371
GTTGCTGCTCTGGCAGCTGCTCTGGCAGCAACAACTATTCAAGATCTCGGCGAATGAACCGCCCTTGACGACGGTCCGGCTCGCTCAGCTCAACGGCGTTGTGCCCTTGATCGCGTCAGGCCCGCCGTTTCCGCGCATCGCTCCACGCGATCAGCCGATCGCCGTAGAGAATCGCAACCAGCAGAACCGCGCCGCCGACAGCGAAGATCCCACCGGTGACGATCCGGGTCCACGAGTTGAGGAACGACAGGGAGCCATTCGTGTGGCCGTTGGCCGCCACGAAGTCGCTCGGCTTGGCCGGATCGACCCAGACGGTGGTCTCAGCAGTGTTCTGGCCTTCGCAACCAACGCCGTCTCCGCACCGGATCCGGGACTGGTACTGCTTCCCTTCGTAGTTGTACGTGACGGTGACAGCGTCGGCGCCACTGCCCCGCCCCGAACCCACATAGGAGTCGGAAAGCGTGGCGACGACCGGCACGCCGTCAACGCGGAGGCGGTCGCCCTTCTCCGACAGCTGCCACATGTACCCGACCGAGGCGACCAACAGCCCGAGGCCACCGAGGAGGAACAACGCGCCCATCACGATGACCTGTAAGCGAATGCGCCTGTTTTGCGGCGACGGCGTCGCAGGCTCGCCACGCTTCCTGGCCATCTCCGCTCCTCCCCGCTCCGGCACCACGATACTCATCCCCAGGCGAAGGGGTCGGTGAACGGCTTGTCGTCGGTGAACGGGACACCAATCGTCCCAGGTGCGTTCCCTGGCCCTGACACGCTCCACCAGCCCGCCTGCGCGCCGAGAGCCACGCCGCCTTGCCGCAATGCCGCCGCGTCGAGCTGCCCACCGGGTGCAAACTGCTGCCGCCACGTCAGGCTCACGTTTCCGCTGCGGTTGTACCAGGTGCGCGCCGCCGGGCTGGACACGGTCTGGCCCAACGGCGTCGTCTTGAACACGCGGACTCCGGGCACAAAGCGGTACGAGAGATAGTCGATGGTGCCACCAATAAGTGCCCTGCCGACGTTTGCCGTGGTGAAGCCGCTATTCGACGCCGCCAAGTCAAGCGTCCGGCCACCCAGCGCCACGGCGAGGCCAGCCGCACCAGCGACCGCGCACACGCCGGCCGTAGCAACGATGCAGATTCCCATGCCGATCGCGGCGGCGCCGCCGGTCACCCAGTCGCGGTTGCCCCGCCACCACGCCTTGGCGCCCTCCTTGCCGCTGAACAAACACTTGAAGTCGAAGAAGTCGCACTTTGGTCCGTCCAGCTCACCGACCTTCGGCTCAGGGGCTGGCGGAGTCGGGCAGGCCGGGGCCGGCGGCAGGATCAGCCTCGGCCTGGGCGGTGGGCCGGCGACTGGGCCGATAAAACTCGTCTGTACCCGCCAGACGGTTATTTCGACACGGGCGATGAACCAGACAGCAGGGTGATTCCTGTACGCCATGTTGATCCAGTACAGACCCTGGTAGCCGGCGATGCCGCCAAGGCACTGCGAGCCGCCGTACCGGCAGTACAGGAAGTAATCGGCGCGGAAGTAGTAGCGGTACCCGCCTTTGCTCCAGGATCCGGAGTCAGTACCGGCGTAGTACCAGCCGCCCCCACTCGGCGCGAGGCCGCTCGGGTCCGAGTCGGTGATCGGGCTGTTCGCGGCGTACGCGTACCCATTCATCTCCTCGGGCGCGTCCGTGTTGAACACCGGGTCGACGCTCACGAACCGCCCTATCCCCGGGTCGTACTCGCGCGCACCCAAGTGGGTGAGCCCGGTGTTGTCGACCGTACCGCCGACGAAGCCCTTCGAGTTTGGCCACGTCACGGCGCTGCCGCGTGGCGTGCCATACGGCTTCTGCCGCCGCACGGTGGCCTGCTGGCCGGACTCCTTGACCGCCACCTGCGCGGTGCCCTGGTGGTCGCTGGCCAACCAGGTCAGCCCAGACGCGACGGTGCGGGACGCGAACGTCGCGCCGTTGAACGCGTAGTAACGGGTGCCGACGCGGGTGGCATTCGACGTCGTGAATCGGATCTCCTGGCCCGGCAGGTAGAGTGTGGCGCCCGTCGGGTCGCGGCGTACCAGTCGGTTGCCGTCGGCGTCATACAGGTAGCTCGTGGTGCCGGTGCTATCGACGCTGGTCGCCAAGTGTCCCTCGGCATCCCAGGTAAGCGTCTGCGTGCCCGCCGAGGCGGTTGGCCGGGTAAGTGTATTGCCGGTGTCGTCGTAGGTGTATGTGGCCGTCGTGGTCGTGTTGCCGACCTGGGTCGAGGTACTGGTGACGGCGTGCGGCCGATCTGCGCCCGCCGCCGGGTAGGTGTAGTCGGTCTTGCGCTGGCCGGCCGTGCTCTTCTCCGTCTCGGAGATCCGGTTGCCCGCCGAGTTGATCTCCCAGGCGAGCCAGTACGGCGCGGGACCGCCGAGCCCGGCGACGGTCGGGGCGGCCGCGCAGTCGCCGTTGGCGGGCGTCCATGCCTCGTTCAGCCGGCCCGAGTAGGTGTACTTGAAGCACTGGTTGTCGACACCGCCGGTCGCGGCCACGTCGCTGATCTTCGTGATCTTGCCAACCTGGTCGTACGTGTACCGCACGTCCGAGATGGTGTACGGCGAGATCGCCTCGCGGTCGGTGCGCACTCCGGTCAGCCGGCCGGTCTCCAGCTCGCGCGTGAAGGATTGGAAGAACCGCTGGCCGGTCTCGGAGTACAGGCCGGTGTAGAACTCGTACTGGTCGACGTGGCCCAGCGCGTTGTAGTCGGTGTCGGCGACGTAGCTCAACTGCGTGGTGTCGTAGACCGTCGTGAGCCGCTTCGGCATCCCGGACGTCTCGTCGTAGTGGTGCGTCAGCGTCTCGGTCGGCAGGCCGCCGGCCCCCGGCAGGGCCGTCCGGTTGACGCTGCCGTCCACGTTGTACGTGGTCTCGTAGGTGTACGTGCCGTTGAGACCGGTCTCCGCGTTAGGGATCGTGATGGTCTGCTTCGTTGGCTGGTACGCGTCGTTGTACTCATCGATCTTCACGCTGTACGCGTTGACGCCGACGTACCGCGTCGACTGGGTGAGCTGTCCTTTCTGCACCGAGTCGTACGTCCACCTGGCCCGCCCGAATCCGGCGATTGTCCCCTCGTACAGCGCGGTCTTCCGGCCCAGTGCGTCGTATGTGTAGAGGAGCGTGACGCCCTCCTCGTCCACGGTCGACCTCACCCTGCCTGCGTTGTCATACTCGGTCGTGGTCACTCCTTTGTCCGGGTCGTCCACAGTGGTCTTTCGGCCGCGCGCGTCATAGCCGAAGTTCCACTGGTTGCCCGCCGGATCGGTGATCCGATCCATCTGCCCCTTCGCGTTGTAGCGGTACCGGGTGGCGTCGTAGGTGCCGGTAGGCGTCGTGCCGTGGTACTGCCGCAGTTCGACGGTGCGACCACGGGCGTCGCCGACCTTGGACGTCGGTGTGCCTCCGGCCGGCGGCGTCGTGTCGACCCGGTCACCCGCGTAGTAGGTGCGGGTGCGGTGCCGCTCCGCGTCGTACGGCTGGAAGATTGACGCTACGGGTCGGCCCGTGCCGTCGTACTCCGTGCGGATCTGGTTGGGCACGTGGGTCCGGTCGGTCGCGGTCACCAGCGTGGTGCCGGGTGGATCGGTGTTGTGGTACGAGTTGTACTTCTTCACCTCCCGGCCCACGGTGTCGTAGAACGTGTCGCTCACCAGCCGGCCGCCGGACGGCGACGCCGCCTGAGTCTGCCGCGGCCGCAGCAGCCCGTCGTAGAACTCGTATGAGGTCACGTAGTTGCCGGCCGGGTTGAGCGCCTTGGTGGTTACGACCGACGCCGCGTCGGTGCGGATCAGGTAGGCGTACGTGGTGTTCGCCGGCTGGGTGTCCGGGTTCCGACCCGGCCTCCACACACCTGTGAGCCGCCCCAGCCCGTCGTACTTCGACGTGGTGACCTTGCCGTTGGCGTCGGTCACCTTCGTGGCGGTGCCCCACGCGGGCTCCAGATCACTGGTGACGGTGTGGCCGAGCGGGTTGGTGACGACGGTGCGGGTGACCGGGCCTCCGGTCGCCGGCTCGTAGGAGGTCGTCGAGCGCTTGTCCATCGCGTCCCACGACTCGTCGACTCGGCCGTACTCGTCGTAGCCAGCTCGCGCGACGGTCACGAAGGTCGGATCGCCGCCATTCCAGTCGGTCATCTCCTCGTTCGAGGTGACCTCGCCCCGAGTCGGCGTCGCACCGGGCGCCCCGCCGTCGTAGCCGACCCGCTTGACGCTGATCACCTGCGCTGCGGTCAGCGTGCTCGGGTTGGTCGCCGACGCGCACGGCACGGCATACGTCGCGGTCGTCGCCGGCAGCGACAGCATCCACGCCGTCGTATTACGCGCGTAGGTGGTCTTGGTGCACTCCTCGTCGCCTGTCCTCGCCACGTCGCCCAGTTCGCTGCTCTCCACCGGCATGCCGTAGGCGTCGAAGGTGGTGCGCTGGGTTGTGACCCGCACGCCGCGACCGGCGTCGAGCGTCACCCGGTGATGGCTGGCCGACACGTTGACGAAGCGGGCGTCGACCCGGTCGCCGTTGATCGTGCGGGAAGCTGTTGGAGCGGATTGCCACGGCTCATTGACCTGGCGAGTCACCTCTGCCCCGCCCGGACCATTGAACGTAATCTTCTCCCGCTCCAGCCCGGCGTAAGCATCCTCGTCCTTGACCGTCGGCACACCGGCGCCGGTCACCGAGACGTCGCGGGTGCCGGATGGGAGCTTGTCGCCGTGCATGCCGCGGAAGTACTTCGTCTCGGTGTAGGTCTGCTCGCCGGGGTCGCCGACGGTCACGCCCACCCGCTCGTACCCGCGCCACACCGACCAGGTCTTGTCCTTCTTGCCGATCAGTCCGTCGTCGTCGGCGTAGTGCCACGCCGGGTCGCCGAGGTACGTGTACGAGTAGGCGACTCGTGGGCTGCCGTTGGGCGGTACGCCGCCGGTGTGGTCGATCTCGTAGATCGTCTTTACGACGTACTTGTGGAAGTAGTCGATGATCGGCGCGGTGTAGCCCTCCGGTGTCCAGCGCACGGGGTAGCAGAGCAGGGTGTTGTTGTGCGGCTCGGTGGGTATCCGGGTGCGCGCGACGCAGTCCGGCTCGGAGTAGGTGATGTTGACGGTGCCGCCCGTCTCGCTGCGGACCTTGGCCAGGCGCCACCAGTTCATCGCGGCCGAGTGGTCGATCGTGTCGACGCGGTTGTTGCGCTGGATACCGGTGAACTCGATGTCCGGGATGGTGGTGGTGCCGCCAACGAGGCCCTCATGCGAGATCTTGTCGAGCCACAGCCCGGCCCGAGTGCCGTCACCGGGGTCCGGGAACGTGTGCGTGAAGGTCCACTTCTCGACGTTGCGATAAGCGGAGCCGTCGCGCACCTGGGTGGTCACCGCAGAGATCCGCTTCGTGGTCCAGAACGTCGGTGAGCCGACGAGGCAGGGCGAGTCGGTGCACTCCTGGTCCCAGGGCGTGTCGGGCCAGCGCACCGCGGTGTGGGAGTCGCAGTCGGACAGGCAGCGGTTGCCCTGGTCGAGCTGGACCCGCATCGGCGCGGCGAGCCCCCGGTACAGCGAGTCGGTGCCGTCGGTGCGCTTGTCGGTGCCGTACTCGACGCGGTCGAGGTAGCCGCCGCGCACATACGTCGGCACGTCGGTGGTGGAGTTGTTGCGGGCGTACTTGTTGGTCTCTTTGGCGTACCAGAACGACATCGTGTTGCCGTGCGGGTCGACGACGTAGTCGAGGTTCCACCGCCAGGCCTGCACACAGTCTGATCCCGCGAACGTGTCGGCGTGGCACGGCTCGTTCGGGTCGTTGCCGAAGACCGGCACGGTCCAGGTGGAGTTGGTGACCGCCTTGCCGTCGGTCCAGCCGTCGAGCTTGTGCTTGCCGAAGTAGTACTGCGTGCCGTCGGCGGTGGTGACCTTCCAGTACTCACCGTTGTTGTCGCCGTTGCCGTACGAGGCGCCGCCGACGATCTTCTCCGCCTTGGTGCCGTCGTCGCGCCGCAGGTGCCAGTACCCGTCATCGGAGTCGTAGATCAGCTCGCCGCCCCGGCCGCTCAGGGACATCGTGGCGTTGTCGGTCTCCCAGCACAGGTCGCCGGTCTTGGTGGAGTTGTTGTGATCCGGGCCGTCCATGTCTTGCGAGCACGACCGGTACCGTCGCTCGATGAAGTCGCCGGGCGTGAACTCGAAGCCCTCACCGACCTGTGACGGCTGGTTGTTGGAGGCGGCGTGCCGCCCGTCGACGCTCTGCGCCGAGTAGTTCAGCTTCATGTCCGGCGCCGGCCCGCCCAGGCTGGGCGGCGTGCGGAGCGGGTACGACCAGGTGAAGTCGCCGGTGCCGGTGCCGGCCGACCAGGTCGCGGACGGCGAAAGGCTGGTCGCGGAGTAGTCGCCCGCGCTGCCGGCCGGGCCGGCCGCCACGGCGAGCAGGGCACTCTGCGTCGTGCCTAGGCCGGCCCGCGCGGTGGTCTTCCCGGTGACCGGCACCTCCGCGGTCACCAGCCGGTCGTCGACCCGGTTACGGGATGGCAGCACGGTGCCGGCGCATTCCGGCCGCTCGGGGGTGGTCAGCGCGCATTCAGGCAGGCTGACCAGCCGCAGTCGGCTCGCCCAGTCGGCGCCGTACGCGGTCGCGAAGGCCCAGTAGTCGACGGTCAGTGCGACCGCGCCGGCACCGACCTGGCCGTCGGTCCGGTCGACGCGGAGCAGGACGCCCCGGACGCCGGCCCGATCGGTGGCGGCCCGGTCGAGCACCCGTACCCGCACCCGGCTGGGGGTGGGCGGCGGCGTGGCACGCGTGCCCGCAGCGGGCGGGGCCGGGCGGTCGATCAGGACCGGCAACGCGCCGGCCCGGACCGCGCCGCCACCCCGGGCCCGCCGCTCAGCGGCCGACGGTACCGCCGCCTCCGCCTCTCCCGGCGCCGGGCCGGCCGGCGCCGGCTGGGAGGCG
>NZ_JAIBNX010000316.1:0-4493 GCF_026130045.1 Micromonospora sp. CPCC 205371
CGGCCCGGCGGCGCCTCTGTCCGCCGATCAAGGGCAAACGCACGCACTTTGATCTCTTTTCCGCGTGCATTCGCCCTTGATCGATGCGATCGTCCATGATCGGCGCTCGCCGGGCGCTGAGGAGCGCCCGGGAGGTGGGAACCGGGCGCCGAGGTACAGGCTCGTGGTTTGTGTGAAGGCGCGGTGGCTGGTGGCCATGCTCGTCGTAGCGACGGCCGGGTGTGACGGCGGTTCGGCGCCGGACGGTGCCACGCCCCCGCCGGGGACGGGGGCGCCGGCCAGTGCCACGACGGCCGGCTGCGGGCGTCCGGCGCCGGGCAGTGCCGAGGCGGTGGTGCGGCCCGGTCCTACCAACGGGTTACCGGCCTCGCCGGGCGGCGACGCGCTCGTGATCGAGACGATCGTCCTGGATCGGGAGTGCCGGCCGGCCGCGGGCGCGGATCTGCGGATCTGGCACACCGACGCGCAGGGCCGCTACGGTCCGGCGGATACGGAGAAGTGCTGCTACTACGAGGGCACGGTGCGGACTGACCAGAATGGACGGTTCCGGCTTGAGACGATCCGGCCGGCGCAGTACCCGGAGGCGAACTCACCGCCTGCCCACATACACATGGAGATCAGGCACGGGTCGACGGACCTTACGACGCAGTTCGTGTTCGGGATCGCGTCGCCGCCCGGCGCGGTGGGGCGGGGGCGGCGGGTCCCGGCTGGGGGGCCCCGCCGCGCGGGCGACGGCTGGCACGGCGACGCCGTGCTCGTCCTCTGACCGACCGCCAGCCGCGGCCCCGGTCCCAGCACTGCTCGGCACGGCCCGGCGGCCCAGCCCGCGCAGCACAGCCCCGCGCAGCGGCACGGCCCGGCATGACGCGCACGGCACGGCACGGCATGGCACGGCCCGGCACGGCCCGGCACGGCCCGGCGCGATCTGACCCAGCGCGGCACGGCCCGGCGCGGCCCGGCACGGCCCGGCGCGATCTGACCCAGCGCGGCACGGCCCGGCGCGGCCCGGCGCGATCCGACCCAGAGCGGCACGGCCCGGCACGGCCGACCCAGAGCGGCACGGCCCGGCACGGCCCGGCGCGGCGCGGCGATCAAGGGAGTTCGCGTCGATCATGGCCGAATGCACGTGGAAAAGAGATCCAACCACGTGCATTCGCCCTTGATCGGCGGAGAGAGCGTGCATTTGCCCTTGATCCACGCGGGCCGACGCAGGCCGACGCAGGCCTACGCAAGCCGGCGTGGCGCGGCCGCCCGCGAGTCGGGTCAGCGCGCGTTCTACGACTGATCGACGGGAAGCGCAAGGCCGTGAGGCGTGGCCTGGGTGTGTGTGACCACAAACTACGTAAACATCGCTGTGGTCATAACGGTGACGTGGGACACAGGCGAGGTCCACCATCATCGCGCCCCCCTCATTCGGAAACGAAAGAGAAACCGCGATGAAAAATATGACGAAGGTGCTGGTCGCCGCCGCCTCGCTGGTCGCTGTCACGGCGCTCAGCGCCTGCGGCGCCACCGCCGACGCGGATAAGGAAAGCACCAGCAGCGGTCCGGTCACCGACCTGCGGCTCATGGTGCCCAACAGTCCGGGCGGCGGGTACGACACCACGGCCCGCACGATCGCCAAGGTCATGGAGGACGCAAAGATCGCCTCGGGCGTGGAGGTGTTCAACCTGTCCGGCGCGGGCGGCACCGTCGGCCTACAGCGCACGGTCAACGAAAAAGGTAACGGCAAGCTTGCCATGCAGATGGGTCTGGGCGTCGTCGGTGCCTCGTACACCCAGAAGTCGTCCGCGAAGCTCACGCAGACCACCGCCCTCGCCAAGGTTATCGAAGAGTCCGGCGCGATCGTCGTACCGAAGAACTCGCCGTACCAGACGATCACCGACCTGGTGGCCGCCTGGAAGGCGGACCCGAAGAAGGTCGCGGTCGGCGGCGGCTCGTCCCCCGGCGGCCCGGACCACCTGCTGCCGATGCAGCTCGCCAAGGCGGTCGGCATCGATCCCAAGCAGGTCAACTACGTCTCGTACGACGGCGGCGGCGAGCTGCTGCCGGCCGTGCTGGGCGGCAAGGTGGCGTTCGCCGCGAGCGGCTTCGGCGAGTTCCTCGACCAGGTGGAGGCCGGCCAGATTCGCGTGCTGGCCGTGACGAGCGACGAGCGCCAGGACGCTCTCAAGGATGTGCCGACGCTGAAGGAATCCAGCATCGACCTCGTGTTCACCAACTGGCGGGGCATCGTCGCACCGCCCGGCATCTCGGACGCCGACAAGCAGACCTGGATCGACGTGCTGACCAAGGTGCACGACAGCGACGCCTGGAAGGCGGAGCTGACAAAGCGCGGGTGGACGGATGCGTTCGTCACCGGTGACCAGTTCTCGACGTTCCTCACCGAGCAGGACAAGGCCGTCGCCGACATCCTGACGGGCCTAGGGCTCGTATGAGCACGGCGACCACGACGCCCGAGCGGCGGTCCGACCGGACCGCCGCGCGGGACCGCGCCCAGTACGGCGTCTGCGCCTTCCTCGCCCTCGTCGGCGTACTGGTGATCATGGACGCCATAAGGATCGGCCACGCCACCAGCAGCAACGACCCGATCGGGCCGCGTCCGGTGCCGATCCTGTTGGGCGTACTGCTGATCGTGGTCGCCGCCGTGTACGCGCTGGACGTGGCCCGGGGCGGGACCGGCGAACCGGAGGGCGGCGAAGACGTCGACCTCGCCTCGCCGATCGACTGGCGCACCGTGCTCCTGTTAGGAGCCGCGTTCGTGGTGAACGCGCTGCTGATCGAGCGGCTGGGCTGGGTGATCAGCGGTTCGCTGCTGTTCTTCGGGGCGGCGTTCGCGCTCGGCAGCCGCCGGGACGTCCTCACGCTGGCGGTCGCGATCGCGCTGTCGCTGGCCACCTTCTACGGGTTCGCGATCGGGTTGGGCGTCAACCTTCCAGCCGGCATCCTCCAGGGAATACTGTGACCGAGAACCTGACGAACCTGCTCGACGGGTTCGGCAACATCGTCACGCCGATGAACCTGCTCATCGCGCTCATCGGCGTCACCGTCGGCACCGCCGTCGGCGTACTGCCCGGCATCGGGTCGGCCATGACGGTCGCGCTGCTCCTGCCCGTCACGTACGGGATGGAGCCGGCGCAGGCGTTCATCATGTTCGCCGCGATCTTCTACGGCGGCATGTACGGCGGCTCCACCACGTCGATCCTGCTCAACACGCCCGGCGAGTCGTCGTCGGTGGTGACCGCGATCGAGGGCAACAAGATGGCCAAGGCGGGCCGCGCCGCGCAGGCGCTGGCCACCGCGGCGATCGGGTCGTTCATCGCGGGCACGATCGGCACGCTGCTGCTGGTGCTGGTCATGCCGTTGATGGTGTCGTTCGCGATCGACCTGGGCGCACCCGACTACCTAGCGATCATGGTGCTCGGCTTCATCGCGGTCAGCGCCGTGCTCGGCGCCTCCCGGATACGAGGGTTCGCCTCCCTGCTGCTCGGTCTGGTCATCGGGCTCGTGGGCATCGACCGGGTGACCGGACAGCAACGGCTCACGTTCGACATCCCGCAGCTCGCCGACGGCATCGACGTCGTGGTCATCGCGGTCGGCATCTTCGCCGTCGGCGAGGCGCTGTGGGTGGCCGCGCACCTGCGCCGCAAGGCCAGCGAGGTGGTCCCCGTCGGTCAGCCGTGGATGGGCAAGAAGGACTGGCGCCGTTCGTGGAAGCCGTGGTTGCGCGGCACGGCGCTCGGCTTCCCGTTCGGCGTGATGCCGGCCGGTGGCGCCGAGATCCCGACCTTCCTGTCGTACGCGACGGAAAAGAAGCTCAGCAAGCACCCGGAGGAGTTCGGCAAGGGCGCGATCGAGGGCGTCGCGGGTCCGGAGGCGGCCAACAACGCCTCGGCCGCCGGCACGCTGGTACCCATGCTGGCGCTCGGCCTGCCCACGAACGCGACCGCCGCCGTCATGCTCGCGGCCTTCCAGTCGTACGGCATCCAGCCGGGCCCGCTGCTGCTGGAGCGGGAGTCCACATTGGTCTGGACGTTGATCGCGAGCCTCTTCGTCGGCAACCTGCTGCTGTTGGTGCTCAACCTGCCGCTGGCACCCGCTTGGGCGAAGCTGTTGCAGATCCCGCGCCCCTACCTGTACGCCGGCATTCTCTTCTTCGCCTCGATGGGCGCCTACGCGGTCAACGCCCAGCCGCTCGACCTGTTTCTACTGTTGATTCTCGGCGCACTCGGGTTCGGCATGCGCCGTTTCGGCCTGCCCGTGCTGCCCCTGATCGTCGGCGTCATCCTGGGCCCGATCGCGGAACGGCAGGGCCGGATGGCGCTGCAGCTCTCCGGTGGCGACCTGTCCGGCCTGCTCGGCGGCCCCGTCTCGTACATCATCTACACCGCCGTCGTGGTCATCCTCGCGTGGCCGCTGCTCCGCCGGTACACGCTGATGAGCAAGACGGCGGTGAGGCCGGCGCCCGTGGGGCCGGGGGTCGGGGCGGGCCG
>NZ_JAIBNX010000316.1:4503-6903 GCF_026130045.1 Micromonospora sp. CPCC 205371
ACCCCGGGAGAAGACCAGGCGGGCGCTGGGCCGGGCGCCATGGGCCGGCGGCCTCGGACGTCCGCGGTTCTCAAGCTACGAGCGCCAGCTCGGGCTCGTGGGCCTTTTCAGCGTGTACCGCGCGCGCCTTGCGCGGCAGCAGGAACCCGAGCCCGAACGCCGCCATGGAGAGCACGATGGTCAGCAGCGTGACCGCCGTGGCGGCGTCGGCGGGGGTGCCGGCGTCGAGCATCCCGTGCTCGGTCGGCCGGGCGATTCCGAAGAACACCGTGCCGAGCACCGCCACGCCGATGGAGGCGCCGAGCTGCTGGATCGACTCGAGCATGCCGGAGGCCGAGCCGACCTCGCGGTCCTCGATGTCGCCCATGATGATGCCGAACAGCGGCACGAAGATCATGCCCATGCCCAGCCCGAAGACGAACAGCGGCCCGGTCAGCGTCCAGGTGCCGATCTCGGCGCCGTACCGTTCGAAGACCACGTACACGCCCACGGTGCCCACCGTCATGATGGCCAGCCCCAGGTGGAGGATGCGACGGCCGAGCTTGGCAGCCGAGCCCGCGCTGAACCCGGAGCCGAGGAACGCGCCGACCGCCCAGGCGGCCATCGTCATGCTGGCGCGGGTGGGGCTGTAGCCGAGGCCGAGCTGCAGGAACAGGCCAACCGCGAGCGAGAAGCCGACGATCGCGCCGAAGAAGACGACCACGAAGGCGACGCCGGAGGCGTACGACCGCTTGGCGAACACGCTCAGCTCGACCAGCGGGGTGGCACCGGAACGGCGGCGGCGGATCTGGTACACGACGAAGCCACCGACCAGCGGAACCGACGCGACCAGCAGCGCCAGCGACCAGGCCGGCCAGCCCAACTCGCGGCCCTGCACCAGCGGGAAGACCAGGGCGAACATCGCGATGGCGGCGAGCACGACGCCGGGCAGGTCGAGGGTGCGCGGGCGGCTGGAGACCTGGCCGGGCGCCGCGTCCGGCAGCGCGATCCGGCCGGCGATCAGCGCGAACGCCCCCAGCGGCAGGTTGATCGCGAAGATCATGCGCCACCCGGTGCCGAACACGTCGGCGTCGACCAGCACGCCCGCGACCACCGGGCCGAGGATGGTGGCGAGGCCGATCATCGGACCGAAGATGCCGAACGCCTTGCCCATCTGCTCCGGCGGGAACAGGTCACGGATCAGCCCGAAGCCCTGCGGGATCATCACCGCGCCGAAGAGCCCCTGCACGATCCGCGCGACGATCAGCGTCTCGATCGTCGGGGTGGCCGCGGCCACGACCGACGCGGCGACGAACCCGACTATGCCGATCATCAGCATCCGCTTGCGCCCGAACATGTCACCGAGCCGCCCACCGGTCAGCAGACCGACGGCCAGGGCGAGCGTGTAGCCGGCGGCGATCCACTGGAGCGCGGTGTATGAGCCGCCGAGCTCGGCGTGGATGGCCGGGGCGGCGACGTTGACGATTGTCGAGTCCAGCAGGTTCATCAACGTGGCGGCCAGGATGGCGAACAGTCCCACCCACGGGCTCTTGGCTCTCATGACTATCTCCCCTACCTGCGGTTTCTTGCGGAACGGATCGTTCTGTTCTCACATTAGCAGAGCGGAATGGTCCGTTCCAAGACTTACGGAACAGAATTTTTCGTTCCGCTGTATGCTGGGGTCATGACGAAGCCCCTGAGCGGCCGGAAGGCGCAGGCCGCACGCAACGACGAGGTCATCCTCAAGGCCGCGCGGGCGGTGTTCCTCGACGACCCCGGCGCCCCCATCGCTGCCGTCGCGGAGCGGGCCGGCGTCGGGATCAGCGCGCTCTACCGGCGGTACCCGAGCAAGGAGGAGCTGCTGCGCAAGCTCTGCTCCGACGGCCTGGCCGCATATATCGCCGCCGCGCAAGCCGCGGTCGACGACCTCGACGCCGGCGGCGACGCCTGGCCAGCGTTCGCCGGCTTCATGCGCCGCGTCGCCGATGCCGGCTCCACGTCGCTGACCATCCGGCTGGCCGGCACATTCACACCAAATGAGCAGCTGTACCGCGACGCGGTGCACGCCGACGAGCTCAACCACCGTCTGATCGGGCGCGTACGCGAGGCCGGCGCCCTGCGCGACGACATCGAGGTCGCCGACGTCGGGCTCATCCTGGAGCAGATAGCGTCGGTGCGCCTCGGCGACGACCAGCGCACGGCGGAGCTCCGCCACCGATATCTAGCCCTGATCCTGGAAGCGCTCCGCCACCCCGGCCGCGGCGACCTCCCCGGCCCCCCACCCCGCCCCGAGGAACTAGCCGCCCGCTGGTCCACATAACGCCCGCGCCCCGCGCCTCTCCGCGCCTCTTCGCGCTCCCCGCGGCCCGGCGGCCCCGCGCTCCCCGCGGCCCGGCGGCCCCGCGCTCCCCGCGGCCCGGC
>NZ_JAIBNX010000317.1 GCF_026130045.1 Micromonospora sp. CPCC 205371
CGGGTTTCGTAAGAGGGCAGCGTGACCGTGAATCGGGCCCCGCCTTCGGGGGCATGCCCAGCCCCGATCGCGCTGCCGCCTCGCGCCGGGGCCCCACGCCCCGATCGCGCCATCGCCTCGCGCCGGGACCCGCGCCCACCCGCGGCCGTGCGCACGTCGATCAAGGCCACACGCAGCGATCAAGGCCAAACGCACGCGAAAAGGAGATCCAACCACGTGCATTCGCCCTTGATCGGCGCAAAAAGGGGGATGAGCGCATCGGGGCAGTGACGGTCGTCGCTGGCGCCTAGTATGCGTATGCATGCGGAAAGTGCTCGTCGGGACCATCGTGGCCGTCGTCGTCGCCGCGACAGCCACCGCCGTCGCCGTAGCCGCCAGCGGGGATGATGGGGCCGCGGAAACACTGCTGTACCAGGATGCCACCCGCCCGGTCGCGGAGCGCGTCGACGACCTGCTGGGCCGGATGAGCCTCGCCGACAAAGTCGGGCAGATGACCCAGGTCGACCGCTCGGCCGTCGCGGACGATCCGAGTGTGCTGGCCGAGTATGGGATTGGGTCGGTGCTGTCTGGTGGCGGGTCGGCCCCACCCAACCCCGAAGCCGAGGGCTGGGCGGACATGTACGACACGTTCCAGCGAGCCGCGCTCGGCGGTGAGTGGAAAATCCCGATCATCTACGGGGTCGACGCGGTGCACGGCCACAACAACGTCCGCGGTGCCACCATATTTCCGCACAATATCGGCCTCGGCGCGACCCGCGACCCGGCCCTGGTGGAGCAGATCGGGCGGGCCACCGCCGACGAGGTGGCCGCCACGGGCCTGGACTGGAACTTCGCGCCCTGCCTCTGCGTGGCCCGCGACGACCGCTGGGGCCGCACGTACGAGTCGTTCGGCGAGGAGCCGGAGATCGCGACCGCGATGACCAGCTACATCGTCGGGTTGCAGGGCCAGAACGTGCTCGCCACCGCCAAGCACTACATCGGCGACGGCGGCACCGAGGGCGGCGATGACCAAGGGGATACGAAAGTAAGCGAAGAGGACCTGAGGAGGCTCCACCTGCCGCCGTTCGCCGAAGCGGTGCGCAAGGGAGTCGGCTCGGTCATGGTGTCGTTCAGTTCGTGGAACGGCCAGAAGGTGCACGGCCACAAGTACCTCGTCACCGACCTGCTCAAGGGCGAGTTGGGGTTCACCGGGTTCGTGGTCTCGGACTGGGCTGGCATCGATCAGATCGACGGCGCGCGCGGGTTCACCGGCGAAGAGGTGAGGCAGGGCGTCAACGCCGGCATCGACATGATGATGGTGCCGGAGGACTACCGGCAGTTCACGCGGCTGCTCACCGCCGAGGTGGAAGCGGGCCGCGTGCCCATGGAGCGGATCGACGACGCCAACCGTCGCATCCTGGCGAAGAAGCTCGAGCTGGGCCTGTTCGAGCGCCCGTACGCGGAACGAGCACCGGTCGGCACCCCGGAGCACCGGGCTCTCGCGCGGCAGGCCGTGCGGCAGTCGCAGGTGCTGCTCAAGAACGACGGAAACATCCTGCCGCTGAAGAACGACAGCAAGATCTTCGTCGCGGGGAAGAACGCCGACGACATCGGCAACCAGAGCGGCGGCTGGACCATCACCTGGCAGGGCAAATCGGGCCCGATCACGCCGGGCACCACGATCCTGGCGGGCATCAAGGAGGTGGCGAAGAACGTCACGTACGACCGCGACGGGCAGGGCATCGACGGCTCGTACGACGTCGCCGTGGCCGTGGTGGGTGAGACGCCGTACGCGGAGTATGAAGGGGATCGTCCGGAAGGGCTCAGCCTCGACCAGGCCGACACCGACCTCCTCGCAAGCCTGAAAAGGGCGAATGTCCCGGTCGTCGTGGTCCTGGTGTCGGGCCGGCCGCTCGCCGTCCCGGATAGCCAGGCACTGCTCGCCGCGTGGCTGCCGGGCAGCGAAGGGGGTGGCGTCGCCGACGTGCTCTTCGGCATCGCCAAGCCGACCGGCAAGCTTCCGGTGTCGTGGCCGGCAACGAAGGACCAGCAGCCGGTCAACAAAGGGGACGGTAAGCGCCCGCTATTCCCGTACGGCCATGGTCTGAGCTACTAAGCGGTCCGCGAAGACCGCTGCGGCCACCACCAGGGCCGGCAGCACAGGTATCTCGTACCGGAACATGGTCATGAACGGCGCCACCAGGAAGATGCCCGCGGCGCCGACCCACGCGGACGCCACCAGCCACGGCACCACCGTGCGCCACGCGACCACGCACGCCAGCAGCGACAGCACGATCAGCAGCACCAGCGGCCAGCTCGACAGCACCACGGTCACCTCGCGCCCCAGCGCGGTCGGGAGGTTCTCCCGGTACCAAGGAATCGCCTCATCGAACGTGCGGGCCTGTCCCGCCGTCAGGCTCTTGAAGTGGTCGCGGCTGTTCAGCGGCGCGCTCATCAGCTTGCTCCAGACCGCCCCGGCCACGACGCCGGCCGCGGCGCCCGCGGCCGCGAGGGTCCACGAACGCCAGCGTTCGCGCTGGCCCAGCATCGCCCAACACCAGACCGCCGCGACGGTCGCCACCGTGTACGGGGTGATGGTCCGCGTCGTCGCCGTCAGGAACGTGACCACAGCCAGCCCCGCGACCGTCCACTTGGTGACCGGCTTGCGCCAGGGCAGCAGCAGGAGCATCGCGGTGTGCAGCAGGAGCGCCAGCGAGTCGGTGAGCCCGCCGACGCACCACTTCGCGACGAGCGGCGACGCCACCGCCAGGATGCTCGCCGCGGTCGCGGCCGGCACCGACGCGTGCCCCGTCGCGAACCGGTAGATCAGCAGCATCGCCACCACGAACGCGATGCCGGGCACTACCACGATGCCACCGGGCCCGAACAGCGCCACGAACGGCACGGAGAGCACCGGAAGCAGCATCCTGGGCCGGTAGCTGAGGGTGAACGGTTTCGAGGCCCACAGATAGTCGTAGGGCTTGAACGTGCCGTGGTCGCGGACGTAGTCGAGCACGATCCGTTCGGAGCCGGCGCGGTCCTCGCCGAGCATCCGGTACGTATAGATCAGGTACCACTGGCTATCGGGAAAAATTTGATGCGTCGACGCGTACGTCCAGATCATGGCCGTGGCCGTCGCGGCGAAGACGGCGAGCGCGCCCCACAGCATCGGACTCCGGAGGCGCCGTTCCGGCGCATCCGGATCAGCCTCCGCCGCAGGCCGCGTCATCGTCAGCTCGCTCACCGTCGCTCCTAGATTTGGTACTGCTACCGCAGCCGCTGCATGATGCCTGGCCCCGGCGAACCCCCGGTGACGTTCCGGCAAGCGCCGGGCGAAGCCTTATTGGTGGGGGTGGCTCGCGGCGCGGAGCGTGCCCGGCGGACTACGCTCGACGGGTGGCGCGCGGGGTGCGGCGCCCGGGCAGTGAGGTAGGGCGAGGCATGAGTGTTCGGCGGATCATGGGAACCGAGGTCGAATATGGCATCTCGGTGCCCGGCCAGCCCGGAGCCAACCCGATGGTCACCTCATCGCAGGTGGTCAACGCTTACGGGGCGCGTCCAGAGTTGACGCGCGGCGGCCGGGCACGGTGGGACTACGAGGAGGAGTCGCCGCTGCGCGACGCACGCGGCTTCACGTACTCGGGCGCGGCGTACGACCCGGCGGAGGCGCTCGCCGACGAAGACCTCGGTCTGGCCAACGTCATACTCACCAACGGCGCTCGGCTCTACGTCGACCACGCCCACCCTGAGTACTCGACGCCCGAGGTCACCAACCCGCTCGACCTGGTGCGCTGGGACAAGGCTGGCGAGCGGGTGATGGCCGAGGCCTCCCGCCGCGCGGCGACGATCCCGGGCACCCACCCGATCCACCTGTACAAGAACAACACCGACAACAAGGGCGCGAGCTACGGCGCCCACGAGAACTACCTGATGCGCCGGCAGACGCCGTTCGCCGACATCGTCGCGTATCTGACACCGTTCTTCGTTACGCGGCAGATCGTCTGCGGCGCCGGCCGGGTGGGCATCGGGCAAGACGGGTCGCAGCCAGGGTTCCAGATCTCGCAGCGAGCCGACTTCTTCGAGGTCGAGGTGGGCCTGGAGACCACGCTCAAGCGGCCAATCATCAACACCCGCGACGAGCCGCACGCCGACGCCGACAAGTACCGGCGGCTGCACGTCATCATCGGCGACGCCAACCTCTCCGAGATCTCCACGTACCTCAAGGTGGGCACGACCGCGCTGGTGCTCACGATGATCGAGGAGAAGGTGCTCACGCCCGACCTGGGCATCGCCGACCCGGTCTCGGAGCTCAAGGCGGTCAGCCACGACCCGGCCTTGAAGCACCTCATGCGGCTGCGCGACGGTCGCCGCCTCACCGCCCTCGACCTGCAGTGGGCGTACTACGAGCGCGCTAAGTCCTTTGTGGATGAGCGGTACGGCGCCGACGCCGACGGGCCTACGGTCGACATCCTGGCCCGCTGGGAGGCCATGCTCGACAAGCTCGGCCGCGACCCGATGCTCTGCGCCGACGAGCTCGACTGGGTGGCGAAGCTGCGGCTGCTCGAGGGCTACCGCGAGCGGGAGAAGCTGGGCTGGGCCTCGCACAAGCTCCAGCTCGTCGACCTGCAGTACTCGGACGTGCGCCCCGAGAAGGGCCTGTACCACCGGCTGGTCGCCCGCGGCTCGATGCAGACCCTGCTGCCCGACGAGCAGACCCGCGCCGCCATGGTCGAGCCGCCCGAGGACACCCGGGCGTACTTCCGCGGCCGGTGCCTCGCCCAGTACGCGTCCGAGGTGGTCGCGGCCAGCTGGGACTCGGTCATTTTCGACGTCGGGCGGGAGTCACTCGTCCGGGTGCCGATGATGGAGCCCGAGCGCGGCACCCGCAAGCACGTGGGCGCGCTGTTCGACAAGTGCCCCAGCGCGAAGGATCTCCTGGAGGCCATCACCGGCGGGAGCTGAATGTCGCTGCGTTTTCGTCGCACCGGCGAGGTACGTTTTCTGCAAGCGATGTTGAGGAGGGGCACATATGGCTACCCGTGACTCCGGCGGTCAGTCCCAGTCCGGTAAGGCCCGCCGCGACCAAGAGGTCGAAGAGGTCGCGCCCGAGGTCGACCCCGAGGTTGCCGAGCGGCACGCGGAGATCACCGAGGACGTCGACGACCTCCTCGACGAGATCGACTCCGTCCTGGAGGAGAACGCGGAAGAGTTCGTCCGAGGCTACGTGCAAAAAGGCGGACAATGAGCTAAAAGTCCGTTTCTGGGCGGTGGGGAGGCCTGCCGTCCAGGCGACGGGCGTCCCGGGTATCTTGCCAAGGCGATCACCTAGACCGAAGGGAACCACGTGGCAGCGGGTTTCGATCCGTCCGGCCGGATACCGGACTTCTTCACCTCCCCGGCGACTTCCTCCTTCACGCAGTTCCTGAGCGTCGCGGCACCTGAGATGCTTCCTGGCCGCCGACCGCTGCCCCCCGGCTACTCGGCCGAGCTCGCGTCCGCGCACGCCACCACCGTCGTGACCATCGTCTGCGACGGTGGCGTCGTCATGGCTGGTGACCGGCGCGCCACCGCTGGCAACCTCATCGCGAGCCGCGACATCGAAAAGGTGCACCCCGCCGACCCGTACTCGCTGGTCGGCATGGCCGGCACCGCGGGCGTGGGCATCGAGCTGATCCGGCTGTTCCAGGTCGAGCTCGAGCACTACGAAAAGATCGAGGGCGTCATGCTCTCGCTGGAGGGCAAGGCCAACCGCCTCGCCACCATGATCCGCAACAACCTGGGCGCCGCCCTCCAGGGCCTCGCCGTCGTGCCGATCTTCGGCGGCTTCGACCTGGGCGCCAGCGACCCGGCCAAGGCCGGGCGCATCTGGAGCTTCGACATCGCGGGCGGCATCTACGAGGAGACCGGCTACGACGGCATCGGCTCCGGCTCGCTCTTCGCCAAGGCCGCGCTCAAGAAGCGGTACCGGCCCGGCCTGTCCGTCGACGACGCCATCACGCTGGGCATCGAGGCGCTCTACGACGCCGCCGACGACGACACCGCCACCGGCGGCCCCGACCTGACCCGCAAGATCTACCCAGTGGTGATGACGGCGACCGCCGAGGGCACCCGCCGCCTCACCGACGAGGAGACGGCAGCCATCGCCGAGGCCGTCGTCGCCCGCCGCATGGAAAACATCGGCGGCTGAGCCCCGCCCATCAGGCCCAGCCCACCTAGGTCGAAGGAGAGCAGCCCGCCGTGGCCATGCAGTTCTACGCCTCCCCCGAGCAGATCATGCGCGACCGCTCGGAATACGCCCGCAAGGGCATCGCCCGGGGTCGCAGCGCCGTCGCGCTGACCTACGAGGGCGGGGTGCTGTTCGTCGCCGAAAACCTGACCTCCCTGCGCAAGGTCAGCGAGATCTACGACCGCATCGGCTTCGCCGCCGTCGGGCGCTACAACGAGTTCGAAAACCTTCGCCGGGCCGGCGTGCGCATGGCCGACCTCAACGGCTACAGCTACGACCGGCGCGACGTCACCGGGCGTGCCATCGCCAACGCGTACGCCCACGCCCTCGGCGCCATCTTTACCGAGCAGATGAAGGCGTACGAGGTCGAGATCTGCGTCGCCGAGGTGGGCGCCACCCCAGAGGCCGACGAGCTCTACCGCATCACCTACGACGGCTCGGTGCAGGACGAGCCCGGCTCGATGGCGATGGGCGGCCAGTCCGAGGCCATCTCCACCGTGCTCAAGGAGGCGCACCAGGGCGACTCGTCGCTCGCCGACGCGGTCAAGCTGGCCGTCAAGGCGCTCGGCAGCGTCGGCGGCGAGGGCGGGGCGGCCCGCACCATCGGCGCCGGCCACCCTGAGGTGGCCCGCCCCCGGCCGCGCCCCAAGGGCCGCTCCTTTCGCCCGGCGGGGCGCGCCGCCCCCCCCCCCCTCG
>NZ_JAIBNX010000318.1 GCF_026130045.1 Micromonospora sp. CPCC 205371
GATCAAGGGCGAATGCACGTGGTTCGATCTCATTTCCGCGTGCATTCGCCCTTGATCGATGCGATCGCCCTTGATCGACGCCGTTGAGTTCGGCGCCGTGTCAACGCCGGAAGGCTCGCGGACTGTGGCGCGGACTATGGCGGCCTTTGCCCGCCGGCGCGCCGTGCGCGTTCGGAGCCCGTCGCATGCCACCTCCGCGAGACCCGTGCCGCGACGATGCGTACGACATCCGCGCCAGCGCCCCAACCCCGCCACCTCACCCCAGCGCGCGCAAAGCGGTCAGCCCAGGCTGCACGCGTCCAGGGACTCCTGGTAGCCGCTGAAGAACGAGTCGGTGCGCTGCTCGGCGGTGCCGTGCGCACCCGGCGCGAACCACGGCTGCCCCGGGTCGTCGCCAACCGCCAGCAGGCCCTTCTGGAGTTCGTCGGCGTCGCCGTCGTCGAGGCGCAGGGCCTTCGCGCGGACGGAGTCGCCCATGTACGCGCCGGCCATGCAGTCGGCTTGGAGCTCCTGCTGGATCGTGAAGCGGTACTGGATGCCGAGGCGCACCTGGATGCCGTGGGCGTACTCGTGGCCGAGGAGGAAGAAGATGAACGCGTCGCCGATCTGGCGGAAGGCGGCCACCGCCCAGTTGACGTCGTACGCGATGAAGTCGCCAGCGGAGCAATAGGCGGCGTTGTTGCGGGTCAGCGGCTCGCCGCCGCACTCCACCTCGCCGTCGCGCTGGTACGCGATGATTCGCCGGACCGGCTGGAAGCCTTCGACACGCTCCTCCCAGTAGGCCTCGGCCACCTCGACGGCGCCCTGGATGTCGCGCTGGAACTCGTCGATGCTCATCGTGCCGTCTTCCTGCTCGCCCGGGATCGTCGAGCCGGGCGACGGATCTGGCGCGGCGCCCGGGTCCTCGGAAGGCTCGACGAGACACCCGGAGGCGAGCAGCACGACGGTGAGCAGGGCGGCCGGCAGCATCGCGAGTCTCGTCCACGGTCGCATGGCTAGTCCTCTACCCAGAAACGGCACGCGCAGAAACGGTGCAGCGTCGCGGGGCTCCGCCCGTACATGCTCGGTCCCGCTCCTGCACCACGACGTACGTCCCGGTACTGGCGGCCCAGCGCTTCCGGATCGGCCCGGCGGGCGAGGGGAGGCGAAGATACGCGCGACCGAGGGACCACGGGTCCGCCGATCAAGGCCATTCTCATCGATCAAGGGCAAAAACACGTGGTTTTGAGATCAAAGCACGTGCATTCGCCCTTGATCGGCGAGGCGAGGCGAGGCGAGGCGCGCAGGCGCGCGGTGCGGAAGCGCCGTGCGGGGGCGCTACTTGGCGTTGAAGTAGTTGGCTTCGGGGTGGTGGACGACGATCGCGTCGGTGGCTTGCTCGGGGACGAGCTGGAACTCCTCCGACAGCTGTACGCCGATCCGGTCGGCGCCGAGCAGGTCGACGATCTTCGCCCGGTCTTCGAGGTCGGGGCAGGCCGGGTAGCCGAACGCGTACCGGCAGCCGCGGTATTCGGTGCGCAGCAGGCCGGCCAGGTCGGTCGGGTCGGTGTCGGCGACGGTGCCGCCGCCCGGCAGTACCAGCTCGGCGCGGACGCGCTTGTGCCAGTACTCGGCCAGGGCCTCGGTGAGCTGGACGGACAGGCCGTGCACCTCAAGATAGTCGCGGTATTCGTTGCGGGCGAACATCTTCGCCGTGTACTCGCTGACCGGGTGGCCGATGGTGACGAGTTGCAGGGCGACGACATCAAGGGAGGAGCCGCGGGGCTTGAAGAAGTCGGCCAGGCACAGGCGCCGCTCTTGGCGCTGCCGCGGGAACGTGAACCGAGCCCGCTCGGCGTGCCCGTTTTCGTCGAGCACGACCAGGTCGTTGCCCTCCGAGTATGCCGGGAAGTAGCCGTAGACCACGGCCGCTTCGAGGACCTTGTCGGAGATCAGGCGGTCGAGCCAGTACCGCAGGCGCGGCCGGCCCTCGGTCTCGACGAGCTCCTCATAGGACGGTCCGGTGCCGCCGCGGCTGCCGCGCAGGCCCCACTGCCCGAGGAAGGTGGCCCGCTCGTCGAGCAGCGCCGAATAGTCGGCCAGCGGGATGCCGCGGATCACTCGGGTGCCGAAGAACGGCGGCGTCGGTACATCGACATCCGTCGCCACGTCTGACCGTACCGACGAATCATGGAGGTCGGGCAGTGACTCGCTGACGATGGCCCGCTGGCGTTCGCGCCGCGCTCGCCGCGCGGCGAGCGGCGCTTCGCGCGCGGGGTCGGCCACCGGGGCCCCGCCGCGCTTCGCGGCCAAGACGCGCTCCATGAGCGGCAGGCCCTCGAACGCGTCGCGCGCGTAGTGCACCTCGCCGGAGAACATCGACCGCAGGTCGTCCTCGACGTACGCGCGGGTGAGCGCGGCGCCGCCCAGCAGCACCGGCCAGCGGTCGGCGACGCCGCGGGTGGCCATCTCCTGGAGGTTTTCCTTCATGATGACCGTGCTCTTGACGAGCAGGCCGGACATGCCGATCGCGTCGGCGTTGTGCTGCTCGGCGGCGTCGAGGATCGCGTTGATCGGCTGCTTGATGCCGATGTTGACGACCTCGTAGCCGTTGTTGGACAGGATGATGTCGACCAGGTTCTTGCCGATGTCGTGCACGTCGCCGCGCACCGTGGCCAGCACGATGCGGCCCTTGCCGCCGTCGTCGTCGGCCTTGTCCATGTGCGGTTCGAGGTAGGCCACCGAGGGGTTCTAGACCTCGGCCGCCTGGAGCACGAAGGGCAGCTGCATCTGGCCCGAGCCGAAGAGCTCGCCGACGACCTTCATGCCTTCGAGCAGGATGTCGTTGATGATCGACAGGGCGGAGCGCTCCGCCAGAGCAAGATCGAGGTCGGCTTCCAGGCCGTTGCGCTCGCCGTCGATGATGCGGCGCTTGAGGCGCTCGTCGAGGGGCAGGGCGGCCAGTTCCTCGGCCCGCGACGCCCGGGCGGACGCCGCGTCGACGCCCTCGAACAGGTCGATGAAGCGCTGTAGCGGGTCGTAGCCTTCGCGGCGGCGGTCGTAGACCAGGTCGAGGGCGACCTCGCGCTGCTCGTCGGGGATCTTCGACATCGGCAGGATCTTGCTGGCGTGCACGATCGCGCTGGTCAGGCCGGCCTGCACGCACTCGTGCAGGAACACCGAGTTGAGCACCTGGCGGGCGGCCGCGTTGAGGCCGAACGACACGTTGGAGATGCCGAGCGTGAAGTTGATGCCCGGGTACCGGCGGGCGATCTGGCGGATCGCCTCGATCGTCTCGATGGCGTCGCGGCGGGTCTCCTCCTGGCCGGTCGAGATCGGAAACGTCAGGCAGTCGACCAGGATGTCCGACACCGACAGGCCCCAGCGGCCGGTCAGGTCGTCGATGAGGCGGGAGGCGACGCGGACCTTCCACTCGGCGGTGCGCGCCTGGCCCTCCTCGTCGATGGTCAGCGCGACCACGGCGGCGCCGTGCTCCTTGACGATCGGCATCACCCGGGCATAGCGCGACCCGGGGCCGTCGCCGTCTTCGAAGTTGACCGAGTTGACCACGCAGCGGCCGCCGAGCATCTCGAGGCCGGCCTCGATCACGTTGGGCTCGGTGGAGTCGAGCATGATCGGCAGCGTGGAGGCGGTGGCGAACCGGCCCGCGAGCTCGCGCATGTCTTGCGCGCCGTCGCGGCCCACGTAGTCGATGCAGAGGTCGAGCAGGTGCGAGCCGTCGCGGGCCTGGCTGCGGGCGATCTCGACGCACGCCTGGTAGTCGCCGGCCAGCATCGCCTCGCGGAACGCCTTCGAACCGTTGGCGTTGGTGCGCTCGCCGACCATCAGCACGCTCGCGTCCTGGGCGAACGGCACGTGGTGGTACAGCGAGGCCACGCCGGGGTCGACCTCGGGGGCGCGCGGGCCCGCGGCCGCGCCGCGCAACCGGTCGGAGACCGCCCGGATGTGCGCGGGCGTCGTGCCGCAGCAGCCTCCGATCAGGGAGACGCCGTACTCGTTGACGAACCGGTCGAGGGCCTCCGCCAGCTCGTCCGGGGTCAACGGGTATCGGGCGCCGTCGGCGGTCAGCTCCGGCAGGCCCGCGTTCGGCATCACCGACAGCGGCACACGGGCGTGCCGCGACAGGTACCGCAGATGCTCGGTCATCTCGGCCGGCCCGGTGGCGCAGTTCAGCCCGACCAGGTCGATGCCCAGCGGCTCCAGCGCGGTCAGCGCGGCGCCGATCTCGCTGCCCAGCAGCATCGTGCCGGTGGTCTCGACGGTGACGTGGCAGATCAGCGGCACCGTGCGGCCGATGTCGGCCATCGCCCGACGGGAGCCGATCACGGCGGCCTTGGTCTGGAGCAGGTCTTGGCAGGTCTCGACGATCAGCGCGTCGGCGCCACCGACGATCAGGCCGGCGGCGTTTTCCTGGTACGCGTCGCGGAGCGCGGCGTACGGAGCGTGGCCCAGCGTCGGCAGCTTGGTGCCGGGGCCGATCGAGCCGAGCACGTACCGCGGCCGGTCGGGCGTCGTCCACCGGTCGGCCGCCTCGCGGGCGATGCGGGCGCCCGCCTCGGCCAGCTCGCGGATGCGATGCGGGATGTCATATTCACCGAGCGCCGCGAGGTTGGTGCCGAACGTGTTCGTCTCGACGCAGTCGGCGCCGGCCTCCAGGTATGCCTCGTGCACCCCCCGGACAACGTCCGGACGGGTCACGTTGAGCACCTCGTTGCAGCCCTCAAGACCCTGGAAGTCGTCGTCGACGTCCAGGTCAGCGGCTTGCAGCATGGTGCCCATCGCGCCGTCGGCGATGAGGATGCGGTTGGCTAGGGCGTCGATCAACGAAGTCGGCACGGACCAAGGCTATCGTTCCCGACTCGGCCGCTGGGCCCACCCACCCGGCTTCGCGACCCGCCCGGCAGGCTTGGCCACCGGGCCCAGGTCGGCTCGGCAACGTAGGCTGGCTTTCGTGACCGAGTTTGACGGGTTGCCGGTGCTGCGATCCCCCGTGGCGATCGCCGCGTTCGAGGGATGGAACGACGCGGCCGACGCTTCCACGGCCGCGGTCGAGCATCTGGAGCAGGTGTGGGAAGCGCGCCAGGTGGCAGCCCTCGATCCGGAGGACTTCTACGACTTCCAGGTGAGCCGTCCCACGATCACGATGGCCGAGGGCGAGACGCGCCGCATCGAGTGGCCGACCACCCGTTTCATGGTGGCCAGCCCGCCCGGCACCGACCGTGACGTCGTGCTCATCCGTGGCATCGAGCCGAGCATGCGCTGGCGCACGTTCTGCGAGCAGGTGCTGGAGATCTGCCACAGCCTCGAGGTCAACCGGGTCGTGCTGCTCGGCGCGCTGCTCGCCGACGTGCCCTACACCCGGCCCCTGCCGATCAGCGGCACGGCGTCCGACAAGACGTCCGCCGAGCGGTACCAGCTGACGCCGACCCGGTACGACGGGCCGACCGGGATCGTCGGGGTGCTCCAGGACGCGTGCACGACCGCCGAGGTCGACGCCGTGTCATTTTGGGTACACGTGCCCCATTACGCCAACAACCCGCCCTGCCCCAAGGCGACGCAGGCGCTGCTGCACCGCATCGAAGACGTGCTCGACCTGCCGGTGCCGATGGCCGACCTCGCCGAGGAGGCCGCCGAGTGGGAGCAGCGGGTGCGCACGGCCGCCGAGCAGGACGCGGAGCTGGGCGAGTACGTGCGCGAGCTGGAGGAGCGGGTCGGCGACGCGGGGATTCAACCGCTGACCGGCGATGAGATCGCCCAGGAGTTCGAGAAGTACCTCCGCCGCCGCGGCGGCTCGGCCGGCCCCACGGCCGGCTCCTGGTGAACCGCCCGCCGCGCGCGGGCCCCTGGCGCCGATCAAGGGCAAATGCACGTGCTTTGATCTCTTTTCCGCGTGCGTTTGCCCTTGATCGATGCAATGGTCCTTGATCGCGCTCCGCTCCGATCCCTTGGGATAGATCGTCTACGGCCTCACGTACGCTCATGGGGTCATGACTGAAGCGCAGAGCAGCTTCCCCAGGCGCGACGCCGACGGGCGCATCGTCGCCATCACCGACCTGTTGGGCCTGGCGCTCGCCGGCCTGGTGATTGGCGTACTCGCGCTGGTCGTCTTCGACGGTGTCTTCTCCCTGCTCGACCTCGGCGACTTCGGCGAGGCCAGCGGTTGGCTGGCGGTCATCCTGCCGGTGTGGATCTTTGTCGAGGAGTTCCGCGCCTGGGCGGGCGGCCCTGCCCGGATCGCGGCCGCGCTTGTGGGCGCCGCGATCGGTGTCACGCTGGGCCTGCTGGTGGCCGGAGTGATCAGTGGCGCGGGTCCGCTCTGGTCGGGTGTCGCCGCGGCGGCCGCTTTCGCGCTGGCGTACGCGTTGATCTGGTTCTACGGCGTCCGGTGGTTGGTCCACCGGGCCGGGTAAGGAAAGGCCATGAGTCCCGCGATCAAGTACACGTTGGGTCGGATCGGCCTGTTCGTGGTGATTCTGGCGGCCCTGTGGCCGCTGGATCTCGACATCTTCGTGAAGATCATGATTGCTCTGCTGGCTTCCGCCGGTCTCTCGTTCGTCCTGCTGCGCGGCTGGCGTGACCAGATGGCCGGTCAGATGGCAACGGCCGCGGAGCGACGCAAGGCAGAGAAGGAGCGGCTTCGCGCCGCCCTGGCTGGCGACGACGAAGCCACCTCAAAGTCCTAGAGACGATCTCTCCAGCGCATCGGTCGCCCGAGCGGCGCGCTCGCAGGCGCGCCCAGCGGCGCGCGCCGATCAAGGAAGATCGCGCGGGACGAGGGACGCCGATCAAGGAGAATCGCATCGATCAAGGGCAAAGGCACGCGAAAAAGAGATCGAACCGCGTGCATTTGCCCTTGATC
>NZ_JAIBNX010000319.1 GCF_026130045.1 Micromonospora sp. CPCC 205371
TTCCAGCGCCGATGGTACTGCACTCGGGAGGGTGTGGGAGAGTAGGACACCGCCGGACATCTTTCACGTTTGAGGCCACCCCTTCGGGGGTGGCCTCAACGCGTTTCAGCGCTTCTGAATGCCCTCGCGAATGTCGCGCAGCAGCGCGGCGGAGTCGTCGATCGAGCGGCCCGGAAACATCGCTATGGCGACGCTGCCGTGGTCGGCCCAGCCGCACACCGGCATGTCGCCTTCGGGCGAGGCGCTGGTGCCGCATTTCATCACGCCGCCCAGGTCGCCGGCGTCGACGCCCTTGAGCCCGTCGACCTTTCCGGTGTCGTCGGAGAGCACGTCGAAGAGGCTGTCGAGGTCGCGTTCGGGTGAGAGCAGTAGCGTCGTGCCGCCGAAGATGAGCACGCTGCGATCGGCCGCGGCCGGGTCGGCATACACGGCTCCCATGCTCTCGTCCAAGTCGATCTGGGCGCCTATGGCGGTACGCAGATAATCGGCCGTGGAAGCGGCGCGCTCGCTGCGGTCGAGCCGCAACCCCGCGACCTCGTCAGGGGTCGTGAGTTTGGCGTCCTTCTGCTGGAGGATCCGCCAGCCGGCGACGCCAGCCACCGCACCGCCGGCCAAGGCGACGGCGAGCAGCGAGCCGAGCACGATTTTCCGCTTACGCGAAGGCGAACGCGAAGAGGAAGGCGACGGGGGATCAGGTGGCGGCGTCACGTCTACAGGCTCGGGATGCACACAGGCCACCGTACCGAAACGGCGGGTGGCGCACGCCACGTGCCGCGAGCCACTCCGTAGACTCTCAGGGTGACCGAGACACCGCAGACCCGCACCGATGCACCGACGTTGTCCGCCCAGTACCAGCCGGGCGACGTAGAGGGGCGTCGGTATGAGGGCTGGGTATCGGCGGGTCACTTCCGGGCCGACGCGAGCAGCGACAAGCCCCCTTTCACGATCGTCATCCCCCCGCCAAACGTGACCGGTTCCCTGCACGTCGGCCACGCCCTCGACCACACGATCCAGGACACGCTCGTGCGCCGTCGGCGGATGCAGGGCTACGAGGCACTGTGGCTGCCGGGCATGGACCACGCGGGCATCGCCACGCAAAACGTGGTCGAGCGTCAGCTCGCCGCCGAAGGCCTGTCGCGGCACGACCTGGGCCGGGAGAAGTTCGTCGAGCGGGTCTGGCAGTGGAAGGCCGAGTCCGGCGGCGCGATCCTCGGGCAGATGCGCCGGCTCGGTGACTCCGTCGACTGGGAGCGCGAGCGCTTCACGATGGACGAGGGCCTCTCGCGGGCCGTCCAGACCATCTTCAAGCGGCTGTACGACGGCGGCCTGATCTACCGGGCCGAGCGGATCATCAACTGGTGCCCGCGCTGCCTGACCGCGCTCTCCGACATCGAGGTCGACCACACCGACGACGATGGCGAGCTCGTCTCGATCCGATACAGCGAAGACGTGGTCGTGGCGACCACCCGCGCCGAGACGATGCTCGGTGACACGGCGGTAGCGGTGAACCCCGACGACGAGCGCTACAAGCACCTGATCGGCACCGAGGTTGAGCTGCCGCTGACCGGCCGCCGCATCCCGATCGTCGCCGACGAGCACGTCGATCCCAGCTTCGGCACCGGCATGGTCAAGGTGACGCCGGCGCACGACCCCAACGACTTCGAGATCGGCCAGCGGCACGGCTTGCCGAGCCTCACGATCATGGACGAGCGTGGCGTGATCACCGCACACGGTCCGTTCCAAGGGCTCGACCGGTTCGAGGCGCGCCCGGCGATCGTGGCCGCGCTGCGGGCGCAGGGCCTGATCGTCGCGGAGAAGCGGCCGTACGTGCACGCGGTCGGGCACTGCTCGCGCTGCAAGACGACGGTGGAGCCGCGTCTGTCGCTGCAATGGTTCGTCAACACGGGCCCGCTGGCCAAGGCCGCCGGCGACGCGGTGCGCGACGGCCGCACCCGCATCGAGCCGCCTGAGCTCGCCAAGCGGTACTTCGGCTGGGTCGACAACATGCACGACTGGTGCATCTCGCGGCAGCTCTGGTGGGGTCACCGCATCCCGGTCTGGTACGGGCCGGCCGGCGAGGTGGTCTGCGTCGGCCCTGACGAGCAGCCGCCGAGCGGTGACGGGTGGCGCCAGGACGAAGACGTGCTCGACACGTGGTTCTCCAGCGCGCTGTGGCCGTTCTCCACGCTGGGCTGGCCCGATGCGACGCCCGACCTGGCGAAGTTCTATCCGACGTCGGTGCTGGTGACCGGATACGACATCCTGTTCTTCTGGGTCGCCCGGATGATGATGTTCGGCCTGTACGCGATGGACGGCAAGCAGCCCTTCGACGTCGTAGCGCTGCACGGCATCGTGCGTGACCAGCACGGCAAGAAGATGTCGAAGTCGTTCGGCAACGTCGTCGACCCGCTCGACTGGATCGACCGGTTCGGCGCCGACGCCACCCGGTTCACGCTGGCCCGCGGCGCCAACCCCGGCTCCGACGTGGCCGTCAGCGAAGAGTGGGTTCAGGGCTCGCGGAACTTCTGCAACAAGCTGTGGAACGCTACCCGCTTCGCGCTGATGAACGGCGCGCACACCGACGGCGACCTGCCGGCCTCACTCTCCACTGTCGACCGCTGGATACTTTCCCGGCTCCAGCACGTGGTGGCCGAGGTCGACCAGCAGCTCGAAGGGTTCGAGATCGCCAAGGCGTGCGACACCCTGTACCACTTCGCCTGGGACGACGTCTGCGACTGGTACGTCGAGCTGGTCAAGCCGGTACTGGCCACCGCTGATGGGGACACGACGAGAAGGGTCCTCGGCCACGTCCTCGACCAGCTGCTGCGGCTGCTGCACCCGGTGATGCCGTTCGTGACCGACGAGCTTTGGACCGCCCTGACAAAGGGAAAGACGGTGGTGACCGCCGCGTGGCCGGTCGCCGACCAGGCGCTCATCGACGACGCTGCCGAGGCTGAGCTGGCGACCGTGCAGCGGGTGGTCACCGAGATCCGCCGCTTCCGTTCCGACCAAGGGCTGCGCCCCGGCCAGCGGGTCACCGCGCGGCTCGGTGGCCTGGCCGGCGCCGGCATCGCCGCCCACGAGCCGCTGATCCGGTCGCTGGTCCGGCTCGACGAGCCGGGTGACGGCTTCGCGGCCACCGCGACGCTCGCGGTGACCGGCTCGATCGGCGTCGAGCTCGACACCCGTGGCGCGATCGACGTCGCGGCCGAGCGTGCGCGGCTGGAGAAGGACCGCGCCGCCGCCCAGAAGGAGGCCGACCAGTGCCGGGCCAAGCTCGGCAACCCGGCCTTCGTCGACAAGGCGCCCGAGCCGGTCGTCAACAAGATCAAAGACCGCCTGGCCGCCGCCGAGGCCGACCTGGCGCGCATCGCTGTTGCTCTGGGGGCGTTGGCAGCCTCATGAGTACCGAGTACCAGGCAGTCGAGGCGGAGCTTTCCCGCCGTGGCTACACGCGGATGGTCTTCGACCTCGACCGCATCACGCAGCTGCTCGACCTGATGGGCAGCCCACAGCGGGCGTACCCGGCGATCCACCTCACCGGCACGAACGGCAAGACGTCGACGGCTCGGATGATCGACTCGCTGCTGCGCGCGCACGGCCTGCACACCGGGCGGTACACGAGCCCGCACCTCGACACGGTGCGCGAGCGGATCAGCCTCGACGGCGAGCCGATCAGCGAGGGCCGGTTCGTGGCCGTGTACGAGGAGGTGGCCCCGCTGGCCGCGCTGGTCGACGAGCGGGCCGACGAGTCGCTGACCTACTTCGACATGACGACGGCGCTGGCGTTCGCGGCATTCGCGGACGCCCCCGTCGACGTGGCGATCGTCGAGGTGGGCCTGGGCGGTGCCGACGACTCCACGAACGTGCTCAGCGCAGGCGTCTGCGTGATCACCCCGGTCGGCCTGGACCACACCGAGTGGCTGGGCGACACGATCGAAGAGATCGCGGTAGCCAAGTCCGGCATCATCCACAAGGGCGCCACGGTGATCACCGCCGCGCAGGACGAGGAAGCCGCTCGTCCGATCCTTGAACGCTGTGCCGAGGTCGAGGCCACCGTCGCGCGCGAGGGCAGCGAGTTCGGGGTACTGCGGCGCGCGGTCGCTGTCGGCGGTCAGGTGCTCAGCATCCAGGGCCTCGGCGGCGTGTACGAGGAGATCTTCCTGCCGCTGCACGGCGCCCACCAGGCGCAGAACGCCGCGGTAGCGCTCGTGGCGGTCGAGGCCTTCCTCGGCGCGGGCACCAACCGGCAGCTCGACCCCGAGGTGGTCCGCGAGGGCTTCTCGGGTGCGAGCTCGCCCGGCCGGCTGGAGCGGGTACGCAGCGCGCCGACGATCCTGCTCGACGGTGCGCACAACCCGCACGGCATGACCGCGACAGTGACCGCGCTGCTGGAGGAGTTCGCGTTCGGGCGGCTCGTGGCTGTCGTGGCGATGCTCGAAGACAAGGACGCCGCTGGCGTACTGGAGCTGCTGGAGCCGGTCGCCGACGAGCTCGTGGTCACGCGCAACACGTCGCCGCGGGCGCTGCCGATCGAGCGGCTGGCAGCGATCGGCGAGGAGGTGTTCGGCGAGGAGCGGGTGACCGTCGCTGCCAACCTGCCCGACGCGATCGAGGCCGCCGTCGCCCTGGCCGAGTCCGATGTGGACGGCGAGCTGAGCGGCGTCGGCGTGCTGATCACCGGCTCGATCGTCACCGTCGCGGACGCCCGCAAGCTGCTGAAGCGATGAGCTCGGGTTTACGTAACCCGCAGGCCGCCGCGCGCGGTCTCGGCGCCGGCACTCTGATCATCGAGACGCTCGTGCTGGTGCTGGGCATCCAGCCGCTGCGAGTGCTCGGCGGCGATCTGAGCGGCGCGGCGATCGGCACGATCATCGGAGCGGCGGTGGCCTGCGTCGTGCTTGCCGGGCTGCTCAAGCACCGCTGGGCCTGGGGCGCGGTCGCGGTGCTGCAGGGACTGCTGATGCTGGGCGGCTTCCTGCACTGGTCGCTGGCCGTGCTGGGCCTCGTCTTCGGCCTCGCGTGGCTGTACGTCCTCAACGTGCGGAAGACGATCCTCAGCCCACCGCCGGATTAATCCGGTGCGGGGCGGTTGCGCCACTGGGTCAAGGCGATGCCATGGCCGTCGGGGTCGCGGAACGCGGCGGCCCACAGGTCGAGCTTCGAGCCCCGGTTGACCACCCGCGGGGCGTACGTGAACCGGACGCCCTTCTCCTTGAGCTCCTCGTACATCGCCGTCACGTCGCCGACCTCCAGATTGAGGTGCACCGTGCGCGGGCCGGCCGGCTCGATGTCGGAGATCGTTCGCAGCACGAGCCGGGTCTCGCCGGAGGCCAGCACCGCATTGCCGTCGCCGTTGTCGACCTCGTAGAAGCCGAGCATGTCGCGGTAGAAGGCGATCGACCGGTCGAGGTCGGTGACAAGGACGGTCACGCCCACGCCGTGGATGGAGCCGCCGGGGCTGGGGTGCGCGCTCGGGTACGGGCTGGCGGCGTCGTCCGGCGGGTCGGCGACCGCCGTGGTGGCACCGGCCTCGCCACCGTTCTGCTCGTGCGGTGCGGACTTCGCGCGGCGGGGGAGCGGCACCGAGCGCGGCTCGACGGACGGCTCGACCAGCGTGCCTTCCAGCACGATCGGACCGCCCGGCTTCTGGTGCACGACGACTGGCTCGTCGCGGATGCCGCCGCCCAGGTCGTCGGTCAGGTCGGCGGTGACCGGCTCGGCACCGTCGAGGTCGGGGAACGGCTCCTCGGGCCGGCGCGACCACGGCGGCTCCTCGTCGGGGAAGAGATCATCGCCCAGCAGGTCGGCGTCGCTATGGCCGCCGCTCGCGGGGCGGCCGAACCCGCTGGCGGCCGCCTCGGCGTGGGTCAGCACGTCGTCCCAGAGGATGCGGACGTGCCGGATGTCGTCGACGGCCACCATGATCGGCAGGGTCGCGCCGTGGTCGGGCCACTTCGCTACCGGTACCCGAGGGTCTCGCACCTTGATCGCGGCGCCGGGCAGGCCGGGGGCGTCGATCACGATCTGGAGCTCGCAGCGACCGTACGCGGAGCTGGCCGGCGGCTCGGACGCGCTGACGACGTGGGCCGTGCCCGCGACCCACGCGCGGGCGCCACCGCGGATCGTGGTGACGAAGACCAGGCCGATGGACAGGACGATCACCGCGACGCCGAGTGCGACGATCGCCCAGCTCTGCATGCCGGCGCCGAAGAGCACGATGAACGCCGCGAAAGTCGCCAGCACGCCCGCGACGATCTTGCGTACTGGCGCTACGGGTCGGCGACGTGCGTCAGCCACAGTGGACCTCCCAGGGGGTTCCCCGCCAGGCTAGGCCGGTCCGGCCACCCATGGGAAGACTCGATAGGCTAGCCGCGTGACCACCAGCACCCCGGTAGAGCGCACGCTCGTCCTCATCAAGCCCGATGCAGTGCGGCGCGGCCTCGTCGGCGAGATCCTCGGCCGTTTCGAGCGCAAAGGGCTGACGATCGAGGCGATGGTCCTGCGCGGCATGGACGCGGCGCTCGCCGACCAGCACTACGCCGAGCACGTCGACAAGGGGTTCTACCCGCCGCTCAAAGACTTCATGACCGGCGGTCCGCTGGTCGCGGCGGTGCTCTCCGGCGACCAGGCGATCGAGGTGGTGCGCGCCCTGACGGGCGCCACCGACGGGCGCAAAGCCGCACCGGGCACGATCCGCGGCGACCTGTCGCTGTCGAACCGGGAGAATCTAGTACACGCGTCCGACTCCACCGACAGCGCCAAGCGCGAGATCGCCCTCTGGTTCCCCACCCTCCCCTGACCCTGCGGGCTCCGCGCGCGCCGGCCCCGCGCGCGGGGCGCGCGC
>NZ_JAIBNX010000032.1:0-29232 GCF_026130045.1 Micromonospora sp. CPCC 205371
ATCACGGGCAAACGCACGCGGAAAAGAGATCAAAGCACGTGCATTCGCCCTTGATCGACGCAGGCCGGGCGCGCGACGCGGACCGTGCGCGAGGCAGGCCGGGGCGCGAGGCGTGGCCGTGCGCGACGCAGGCCCGGGGGCGCGACGGAAGTCCGGGGCGCGACGCAGGCCGGGGGCGCGACGCAGGCCGGGGGCGCGACGCAGGCCGGGCGTGGCGGAGGCCGGGCGTGGCGGGCGGCTTTAGAAGGCGCAGGCGACTACCAGGGTCGGCGTGCGGTTCGGGAGCATGTCGAGTTTTCCGATCTTGCCAGCGGACCGGAAGTCGCCCGCGACCAGCGCCAGCTTGTCGAGCAGCTCCGCTGGCCCTAGTGCTTCGGCGAGCGGCACCTCGGCGCGCATCGAGAGCCGGCGCTCGGACTTGGCGCGCCGCACTTGGGTCAGCGCCTCACCCGCGACCCGCAGCAACTCCGCGTCACCTTCGCTGGGCACCTCGTACGCCGACGGCCACGGCGAGCGGTGCACCGACCCGTACCGCCACCATGACCACACCTCCTCGGTCACGTACGGCAGGACGGGTGCGAACAGTCGCAACTGTACCGAGAGTGCGGTGGCGAGCGCCGCGCGTGCCGAGTCGGCGGCGGCACCGGTGCCGTATGCCCGCTCCTTCACCAACTCGATGTAGTCGTCGCAGAACGTCCAGAAGAAAGACTCCGTCGCCTGCAGGGCGCCCGTGTGGTCGTACCCGTCGAATGCGGTGGTGGCGCTGGCGACGATGCCGGACAGGACCGCGAGCATCGACTGGTCGAGTGGTTCGGTTACCGGCGCCCGGAGGGCGTCAGCGGCGCCCAGGCCGAGCGCGAACCGGGACGCGTTGAGCAGCTTGGTCGCGAGGCGGCGCCCCACCTTGATCTGGCCGGGGTCGTAGGCCAGGTCGGTGCCGGGCCGTCCGCTGGCCGCCCAGTACCGGACGGCGTCGGAGCCGTGCTCTTCGAGCAGCGCCATCGGTGTCACGACGTTGCCCTTGGACTTCGACATTTTCTTGCGGTCGGGGTCGAGGATCCAGCCCGACAGGACGGCGTCGCGCCACGGGAGCGTGCCGTGCTCCAGGTGTGCGCGCACCACGGACGAGAAGAGCCAGGTGCGGATGATCTCCTGCCCCTGTGGCCGCAGGTCCATCGGGAAGACCCGCTCGAACAGGTCCGGATCGGTCTCCCAGCCGCTCACGATCTGCGGGGTGAGCGACGACGTGGCCCAGGTGTCCATGACGTCCGGGTCACCGATGAAGCCGCCGGGACGCCCACGGTCGGCCTCGGTAAATCCATCCGGTATGTCCGACGATGGGTCAATTGGTAGCCGCGACTCGTCGGGTGTGAGAGGGTGGGAGTGGTCCGGCTCGCCAGCGTCGTCGAGCCGGTACCAGACTGGGATCGGCACGCCGAAGAATCGTTGCCGGCTGATCAGCCAGTCGCCGGTGAGGCCACCCACCCAGTGCTCGTACCGGTGCCGCATGTGCTCCGGCACCCAGCGCAGCTGGCGCCCCCTCGCGAGCAGCGCCTCGCGCAGGTCGAGGTCGCGCCCGCCGTTCCTGATGTACCACTGTCGCGAGGCGACGATCTCCAGTGGCTGGTCGCCGCGCTCGTAGAACTTGACCGGATGCGTAACCGGGCGGGGCTCGCCGACCAGGTCGGCGCCTGCGCTGAGCAGTTCGACGATCGCGCGGCGGGCCTGGTTGGCTGTCAGGCCGGCCAGCGGCGCGTACGCCTCGGACGGCACGCCAGCGGGCGCCTCGGCGACCAGCCGCCCGTCCCTTCCGATGACCACGCGGGTGTCGAGCCGCAGCTCCCGCCACCACGTCACGTCGGTCAGGTCGCCGAACGTGCACACCATGGCGATGCCGGTGCCCTTCTGCGGGTCGGCCAGCGGGTGCGAATGAACCGGCACCTCGACGCCGAAGACGGGGGTGCGGACCGTGCGCCCCACGAGGTCGGCGTACCGCTCATCGGACGGGTGGCACACGAGCGCCACGCACGCGGGCAGCAGCTCCGGCCGAGTGGTCTCGATGTGCACGTCACCGGACGGCCCGTGGAACCGCAGCCGGTGGTACGCGCCCTGCCGCTCCCGATCTTCCAGCTCCGCCTGCGCCACGGCGGTGCGGAACCCGACGTCCCACAGCGTCGGCGCCTCGGCCGTGTACGCCTCGCCGCGCGCCAGGTTGCGCAGGAAGGCTCGCTGCGAAGCGGCCTGCGCACGTGAACCGATCGTCGTGTAGGTCATGGACCAGTCGACCGACAGGCCCAGCCGCCGCCAGAGCGCTTCGAAGGCGCGCTCGTCTTCGCCGGTCAGCCGCTCGCACAGCTCGACGAAGTTGCGCCGCGAGATGGGCTGTGCCCCCGATCCGCGCGTGGGCTGCCACGACGGGTCGTACGGGAGCGACGGGTCGCAGCGGACCCCGTACACGTTCTGCACCCGGCGTTCGGTGGGTAGGCCGTTGTCGTCCCAGCCCATGGGGTAGAAGACGGCCTTGCCACGCATCCGCTGGAAGCGCGCGACGGTATCGGTGTGCGTGTATGAAAAAACGTGTCCGACGTGCAGTTCGCCCGATACGGTCGGCGGTGGAGTGTCGATCGAGTACACATCGCCGCGAGATTTCTCGCGCGCGAACGTGTACGTGCCCTCCTCTTGCCAACGCTGTGCCCACTTCTCCTCGACCCCGTCGAGGGTGGGGCGCTCGGGTAGCCCAACCATGCGTCGATGCTACGAAGGGATCACGCCAACGGCACGCCGTTATACGAGGCTGTCGCGCCACTGGGTGTGGAGGAGGGCGTAGCGGCCGCCGGTCGCGATCAGCTCCTCGGGCGGGCCGTCCTCGACGATCCGGCCGGCGTCGAGGACCAGTACCCGGTCGGCGATCTCCACAGTAGACAGGCGGTGTGCGATCACGATCGCGGTGCGTTCGCTCAGGATCGTGCGGAGCGCGCGTTGTACCAGCCGCTCGCTGGGCACGTCGAGCGACGACGTGGCCTCGTCGAGGATCAGCACGGTCGGGTCGGCGAGGAACGCTCGCGCGAACGCCACGAGCTGCCGCTGCCCCGCCGAGAGCCGCCCGCCGCGGCGGTGCACGTCGGTGTCGTAGCCGTCGGGGAGCGCCGCGATGAAGCCGTGCGCGCCGATCGCTCGCGCCGCGCTGGTCACCTCGTCGTCGGTGGCGCTCGGCCGGCCGAACCGGATGTTGTCGGCGATGCTGCCGGAGAAGAGGTGGTTTTCCTGGGTGACCATCACGACCGCGCGGCGCAGGTCGGCGTCGGCCACGTCGCGCAGGTCGACGCCGTCGAGCGTGACCGACCCCGTCACCGGGTCGTAGAACCGGGCCACCAGCTTCGCGATGGTCGACTTGCCGGCGCCGGTCGCGCCGACCAGCGCCACCGTCTGGCCCGCCGGGATGTGCAGGTCGAGCGTGGACAGGATCGGCTGGTCGGGCCGGTAGTGGAAGGTCACCGCCCGGAACTCGAGGGCGCCGCCTCCGTCGGGCGGCAGCGCCACGGCCCGTGCCGGCTCCGGCACGGCGGGCTTCTCATCGAGTACGCCGGAAAGCTTCTCCAAGGCCGCGGTGGCCGACTGGAGTGAGTTGTAGAACTGGCTCAGCTCCTGCATCGGTTCGAAGAACCGCCGCAGGTAGAGCAGGAACGCCGCCAGCACGCCGATTTCGGTGCGGCCGTGCATGACCAGCCAGCCGCCGTACGTGAGGATGACCGCGATCGTGATGTTGCCGATCACCTTGATGCCCGGCGAGTACGTGGCGATGAGGCGGAACGCGCGCAGGTTGGCCCGCCGGTAGTCGTCGTTGACCTTCTCGAAGATCTGCTGGTTGCGCGGCTCGCGGCGGAACGCCTGGACGGCCCGGATGCCGCCCAGCGACTCGACGAAGTGGACGATCACCAGGGCGACCGCCTCGCGCGTGCGGCGGTATGCGCGGGCCGAGGCGCGGGCGAACCAGCGCGAGAGCCACAGCAGGAACGGGAACGCCAGCAGCGTGACCGCCGCGAGTGGCGCGTCGAGCCACAGCAGGATGCCGGCCACCGACAGCACCGACAGGCCGGCGAGGACGAGGTCGTCGATGCCGCCGTCGGCCAGTTCGGCGATCGAGTCCATGTCGCTCGTGAGCCGGGCGACCACCCGCCCGGACGTGTACCGCTCGTGGAAGCTGACCGAGAGGCGCTGGAAGTGGTCGTACACCCGCTGGCGCAGGTCGAGCAGGACGGCCTGGCCGATGCGCGCGGAGAGCATCAGGAAGCCGCGCTTGCCGATGTATTCGGCGACCGTCGCGGCGAGGAACGCGGACGCGATCGCGATGAGCGGTGCGGCGTTGTCGTCGTCGCGCAGCGGCGGGATGGCGCTGTCGATGCCGAGCATGACCAGGTACGGGCCGGCCATGCCGGCGGCGTTCTGCAACAGCAGCAGGCCGACGGCGACCCCGAGCAGCCTGCGGTGCGGCCGGATCAGCGAGGCGAGCAGGGTCCGGCTGCGGGCGCGCAGGCGTACGACCGAACCGGCCTCCGCGACCGTCTGCTCGGCTGCCTGGTCGGGCGCGATGCCCCGCCAGCTATCGGCTGACGACATCGTCGACCTCGAGCTCGGCGTCGGCGGACGCGGAGAGCGCCGCACGGTACGCGGGAACGTCGGCGAGCAGCTCGGAGTGCGTGCCGATCGCGACGATCTCGCCGTCGGCCAGCAGCGCAACCCGGTCGGCGAGCGCCACAGTGGACGGCCGGTGCACGACGAGGAGTGCTGTGGTGCCGTGGAGCACCCGGGCGAGCGCGTCTTCGACCAGGGCCTCGGTGTGCACGTCGAGCGCGGAGAGCGGATCGTCGAGCACCAGTACCCGAGGCCGGCTGACCACCGCGCGGGCGAGCGCGAGCCGCTGGCGCTGCCCGCCGGAGAGCGACAGGCCCTGCTCGCCGATGCGGGTGTCGAGCCCCCACGGCAGGTCGTACACGAAACCCGCCTGCGCCACCGCGAGCGCCTCGGCGATCTCCTCGTCGGTGGCCTCCTGCCGGCCGAGCGTGAGGTTTTCCCGCACCGACATGGAGAAGAGCGTCGGCTCCTCGAAGGCCATGCCGACCAGCCGGCGCAGCGAGGTGAGCTGGATGTCGCGGATGTCGCGGCCGTCGAGCGTGATGCGCCCGCCACTGACGTCGTACAGGCGCGGCGCGAGCGACACCAGGCTGGTCTTGCCCGAGCCGGTGGCGCCGACGATCGCCAGCGTCTCGCCCGGCCGCACGTCAAGGTCGATGCGGCGCAGCACGGGCGCGCTGGTGCCCGGGTAGGTGAAGGAGACGCCCTCGTACCTCAGGCGCCCTTCGGCCTCCCGCACCGCCACCGCGCCCGGCCGGTCCACGATGGACGGTGGCGTGTCGAGCACGTCGTGGATGCGGTCGGCGGCGGTCATCGCCTCTTGCGCGTTCGCGATGATCCAGCCCAGCGACTCGATCGGCCAGATCAGCATGAGCTGGAGCGACACGAAGGCGACCAGCTCGCCGAGCGTCATCGCGTCGTGCGCGACCGAGACCGAGCCGGCGACCAGCACGATCGCGAGTGTCAGGTTTGGCACGAGGTCGAACCGCGCGGAGCTGAGCGCCAGCAGGCGGCCCTTGCCGATCGCGGTGTCGTGGAGCCGGCGCGCCTCGCGGCCGAACCGCTTCGCCATGTGGGGGCGCCGGCCGAACGACTTGATCGTGCGCAGGCCTTGAGCCGACTCCTCGACGAGCGTGGCGACGTCGCCGAGCTCGTCCTGCATGCGGCGCGACGCGGCGATGTAGTGGCGCGAGAAGTGCCGGCTGAGCAGGAAGAGCGGCACGCCGCTCGCGGCCACCAGCAGGCCGAGTGGCCAGCGCAGGTGGATGAGCAGCGCCACGACGGTGACGTATGTGGCGGTGTTGACGATCAGGAACACCAGCCCGAACGACAGGAACCGCCTGATCACCGACAGGTCGGCGGTGATGCGGGAGAGGAGCTGGCCGGTCTGCCACTGGTCGTGGAACGAGATCTGCAGCCGCTGGAGGTGGGCGTAGAGCTCGTTGCGGATCGTGGTCTCCATGCCGACCGCGGACGCCGCCTGGGTCCACCGCCGGATGAAGATGAGGCCGGCCTCGACGAGACCGAAGACGGCCGCGAGCGCGCCGAGCTGCCACAGGCCGACCGGATCGCGGTGGGCGATCGGACCGTCGACGACCCGCGCGACGACCAGCGGGACGGCGATGCTGGCGCCCGTCGCGGCGAACGCGGCGAGCACCAGCCACACCGTCAGGCCCAGATAAGGGCGGACATAACGGCGGATTCGCCACAGATTGTGCACCGGGTGTCGTCTGTCACCGTGGTAGTGCACAGAGTGACGTTATCTGTTACGTCTGACGTTTACGAGTTAGTTGTGTTCTCGTGTGCCAGAAGCCACTTCTTCGCGTCGAGGCCCCACCGGTACCCGCGCAGCGTGCCGTCGGTGCCGATGACCCGGTGGCACGGCACGAAGAGCGCGACCGCGTTGCGGGCGCAGGCGCTCGCGGCGGCCCGGATGGCGCCCGGCCGTCCCGCTAGCGCGGCGAGCTCCGTGTACGTCACCGGCTGCCCCGGCTTGATGTGCCGCAGCGCGTCCCAGCCGTGCGACAGGAACGCTCCGCCGGTGCGCTGCTCCACCGCGACCTCGTCGATCGCCGTGACGTCACCCTCCAGATAGGACCTGAGAGCGTCGGTCACGGGTCCGAGGTCCGGTCGGGCGCGCGGCTCCGCACGCAGGCTCGGATGTACCAGCCGGAGCAACTCCGCCACATCCGTGGTGAAGCCCGCCGCGCGGACCGCGTTGTCGTCGCTCGCCAGGATCGTGAACGGGCCGACAGGTGTGTCGACAGTCGTCACATTCATGCTGCCCTCCATAGTCTGATCAGGGCGTACGAGCGCCACGGCCGCCAGCGGGCCGCGTACGCGTCGAGCGCCTTCGGGTCGTCGGGAATGCCGAGCGCCTCCGCGCCACGGCGGATTCCCAGGTCGGTCGGGAGGAACGTGTCCGGGTCGCCGATGCCGCGCATGGCCACGTAGCCGGCGGTCCACGCTCCGATGCCGGGCAGGGCGGTGAGCCCGGCGACCGCCGCCTCGCGGTCGGCGCCCGGATCCAGGTGCAGCCCGCCGGTCACCGCCTCGGCGAGCGCGCGGATCGTCGCCCGCCTGGCCGCCGGCATCCGGAACGCCTCGTCCGGCAGATCCAGCACCTGCTCAGGAGACGGGAACGGTGTGAGCTCACCCTGTGTCGTGGCCACCAGGCTGGTCAGGACGCGGCGGGCGGCCGGTACCGAAATCTGCTGGCCGACGACGGCCCGGACCGCCATTTCCCAGCCGTCCACCGACCGTGGCACCCGGACGCCCGGCTCCTTCGCGACCGCTGGCGCCAGCGCCTCGTCCGCCGCGAGCGTCGTGTCGACGGCGATGGGGTCGGCGTCGAGGTCGAGTAGGCGCCGGCAGCGCGCCACCGCCGGCGCCAGGTCCCGCACGTCCGTCAGGCGCAGCCGCGCGGCGACGTACTCCGGCTGCGGCGTGAGCGTGACCGTGGCGGTGCCGTGCGGCAGCCGCAGCGCCCGCTGGTACGTGGTCGCGTCTACCTCCTCGACGCCCGGGATCGCCCGCAACGCGAGGAACTCCAGCAGTGCCGCGGCGTGCAGCGGCGGCCGGTACGCCAGCCGGAGCGCGACCGTACCCGCCTCGACGGTTCGGCGGGCGCCTGGCTTACGCAGCTCGGACGGCGCCGCGCCGTACACCTCCCGGATCGTGTCGTTGAACTGCCGGACGCTGCCGAATCCGGCCGCGAACGCGATCTCGGCCAGCCCAAGGTCGGTCGTCTCGATCAGGATGCGCGCCGTCTGCGCCCGCTGCGCCCGGGCCAGCGCCAGTGGCCCGGCGCCCAACTCGGCCGTCAGCATCCGGTGCAGGTGCCGCTCGGTGTACCCGAGCCGGCACGCCAGCCCCGGCACGCCGTCCCGGTCGACGACGCCGTCGCCGATCAGCCGCATCGCGCGCCCGACCAGGTCGGCACGCACGTCCCACTCCGGCGAGCCCGGGGCCGCGTCGGGGCGGCATCTGCGACATGCCCGGAACCCGGCGCGCTGCGCCGCTGCCGCCGACGGGTAGAACCGCACGTTCTGCCGCTTCGGCGTGACCGCCGGGCACGACGGCTTGCAGTAGATTCGCGTCGAGGTCACCGCGGTGTAGAACCAGCCGTCGAACCGCTGGTCGCGGCTGTCGACGGCCCGGTAGCACCGCTCGAAATCGAGTTCCACGCCATCGATACTGCCCCAGCGCGAGGGGCATGGCTGGCGGATTTCGGACGTGGCCGTGGCGGCTTCGGACACAGCTAGTGACGGTGGCCGGACGGGCCCCGCGTAGACTCGCGGTCCGTGAGTCTCACCATCGGGATCGTCGGCCTGCCGAACGTCGGCAAGAGCACGCTCTTCAACGCCTTGACCAAGAATGACGTGCTGGCGGCGAATTACCCGTTCGCCACGATCGAGCCGAACGTCGGCGTCGTCGGGCTGCCCGATCCGCGGCTGAACAAGCTCGCCGAGATCTTCGAGTCGCAGAAGGTGATCCCGGCGCCGGTGTCGTTCGTCGACATCGCGGGCCTGGTGCGCGGCGCCTCCAAGGGGCAGGGCCGGGGCAACGCGTTCCTGGCCAACATCCGCGACGCGACGGCGATCTGCCAGGTCGTGCGCGCGTTCTCCGACCCTAACGTGGTGCACGTCGACGGCAAGGTCTCACCGGCCGACGACATCGAGACGATCAACACCGAGCTGATCCTGGCCGACCTCCAGACGCTGGAGAAGGCGCTGCCCCGCCTCGAAAAGGAGGCGCGCGCCCGCAAGGATCGGGCCGGAATCGTCGCGGCCGCGACGGCCGCCGGCAAGCTGCTCAACGAGGGCACCACGCTGTACGCGGGCGCGGCCGCCGCCGGCATCGACGCCGATGAGCTGCGTGAGCTGCACCTGCTGACCGCGAAGCCGTTCCTCTACGTCTTCAACGTCGACGAGGAAGAGCTGGCCAACGCCGAGTTCCTCGACGAGATGCGCGCCCTGGTCGCGCCCGCCGAGGCGGTCTTCATGGACGCCAAGATCGAGTCGGAGCTGATCGATCTGCCCGAGGAGGAGGCGCGCGAGCTGCTGGAGTCGATCGGCCAGCCGGAGCCGGGGCTGCACCAGCTCATCCGCGTGGGCTTCCGCACGCTGGGGCTCCAGACCTACCTGACGGCCGGCCCCAAGGAGGCGCGGGCCTGGACGATTCCGGTCGGCGCGACCGCCCCCGAGGCCGCCGGGGTGATCCATTCGGACTTCCAGCGCGGCTTCATCAAGGCCGAGACGGTCTCCTACGACGACCTGGTCGCTGCGGGCTCGATGGCCGCGGCGAAGGCGGCCGGCAAGGTGCGCATGGAGGGCAAGGAGTACGTCATGCGGGACGGCGACGTGGTCGAGTTCCGCTTCAACGTCTGACGTGCTGGCGAACCGGCTACTCGGTGCCGGTGACCTTGCGGTAGGCATCTTCGATGCGCGCTGCGAGCGTAACCTCGCCCTCAGTGATCACGTCGCCCTCGCAGGGGCTCACGCGAATCTGGGTGCGCCCGTCGAGCCGCCGGATCTCCGGACGGATGTGCAACGCATCCGCGACGACCTTGATACGCTCAGTGAGCGCAGCGTGTTGGGCGTCATCGAGCACCAGGGTGCGCTTGAGCTGGCGACCCTCGCGAGCCCAACCACCCAGTAGGGTCAGCGCGTCGCTGAGGTAGTCGCGGTCTGCCCTGCTGCCCCACAGAGCACGCATGCGCCACACCTCCCAGGCGTCGTTGCCGGCTTGTGGCCAAATCGTCGCCATCTCGTCATCGTTCGGTGTCCACCAGTCTTGCCGCTGACCGGCTGGTGTGTCCACGCCCACAATTCCGTCTTCTGGTGTCCTACAGGACGGCTCCGGCACCCAAATTTCGTTTTGATCTGGAAGGCTGGTCGGCCGTGCAGACCGAACGGGCGAAGCAAAGGATCATCGTCGGCGCCGCGATCATCGTAAAAGGGCGCGTACTGGGCTGTGCTCGGTCGGATCCGCCTGAGGTAGCCGGAATGTGGGAGTTTCCGGGCGGCAAGGTGGAAACCGGCGAGTCGGATGTCGAGGCTCTCGTGCGCGAGTGTGAAGAAGAACTCGGCGTGCAGGTAACGGTGGGCGAGCAGGTCGGCGACGACGTCCTCCTCGCACACGGCCGGGCGGTGCTGCGGGTGTACGCCGCACGGCTGGTCGGCGATGCCCAGCCGCAGGCGCTCGAACACGCCGAGCTGCGCTGGCTCGGCCCGGACGAGCTGGACTCCGTCGCCTGGTTGCCGGCCGACGCTCCGATCGTCAAGGCGCTCCACCCTCTCCTGCTTGACCTGTCACGCTCGGCCTGAAACGGACTGGATCGTCGTCGAGAACCCGTGTGAGGCCAGGCCGTCGCCGTCCCGCCATAGTTCGAAACCGGCCTCGACACCACTCAAGTACCACCAGTCCCGGATGTACCCGCGGCTCACCGCGTCGCGGGTGAACGCCCGCAGGTCGAGATCACGCACCGACGACGTGGGGCTGGTGCGCACGTACACGACGTGGTTCCAGTCCCAGTTGGCGTATGACACGTCCCAGGTCGCCCCGGCGATCGGTACGGAGCGTGCGACGAGTGTGCCCTTCGGGCGGGCTCCCGCCGTATGGTCGAGCCAGATCATCAGCTCGGCACCGTCCGGGGTGCGGTTGGCGTCTTCGGTGGTGTGGAACCAGAGGTCGTACGCCGCGTTCCACTGGCCGGGTGCGTTGTTGCGGCTGAAGCTCCAACTGCTCGTCGCGGTGCGCAGGTGGGACACCTGTGCCGGCAGGTCGCTCTTCGCGGTGCAGTCGCCCCAGTGGCAGCCGGCGTAGATGGCCGGGTACGCCGCGACGTTCTCGCCGTTGTCGTGATCCGAGCGGATCACCTGGAACGCACCGGTGCCCGGGTCGACGTCCAGGCACTGCGTGGACTCGGCGCCCCAGACGTTCGACATCACGACGTACCGGCTGTCGTCGGCCCGCACGGTGCCCTGGCAGAGCTGCGTGGACTCGGCGGAGTCGGAAGGAGCGGCGGTGATTCCGTATGTGGCAGCGAACCCAACGAGGGCGACGAGCACGCTGAGGTATGTGAGCAGACGAGCGCGCTTCATATCGAAGCTCCCTAGCGCGGGCGCGCCGCACGCGACGACGCACCGGGGCGCGGGTGCGCTGCCACTCTGCGTACCCGCCCGGAATCGGCTCCGGGGCGATGATACTCGTCGATAAATAAAACGCCCGCCCCCTTGTAGGGGGGGGGCGCGGGGAAAATATGGGTACTGGTCGCGGGCGGGGTGCGGCGAGTGGTGGGCCCCCGGCGGTGGCGGGAACGTCACGTCTTCACCGAACGGCGACGGGCCGCCCGCGCGGTCGAACGCGATCTCGGAGATCGGCAGCTTGCCGTCGTCGCCCACCGGTGCGGTCTGCGGCGCCGGCACCTCACGGTGCCAGTTCACGCCACTCTTCTGCTCGGCACCGTGACCATCGGCCTGCGGAAGACCACTCATACCCAGCCCGTCACCTTCACTCAGCTGATCACGACGGAAGATCTTGCGTCCCAACCACACGATCGGATCGTACCGGCGGTCGACGACGCGCTCCTTCATGGGGATGATCGCGTTGTCCGTGATCGTGATGTGCTCGGGGCACACCTCGGTGCAGCACTTGGTGATGTTGCAGTACCCGAGGCCCATGGACGCCTGCGCGTAGTCCTTGCGGTCGGTCTTGGCGTCCAGCGGGTGCATGTCGAGCTCGGCGGCCCGGATGAAGTACCGCGGACCCGAGAACGCCTTCTTGTTCTCCTCGTGGTCACGCACCACGTGGCAGACGTTCTGGCACAGGAAGCACTCGATGCACTTGCGGAACTCCTGCGAGCGCTCAACGTCGACCTGTTGCATCCGGTACTCGCCCGGTGCCACGCCCTCCGGCGGTGCGAACGCGGGCGTCTCGCGCGCCTTCTGGTAGTTGAAGTTCACGTCGGTGACCAGGTCGCGGATGACCGGGAACGTGCGCAGCGGCGTGACGGTGACGGTCTCGTTCTCCTCGAACGTGGACATCCGCGTCATGCAGCCCAGCCGTGGCATGCCGTTGATCTCCATGGAACACGAGCCGCACTTGCCCGCCTTGCAGTTCCAGCGGCAGGCGAGATCCGGCGTCTCGGTGGCCTGGAGCCGGTGGATGATGTCGAGGACGACTTCGCCCTCGTTGACCTCCACCTGGTAGTCCTGCAGGTCGCCGCCGGTCTCGTCGCCCCGCCAGACCCGGAAGTGACGCTTCGCGCCCATCTACTTAGCCTCCTCAGCCAGCGCGTCGAACTCGGCGAGCTCTTCATCGGTCAGGTACTTGGCCAGCTCGGCCCGGTCGAAGAGCTGGATCAGCTCACCGCGCATCTTCGGCACCGGCTTGTGCTCCAGCCGCACCTTGTCGCCGTCGAGGGAGCAGACCAGGTTGACCCGGCGCCACTCCGGGCGCATCGAGGGGAAGTCTTCGCGGGTGTGACCGCCACGCGACTCCTCGCGCTCCAGCGCCGCCTTGGCCGTGCACTCCGACACCACGAGCATGTTGCGCAGGTCGAGCGCCAGATGCCAACCCGGGTTGTACTTGCGGCCGCCCGTTGCGCTCACCTTCGCAACCCGGTCGCGCAGCTCGGCGAGGCGGACCAGTGAGTCTTCGAGCTCGCCCTTGCGGCGGATGATCCCGACCAGGTCGCCCATGACCGCTTGCAGGTCCTGCTGGAGCGTGTACGGGTTTTCCCCGCCGTCGCGCTCCAGCGGGGCCAGGGCGGTCTCCACGGCGGTCTCAAGGTCGTGCGTCGACACCTTAGGCCGTGCGGTCAGCGCGTCGGCGTACGCGGCCGCGTGCTCGCCCGCCCGCTTGCCGAAGACCAGCAGGTCGCTCAGCGAGTTGCCGCCCAGCCGGTTGGAGCCGTGCATGCCGCCGGACACCTCGCCGGCCGCGAACAGGCCCTGCACGGTGCCCGCCGCGGCGGCCGTGTCAGGGTCGACCTCGACGCCGCCCATCACGTAGTGGCAGGTCGGCCCGACCTCCATCGCCTGCTTGGTGATGTCGACGTCGGCCAGCTCCTTGAACTGGTGGTACATCGAAGGCAGCCGCTTGCGGATGACCTCGGCGGACATGCGGGTGGACACGTCCAGGAAGACGCCGCCGGCGGGGGAGCCGCGACCGGCCTTGACCTCGGAGTTGATGGCGCGGGCCACCTCGTCCCGGGGCAGCAGCTCCGGTGGGCGCCGGTTGTTGTCGGGATCGGTGTACCAGCGGTCCGCCTCCTCCTCGGTCTCCGCGTACTGCTTGCGGAAGACATCGGGGACGTAGTCGAACATGAACCGCTTGCCGGCGGAGTTCTTCAGCACGCCGCCGTCACCGCGCACCGACTCGGTGACCAGGATGCCCTTGACCGAGGGCGGCCACACCATGCCGGTCGGGTGGAACTGCAGGAACTCCATGTTGATGAGCGTCGCGCCTGAGCGCAGCGCGAGCGCGTGCCCGTCGCCGGTGTACTCCCAGGAGTTCGAGGTCACCTTGTACGACTTGCCGACGCCACCGGTGGCGAGCACGATCGCGGGCGCCTCGAAGAGCACGAACTCGCCGGACTCCCGGTAGTACCCGAACGCGCCGGCGACCCTGTTACCGTCGAGCAGCAGCTCGGTGATCGTGGTCTCCGCGAAGACCCGGATGCGGGCCTCGTAGTCGCCAAATTCGCGCTTGTCTTCCTGTTGCAGCGAGACGATCTTCTGTTGCAGCGTGCGGATCAGCTCCAGGCCCGTGCGGTCGCCGACGTGCGCCAGCCGCGGGTACTCGTGGCCGCCGAAGTTGCGCTGCGAGATCTTGCCGTCCTTGGTGCGGTCGAAGAGCGCGCCGTACGTCTCCAGTTCCCAGATCCGGCTGGGCGACTCCTTGGCGTGCAGCTCGGCCATCCGGAAGTTGTTGAGGAACTTCCCGCCACGCATGGTGTCGCGGAAGTGCACCATCCAGTTGTCTCGGCTGTTGACGTTGCCCATCGCGGCGGCCGCGCCGCCCTCGGCCATGACGGTGTGCGCCTTGCCGAACAGCGACTTGGAGATGATCGCGGTCTTTTTGCCCGCGAGCCGTGCCTCGATCGCGGCACGCAGGCCGGCACCGCCGGCGCCGATGACGACGACGTCGTAGTGGTGTCGTTCGATTCGGGTAGCCATATCAGTGCCCTCAGTTGATGAACCGCAGGTCGCCGAACCAGCCGGCGGCGACAGCCATGATGTAGAAGTCGGTCAGCGCCAGCGTGCCCAGCGTGATCCAGGCGAGCTGCATGTGCCGGACGTTCAGCTTCGACACGAACGTCCAGAACCGGTAGCGCATCGGGTGCTTGGAGAAGTGCTTGAGCCGCCCGCCAGCGATGTGGCGGCAGGAGTGGCACGACAGCGTGTACGCCCACAGCATCACCACGTTGAGCACGAGGATCACGTTGCCGAGCCCGAAGCCGAAGCCGTCAGGGCTGTGGAACGCCAGGATCGCGTCGTACGTGTTGATGACCGAGATGATGCCGGCGGCGTAGAACGCGTACCGGTGCGCGTTCTGGAAGATGAGCGGGAACCGCGTCTCACCGCTGTACGTCTTGTGGCCATCCGGCACCGCGCAGGCCGGCGGCGACGCCCAGAAGGACCGGTAGTAGGCCTTCCTGTAGTAGTAACAGGTCAGCCTGAACAGCAGCAGGAACGGCAGGCTGAACGCCGCCTCGGGGACCACCCACCAGCCGGGCAGGTAGGTGCCGAAGTGCGCCGCCTCGGGCACGCACCGGTCGGTGATGCAAGGCGAGTAGAACGGCGTGAGGTAGTGGTACTTGTCGACCCAGTAGTAGTCGTGCATGAAGACACGAACTGTGGCGTACGCGACCCATCCGCCGAGCCCGACGACCGTGATGAGCGGGGCCAACCGCCAGTTGTCGGTGCGCAACGTCTTCGCCGCAATGGCGGCGCGTGCGCGCGCCCCTCCCGGCTTCGTTGCCGTAGTGGTCATCCTTTACGTCTCCCTAACGGCGCAACCGCGTCGATTTTCGGCTACACGTTACGCCGGGCCGTGGGGGTGGCCTGCAAGGGAGTCCTAGTTACCGCCGCCTGGTCACAGATCGGGCCCGGCAAGGCGCCGGATCGCGCCGCCGCACGAGTCAGGCGAGTCGTCTGTGAGGCGCTCCACGACCGGCGTGCCGTGCCGGCCTTGCGGTGCCACGAAGAACGCCGGCTCGCCGCCACCCGCCTCGCGGTCGAGCGCGTCCGCGTACGTGATGCGGGCATCGACGAGCTGGCGCCACGACTCGATCCAGTCTCGCCAGTGCGCGTCGCGGTCTTCTCGGATCTGCTCCAGCTCCGTCACGAACGGGCGGATGGCGGCGTTCTCCGCGCGCACGGCCGCGGCGCGCTGCCGCGAGTCGGCTGCCGCGCCGGGCGGGCTCAGCCGGTTGAGCCGCCGCTCCAGTTCCAGGCAGGCGGCGTCGGTGCGCTCGGCGCCCCGCTCACTCTCGTCGATCCGGTCGGCGACCCGGCTTATCGCGTTGATGAACGCGATGCCGCCCACGCAGACCGCGATGACGAGCACAGCGAGCACCGTGCCGACGACGATGAGTAGCCGCCGGCGGCTCGGCTGCGGCCGCGCGGTCTCCTGCTCGGCCTCCGTCGATTCGACCGGCCCATCCTCCGTCACGCGCTAAGTCAACCACCGTCGCGCCAGCGGGTCATCCCGAGGCGCCGCCGGTGAAGTTCCAGGAGGCGAGGCGGAGGGCGGGTGCGGTCCACCACGCGGCGCCCCACATGTCGGGGAACATGGTTGCCTCGCCGCCGACGCCGAGCACCGCACCCGGCCCGAGTGCCTGCGGATACGACTGGGTGAACCGGAAGTTCCGCACCGGCGTCGTCAGCTCGCCGTCTTCGATGAGCCATACGCCGTTGCGGGTCAGGCCGGTCACGACCAGGCTCTTCGGGTCGAGCACCCGGGTGTACCAGAGGTCGGTCACGAGGAGGCCGCGCTCAACGCCGGCCACCAGGGACGCGGCGGCCGGGTCGATGACGGCCCCCGCCTCCACGGTGGACGCCGCCGGACCCGGCATCAGCCGCAGATTGGCCGGCAGCGCGCCACGGGTCCGCCCGCCCAGCGCCGCGTGCCCGGTGGATTCGGCGCCGGCCTCGGCCGCGGTACGCCGGTCGTGCGCCACCCTCTGCGTGACGCCGCCGGACACCAACTCCACCCGCCGCTTCGGGGTGCCCTCCGCGTCGAACGGCACACCGAGCCCGGTGTCGCCGAGCGCGTCGTCTGCGAGCGTGACCGCCTCGTCGAACTGCTGCGCGCCCGGCTCGGCGAACGACTGCCGCTCGTTGTACGCCTTGCCGTTGAACCCGTAGAGCGACAGGTTCTGCAGCACATCGACCACCGCGGCCGGCTCCAGCACCACCTCGTACCGACCCGGCGGCAACTCGACCGCCCCCGCGCCTGCTCGGGCCTTCGCCGCGGCCCGCGCACCCAGCGCCGCACCATCCACATCGGACAGCTGGCCGGACGCGATCCGCGCGGCGCCGTCGGCGCCCTCCACCCGGGCGATGCCGTCCATCGCGATCTCGGCGGTGCGCCCGGCGGCGACCTGCCCGGCGGTGTTGGCGAACGCGGCCGACCAGTGGAGGGTGCGGCAGTACCCGGCGGTCTCCAGCCCGCCGGCCGCGTCGACGAACGCGCGTACCCGGTCGGCGCGCGCCTCCGGCGACGCCTTGGCGGTTTCCTCGTCCCAGTTGCCTTCGCCGGCCAGCGCGGCAGGCGCCGCAAGGCCGGGCCAGCCGGCGTCGGGCGGGCACAGGCGGGCCGCGTCGAGGGTGCGGGACACCAGACCACGCAGGCCTTCGTCGGTGGTCACGGTCGTGGCGCCACTGGCGGTGCGACCATCGGCGTGCAGCCGCAGCCGTACCGTCGTCGTGGCGTCGGCGACGTTCTGGTGGATGAAGGAGTTCGCGAACCGGGTCAGCGCACGGGCCATGTGGTCGACGAACACCTCGGCCTCGACCCCGGCCGGCACCATTCCGAGTACACGCTGCGCCAGCTCCGCGCTCATCCCCGTACCCCCACCCGTACATTCTGGAACCGGGCCGGCGCCGCGGGGTGCCCGGTGTGGCCGATCTGGCCGGGCTGGCCCTTGCCGCAGTTGGGCGTGCCCCAGGGGACCACCTCGGACGACAGCATGTCCATGGAGCGCCAGAAGACCGGGCCGATGCCGGTGTACGTCGGGTTGCGCAGCATCCGCCCGCGCCGCCCGTTCTTGATCTCCCAGCCGATCTCGCACCCGAACTGGAAGTTCAGCCGCTTGTCGTCGATCGACCAGGAACGGTTGGTGTCCATGTAGACGCCGTCGTCGGTGGCCGCGATCATCTCGTCTAGCGTGTGCGGCCCAGGTTCGAGCCCGACGTTCGTCATGCGGACCATCGGCAGCCGCGCCCATCCGTCCGCGCGCACGCTGCCCGCGTAGTCGAGGCCGGCGACCGCCGCCGAGTCGCGCCCGGCGAGCACGCCGACCCAGCGGCCCTCCTTGACCGCGTGCCGCCGCGCGGCCGGCGTGCCCTCATCGTCGAAACCGAAGCTGCCCAATGCCCCTGGGATCGTCGGGTCGATCGTGATGTTCATCAGTTCGGATCCATAGTGGAGGCTGCCCAACTGGTCGAGGTCGAGCCACGATGTGCCGGCGAACGCGGCCTCCCAGCCGAGGATGCGGTCGAGTTCGATGGCGTGCCCGACGGACTCGTGGATCTGCAGGGCCATCTGCTCGTCGCCGAGGATCAGGGTGGTCTCGCCGGCAGGGCAGGGCGGGGCGGTCAGCAGCGCCCGGGACTCGTCGGCGATGCGGGCGGCGTGCGCGCCCAGATCCAGCGACTCGACCAGCTCCCAGCCCTGGGTGCCGTACTGCCCCCGGTTGGCCGGGTAGCTGCGCCGCTGCACCTCGCCGTCGCCGACCGCGATCGACGCGATGCCGCCGCCGCACTCGCGGATTCGCTGGTCGATGCGGTGCCCCTCGCTGGAGACGAACCACTTTTCGGTGTCCCAGATCTGGTACAGGCCCTCCGCCTGGTCGGCGCCGTGCTCGCGCATCGTCTTCGTGGCGTGTACGAGCAGGTCGCCCTTGTCGGACAGCGGCACCGACAGCGGGTCGGTCTCACACTCCGACGACCAGGAGGCGGTGCGGGCCTGGACCGGCACGAGATCCGCGGCCGGACCCGGCACCCGCGCGCTGGCCGCCGCGATCTTCGCGGCCCGGCCGCCAGCAGCGCGCGCCGCACCGTCCGACAGATCGGGTACCGCGTAGAAGCCCCAACTGCTGCCGACGAGCGCCCGCACGCCGATGCCGGCGTCTTCGCTCTGGGTCAGCTCCTCGATGTCGCCGTTTCGGGCTGACATCGACTCGTACCGCCGGTGCATGACGCGCGCGTCGGCGTACCGCGCTCCCGCGTCCAGCGCCGCCTGCACAGCGGCGGTGGCCACGTCATAGTGGGTCATACATCGACCCTACGGCAGGAGATCCTCCGGCCGAATCTGCACCGTCACCGGCTCACTGATCCGCAAGGCCTGGCCCGGCTCCGCCACCGCGTGCGGAAAATAGGTCGTCCCAACGAGCCGGAACAGCCGCAATGTCGCCGTCTTGTGCTCCACGAGCAGATACCACGGGATGCCGGCCTTCGCGTAGTAGTGCATCTTGAGCACGTTGTCGTGCGCCTCGTTGCTCGGCGACGTGATCTCGCAGACCAGGCGCGTCGCCTCGACCGGCGCCACCACCACAGCGAAGTCGAACGACGACGTGATCACGATATCTGGGATCACTATCCGCCCTGGTCTCAACCGTAGGCCGCTCGCCCCGAACACGTAGAGCGCCTTGGTCTGGGCCGTCTGGTGGAGCAGGCCGGCGAGGCGGCTGGCGATGAATTGGTGGCGGACGTCCGGCGACGGGCTTACGTACAGACTTCCGTCGACGAGCTCGACGCGGTCGTCAGTCTCGTTCAGCGCGAGGTATTCCTCCTCGGCCCACGGCCCGTGGTTAGTCGGGATCATGGGTGCCGTGGTCACCCGCCCAAGCCTTCCGGGATAGATGCTTTGGCATAAGTCAGCCAGGGGCACCGGGTGGCGGGTCGCGGTATAAAGGACGCCATCGAAACCGAGTCGTAACGGTGTAGAATATTTTCAGTCTTCGCAGCTCGTTGTAAGTTCTCTACGAACAGAGCGCGAAGGAGGCCCGGTGCGACCAGTCGGCGACGGCCCGTATTTGCAGGTCCGCGACCTGCGGGTGCGGTTCGACACCGAAGACGGCGTCGTGCGTGCGGTCGACGGCGTCTCGTTCTCGGTCGAGCGCGGCAAGACGCTCGGCATCGTCGGTGAGTCGGGCTCCGGCAAGAGCGTCACCAGCCTGGCGGTGCTCGGGTTGCACGATCCCAAACGCGCCCAGGTCACCGGCGAGATCCTGGTCGGCGGCCGCGACATCGTTGGGCTCGCCGAGGAAGAGGTCCGCCGGCTGCGCGGCCGCGACATGGCGATGATCTTCCAGGACCCGCTCTCGGCGCTGCATCCGTATTACACGGTCGGTCGCCAGATCGCCGAGGCGTACCGGGTGCACCACTCGGGCGCGACCCGGCGCGAGGCGCGACAGCGCACGGTCGAGATGCTCGGCCGGGTCGGCATCCCACAGCCGGAGCGGCGCGCCGACCAGTACCCGCACGAGTTTTCCGGCGGCATGCGGCAGCGCGCCATGATCGCGATGGCGTTGATCAACGACCCCGACCTGCTGATCGCCGACGAGCCGACCACCGCCCTCGACGTCACCGTGCAGGCGCAGATCCTCGACCTGCTGGGCGACCTCCAGGACGAGTTCGACTCCGCAATCATCCTGATCACGCACGACCTCGGCGTGGTGAGTCAGGTCGCAGACGAGGTGCTGGTCATGTACGGCGGTCGGGTGGCCGAGCATGGCAGCGCCCAACGGGTGCTGCGCCAGCCGCAGCACCCGTACACCTGGGGTCTTCTCTCCAGCGTGCCGTCGCTGCACGGCGACGCCGACGCGGACCTGGTGCCCATCCGGGGCAACCCGCCAAGCCTTATCAACCTGCCGCCGGGCTGCGCGTTCCACCCGCGCTGCCCGCACGCGACGGACCGTTCCCGGGTCGACGTGCCCGAGCTGCTGCCGGCGGACGAGCCAAGCCACCTGGTGGCCTGCCACCTGCCGGAGCCCGACCGCCTGCGGCTCTACCAGGAGGCGCGATGAGCCTGCTCGCCGTCGAGGGGTTGACCAAGCACTTCACTGCCCGCGGCGGCGTGGTGCGGGCGGTCGACGGGCTCGACTTCACGGTGCGCGCGGGACAGACGCTCGGACTGGTCGGGGAGTCGGGCTGCGGTAAGACCACGACCGGGCGGATGCTGGTGCGGCTGCTGGAGCCGACGGGCGGCCGGATCGTCTTCGAAGATCGGGACATCACGCACCTTGGCCGCCGCGCGATGCGTCCGCTGCGGCAGGACCTCCAGATCATCTTCCAGGACCCGTACGCGACGCTGAACCCGCGGCACACGGTCGGCCGGATCGTCGCGATGCCGTTGACCGTCAACGGCACCCGGCCGCCCGGCGGGGTGAAGAAGCGGGTCCAGGAACTGCTCGAACTGGTCGGTCTCAACCCCGAGCACTACAACCGGTACCCGCACGAGTTCTCCGGCGGGCAGCGGCAGCGGGTGGGTATCGCCCGCGCGCTCGCGCTGCGTCCCAAGCTGATCGTGGCCGACGAGCCGGTCTCGGCGCTGGACGTCTCGATCCAGGCCCAGGTGATCAACCTGTTGCGGCAGTTGCAGCGCGATCTGGGGCTGGCGTTCGTGTTCATCGCTCACGACCTGGCCGTGGTGCGGCACTTCTGCCAGCGCGTGGCGGTGATGTACCTGGGCCGGATCGTCGAGATCGGCGAGCGCGACGAGATCTACGAGCGGCCCCGGCACCCGTACACCCGGGCGCTACTGTCCGCCATACCCGACGTGGCGAAGCTGGGGCAGTCCGAGGGGCGGATCAGGCTGACGGGCGACGTGCCGACGCCGATGAACCCGCCGTCCGGCTGCCGCTTCCGCACCCGCTGCTGGAAGGCACAGGACATCTGCGCGACCGAGGAACCGCCCCTGACAGCAGGCGTGGCGTGTCACTTCCCGGAGCCGGAGGGAGCGCCATGAGTCTCTCGCCGGAGGTTCTCGAACCCGTGCCGGTCGCTGATGCCGCGCCGGCTCCGAAGGGTGTTGTCGGCCGCTCGCCCGGACAGCTCGCCTGGATGCGGCTCCGGCGCGACCGCACCGCGATGATCAGTGGCTGCACGCTGCTGTTCCTCATGCTCGTCGCGCTGGCCGCGCCGCTGATCGAGGTGCTGTACGGCGTCGGGCCGCACGACGAGTTCAAGCACCTGCTGACCCGCCGTGGCAGCATCCCGCTGGGGTACGCGGGCGGCGTCAGCGCGGACCACTGGTTCGGTATAGAGCCGGGCACGGGCCGCGACATCTTTATCCGCATGGTGTACGGGCTGCGCACCTCGATCTTCATCGCGCTGGCGTCCGCCATCGTCACCGCCGGGCTGGGGGTGACGGCGGGCATCCTCGCCGGCTACCTCGGCGGCTGGGTCGACACGGTGATCAGCTGGATCACGGACTTCGCGCTCGCGCTGCCGTTCCTGATCTTCGCGCTGGCCGTCATGCGCCCGGTCGAGCTGCGCTTCTACGGTCCGCGGGAGGAGGTCCCGACCTGGTTCCGGGTGGCGGTGCTGATCGCAATCTTCGCGGCGTTCGGGTGGACGAGCACGGCCCGCCTGGTACGCGGACAGGTGATCTCATTGCGCGAGCGGGAGTTCATCGAGGCGGCCCGGGCCAGCGGCGCTGGGCTGGGACACATTCTCTTCCGGCAACTCCTGCCGAACCTGTGGGCGCCGATCCTGGTGTCGTTCTCGCTGGCGGTGCCGGCGTACGTCACGGGCGAAGCGGCGCTGTCGTTCCTGGGCATCGGCATCGTCGACCCGACTCCGGACTTCGGCGCCATGATCTTCCGGAGCATCGCCTACCTGCAGACCGACCCGGCTTACGTCTTCTTCCCTGGCATCACGATCTTCGCGCTCGTGCTGGCCTTCAACCTTTTCGGTGACGCGCTGCGCGACGCGCTCGATCCGAAGTCGTCCCGCTAGAGGTACGCCATGGTCCGATTCCTGATCAAACGGTTGCTCTCGGTCTCTCTGACGCTGTTCGCGGTCAGCGTGGTGAGCTTCCTGATGTTCTTCGCGCTGCCGCGCGACCCGGTCACGGGCATGTGCCCGAAGAACTGCAACGCCGAGCGGCTGGAGCGGGTGCGCCAGGAGCTCGGGCTGAACGACCCGAAGGTCGAGCAGTACGCGGCGTACATGAAGGGAATCTTCGTCGGGCGCGACCTCGGCAGCGCCCAGGGCGGCAAGTGCGAGGCGCCGTGCCTCGGGTACTCGTACGTCAACAGCGAGGCCGTCACCGACACGCTCGGCCGGGTCCTGCCCGTCACGCTCAGCATCGTGATTCCGGCCGCCATCCTGTGGCTGCTGCTGGGCGTCGGCCTCGGCATGCTCTCCGCGCTGCGGCGGGGCACGCTGATCGACCGGCTGGCCATCGGGTTCTCGCTCACCGGCGCCTCGATGCAGCTGTACTTCGTCGGCGCCCTCCTGCTGCTGATCTTCACGTACCAGCTCAAGATCGTGCCAGTGCCGCACTACACGTCCATACTGGACAATCCTCTCGACTGGGCGAGCGGTCTGGTGCTCGCCTGGATTGCGCTGGCGTTCCTGTTCTCGGCGATCTATGCGCGGCTGGCCAGGGCGCAGATGCTGGAGACCCTCTCGGAAGACTTCGTGCGTACCGCGCGAGCAAAGGGCCTCGCGAAACGCACGGTGTACGGCCGGCACGCGCTGCGCGCCGCGATCACGCCGCTGGTGACGATCGCCGGCCTCGACGTCGGTGCCGCCCTCGGCGGCACGGTGATCACCGAGACCACCTTCGGCATCCAGGGGCTCGGCCGCACCGCGGTCTACGCCGTACGCGGCGGCGACCTTCCCATGATCATGGCCACCGTCCTGATCGCGGCCGTCTTCGTCGTGATCGCGAACCTCGTCGTCGACCTGCTCTACGCGGCCATCGACCCGCGTGTCCGATTGTCCTGACCTAAGGGAGTAGATATGAGAATGAGAGTGGCCGCAGCCGCGGCCCTGGTACTCGTGGTCAGCGCCGCCTGTAGCAAGACCACTGAGGAGGGCGAGGAGGTCGACCAGACCCGCACCGCCACCGGTGTAATCGCCACCGACCCGAAAGACTCGCTGGGCCCGGCGGCCGAGGTGCCCGGCGCCACGAAGGGCGGCACGTTCACGGTCATCCGCGAGAACAAGATCTCGCACCTCGATCCGCAGCGCGTCTACTCGTTCGCCGGCCTGATGAACGCGCCCCTGTACGCCCGGTCGCTCACCGCCTTCAAAGACGACGGCAAGGGCAACCTGACGCTCGTCGGCGACCTCGCCGAGACTCCCGGCACGAATGTCAACAAGGACTGCAAGGTCTGGGAGTACAAGGTCAAGGACGGGGTGAAGTTCGAAGACGGCACCCCGATCACGTCCAAGGAGATCGCGTACGGCATCGCGCGCTCCTTCGACCCGGACCTGACCGGTGGCCCCACGTATGTGCAGGAGTGGCTGGCCGACACCGCCGACTACGACACCAAGTGGAACTTCAAGGCCAACAAGGCGTCGCTGCCCCCGGGCCTCTCCACGCCGGACGCCAAGACGATCAAGTTCGAGTTCACCAAGCCGCGGTGTGACCTGCCGTTCGCGCTGTCGCTGCCGTCGAGCGCGCCGCTGCCGCCCGCGAAGGACACCGGCGTCAACCTCGACAACCAGCCGTTCTCGTCCGGCCCGTACAAGATCACGAAGCACACGCCGGGCGTCGAGTTGGTGATGGAGCGCAACGAGCACTGGGACCCGAAGACCGACCCGGTGCGCCACCAGTACCCGGAAAAGTTCGTGTGGAAATTCGGACCGGACCCGGACGCGGCCGCCAACCAGGTGATCGCAGACACCGGCGACGCCGCCGCCGGGCTGGCGTTCAACGGCGTGCCGTCGGCGCTCGTGTCGCGGGTCGAGGGCGACGCGGCGCTGAAGGGCCGCACGATCACCTCGCCGACCCCGTCGGCCTGGCGCCTGACGATCAACACCCAGCACGTCACCGACCTGGCCGTCCGGCAGGCGTTGAACTACGCGATCGACCGGCAGGGCTTCATCACCGTGTACGGCGGCACCACCGTCGCGTCCCCGCTGACCACACTCATGCCGCCCGCCACGATCGGCTACAAGGAGTACGACGCGTACCCGGCCGGGCCGACCGGCAACCCGGAGAAGGCCAAGGAACTGCTCGCCGGCAAGACGCCCGAACTCGTACTCGGGATCGGCGACGACGTCCCCGAGCTGGGAACGCAGCTCAAGACGAACCTCGAAAAGGCCGGCTTCAAGATCACGGTGAAGACGATCCCGGCCGACGCCAAGCTCGACGAGACCAAGAAGAAGGACAACCCGTGGGACATCTGGCTGGACCAGTGGGCCGCCGACTGGCCCAGCGGTGCGGCGATCCTGCCGGTGCTCTTCGACGGCCGCTCGATCAAGGCCGAGGGCAACAGCAACACGTCCTACTTCAACAACGACGCGATCAACGCGGAGTTCGACCGCGTGCTCGCGCTGGACCCGTCCGCCCAGGCCGCGGAGTGGTCCAAGATCGACGAGCGGATCATGAAGGAGCAGGCGCCCGCCGTGCCGCTGTTCGTAGAGGTGGCGTACTACCTGCACGGCTCCAAGGCCGGCGGCATCTTCATCTCCAGCGTCTTCGGATACCCGGCGTTCGTGAACGCGTACGTCAAGCAGTAGCTCCCGCGGTGTGGGGGCGCCGGACGGGCGCTCCCACACTCAGACGTTGCGCCGCAGGAAGTCGAGCTCCAGCGCGAGCAGCTTCTCGGCCACGCCGCCCGCCGCCATGTGGGTCGCGCCGGTCAGCGGGATCACCGAGTGCGGGCGGCCAGCCGCGAGCAGGGCCGCCGACAGGCGCAGCGTGTGCGCGGCCACCACATTGTCGTCGGCGAGCCCGTGGATCAGCAGCAGAGGCCGGGTCACATCGGATGGCTCGGCCGCCAGGTCGACCAGCGAGTGGTGCGCGTACACGTCCCCGTTCTCCTCGGGCAATCCCAGGTAGCGCTCGGTATACGCGGTGTCGTACAGGTGCCAGTCGGTCACCGGCGCCCCCGCGATGCCGCACTTGAACAGGTCGGGCCTGCGCAGCACGGCCAGACCGGCCAGCCAGCCGCCGAAAGACCAGCCCCGGACAGCCACCCGGTCGAGGTCGAGGTCGGTGTGCTTGCCGGCGAGCGCGGTCAGCGCCTCCACTTGGTCGGTGAGCGCCACGTCGGCCACCCGCCGGTGGATCACCTTCTCGAACGAGGGCGCCACACCAGGGGTGCCGCGGTTGTCGACGGTCACCACCGCGAACCCGGCGTCAGCCCACCACTGCCGCTCCAGCCAGCGCGAACGCGCGGCCACCACCTCCTGGTGACCCGGCCCGCCGTACACGTCGACCAGCACCGGCAGCCGCCGGCCGCTCACATGGCTGCGCGGGGAGACCACCGCGGCGGGGAGCCGGCGGGCGGGGGCCCGCTCCACGGCGGGGCTTGGTGGGTTCGGCGGGCTGGGGGCCCGGGGCGGCTGCCCGGCCGTCTGCTTGTCTCCCCGCCAAACGGTCCACTGTGTACCAGCGTGGTCGAGTGAGGCGGTGCCGATCACCACGACGTCGCCGCCGACGGCGCCGAAGTGCCAGCCCGGTGCCGTGGTCAGCGCGCGGATCTCGGCGCCGCCCCCGCCGATCGCCGTACGCACGCGGTAGAGGTGCTGCTCGCTCGGCTCACCCTCGCTGGCCTCGACCAGCAGGTCCGGCGAGCCGGAGCCGCCGGGCATCCGGCCCACGACCCGGCGCACGTACAGCGACGGCGGCGTCAGCAGCGTGCCGTCCGCGAAGAGGCAGCGCGCGTCGTACCCGTCGTGCGCCAGCTCGCCGCCTACCAGTACCCGGCCGTCGGGCAGGTGGCTGGGCGTGCCGGCGACCGGCTCCACCCAGCGCGGGTCGGCCAGCTCGGCGTGCACCTGGGTCTCGCCGGTGCGCGGGTCGACCGAGAGCACGAGGCCGTGCTGCTGGAGGCGGCGCAGCACGGTGATCAGCGGGCCACCTTCGGCCCAGTGCACCGACACCAGGTACGGGTAGGTCTCGCGGTCCCAGTGCACGTCGACCCAGCCGCCGTCGAGGTCGAGCAGGTGGAGCGTGACCTCGGCGTTGGCGGCGCCGGCGTGCGGGTACGCCACTTCGGTGGGCGCCTGCTCGGGGCGGGCCGGGTCGTGCAGGTGCCAGCGCGGCACCCGGGACTCGTCGACCCGCGTCGCCAGCACTGAGCGGCCGTCGGGCGCCCACCAGTAGCCGCGGAACCGGTCTAGCTCCTCCGCGGCGATGAACTCCGCGAGGCCCCACGTGACCCCGCCTTCTTCGCCGGCCAGCATGGCATCGGTGCCGTCCGGGTGCACGACGTGCAGGTGGCCACCGGTGACGTATGCGATGCGCGTGCCGGTGGGGTCGGGCCGGGGGTCGACGACCGGCCCGACGGTGGCGACCTCGGTCACCTCGCCACGCGCCAGGTCGGCGCGGAACAGCCGCCCGGCCAGCGGAAACGTGCAGACTCGTGCGGCGTTGTCGGTCGCGTACGAGCCGATGCCGGCGGCGGAGAGCCGCAGCCTCTCGCGCAGCGCGCGCTCCTCGGCCGGCAGGCCTTCGTCGGCGCCGCCGGCGAGCAGTGCCGCGGGGTCGGCGACGAGCCGCTCCGACGCGGTGCCCACGTCGAGCACCCAGAGCGCGTCGGCCGTCGCTTCCGGCCCGTCTGACCTGAGAAAAACCACCCGCGAGCCGTCACTCGCGACGCTCACCGCCCGCGGTGCGCCGCGAGTGAACCGGCGGGTACGCGCTGCCAGCTCTGGATACTCCACACTCTGGATCGTAGATCCGGGACGCCGCGCCGCCCGACCGCCACGGGCGTGTCTGCCCGGAACGTGGTGATCTCTACGCGCGCGCGTAGAGTGACGCGGGTGGCACGAAGACTGATGCTGGTGCACGCGCACCCTGACGACGAGACCGTCGGCACCGGCGCGACCATGGCCCTCTACGCCGCCGCCGGCGCCCAGGTCACGCTCGTGACCTGCACGCTCGGTGAGGAGGGTGAGATCCACGTTCCCGAGCTCGAGCTGCTGGGGCCGGCCGAGGCCGACCAGCTAGGCGGATACCGGCTGGCCGAGCTCGACGCCGCCTGCGCCGCGCTGGGCGTCACCGACCGTCGCTTCCTCGGCGGCGCCGGGCGCTATCGCGATTCGGGCATGATGGGCCTCGAGACCAACAAACACCCGCGCAGCTTCTGGCAGGCCGACGTCGACGAAGGCGCCGGCTACCTCCTGGAGATCATGCGCGAGGTACGCCCCCAGGTGCTGGTCACGTACGACGAAAACGGGTTCTACGGACACCCCGACCACATCCAGGCGCACCGGGTCGCGATGCGCGCGGCCGAGCTGGCCAGCGCCGAGGGTTTCGGACCAGCCAAGATCTACTGGACAGCGATGCCGAAGAGCGTGCTCGAAGCCGGCATCTCCGCGTTCGCGCAGTCCAGCAACAACCCGTTCGCGGGCATCGAGCGCATCGAAGACTTTCCGTTCGGCACCCCAGACGACCAGGTGGCCGCCCGGATCGACGGCACCGACCACCACGAGGCAAAGGTGGCGGCCATGCGGGCGCACGCCACCCAGATCCCGGACACGTCCTGGCTGTACTCGATCGCCGGCAACTTCGGCAGCGAGTTCATGGGCGTCGAGTACTACACCCTGGCCGCAGGCGAAAAGGGCCCCGGCGACGGCCCGTACGGCTGGGAGAGCGACCTCTTCGCCGGCCTGCCGGTATGAGCCTGTCCAGTACGCCCACCGCGGAGCCGGTCGCGGAGCCCCAGCCACCATCCCGGTTCACGCCGATGGCAGACACGGCGCTGCGGATCGCGGGCGGAGTGATCGCGGTGCTCGCCGCGGTGCTTACCGCCGTGCTCGAACTGATGCTCTCCGCGCTGCGGGTCGCCGGCGAGCTGGTCGGCATCTCCATCGTGGTCGCGGTGGCGGGCAACCTGGTACTGGGCTGGTTCGCCTACACCACCGTGGGCCGGAAGTGGGCGATAGCGCTACCCGCCACGGCGTGGCTCGCCGTGATGCTGGTGGCGTCCGGCCGCACCGCCGAGGGTGACCTCCTGCTCGTGGGCCCGTCGGGCGGCAAGGTCATCGACGGCAACAGCTGGGTGGGGATCACGATGATCTTCGCTGGCGCCATAGCGTACGCAATGGCCGCCTTCCGCCTCATGCTCATGCCCCTCCCACCCCCTCGCCCCACACCCACCCCGCCCCCTCCGGCCCCTGGCACGCCGAGTGCCGCTGGCGCCTCCGCGCCGCCCCCTCCCACCGCGCCGAGTGCCGCTGGCGCCTCCGCACCGCCCCCTCCCGCCGATCAAGGGCAAACGCACGCGCTTTGATCTCTTTTCCACGTGCATTCGCCCTTGATCGATGCGAAAGCCCTTGATCGGCTCGTTGCCACGTGGCGTAGTCGGCGGTTTACTCGTCATGCCTGGCGGATTCTCCGGGCGCGCGGTAAAGGAGAGGTACAGCTTCGGGGAGGTTGAGATGAAGGATCGTTGGCTGCCGGTCGGCGTGCTCGCGGGCGTGCTGTTCGCGGTCAACGTGGCGGCTCGCTTGGTCGCCCGCTTCGCGTTCGACGGCGACACCGAGGGCCAAGATCGGGCCTCGCTGGTCATGTTCGTCGTGATCGGGCTGATCCTCGCCACGATGGCGTTTATCTGGGGTCGGCGATACCCGGCCGGCCGGTGGATCGCCGACGTCGGCGCTGCCGGCATCGCCCCGGTGCGGCTGACGTTCTTCCTCGGGCCCGTCATCAGCGGCGGTGCGGCCGCCGGGGGGTGGG
>NZ_JAIBNX010000032.1:29242-53322 GCF_026130045.1 Micromonospora sp. CPCC 205371
CGGGGGCGGGCCCCGCGGGGCCGGGGGGTGCACCCCCCACCGGCGGCGCCGCCGTCATCGCCGCGATGCTGCTGACGATCTTCGTCGGGCCGTTCATCAGCGGCGATGCGCCGTTCGAGGGTGGGGCCGGTGACTTCTTCTCGCAGGTCTGGCTGTACTGCGGCTTCTCCATCGGCGGCGCGCTGGTCGGCTTCCTGATCCTCACGACGCTGGGCTGGGACTATCGCTCGGAGTCGCTGAGGCGGTTCGCAGAGACCAAGATGGCCAAGCCCCGCCGCCCCGTCCGCCGCTGACCCCTTGCCGATCGGCAGGCCCGGACCCCGCGGCGATATGGGCGGTATGCGCGTCGTGGTCCCCAGGCCACGGCGCGGAGACGCCGTAGAGCCTGCGGATCTACCCCGCAGGCCGCCGACCTGGCGACGTTACGACCGTCTGGCGTCGGGCCGCGCGTTGGAAGGCCGCCGGGCGTGAGGCCGCACGGTGCGAGGGATCGAGCCGCTGCGGAGGCCTCGCCGATCAAGGGCGTTTCCATCGATCAAGGGCGAATGCACGCGAAAAAGAGATCGAAGCACGTGCGTTTGCCCTTGATCGGCGGGAGGGGCGGCGGTGCCGTTAGTGGGGTGGGGGTGTGCGGGTCAGGTAGGCGTGGTGGGTGGTGAAGCCTAGCTTCGTGTAGAGGGCTACCGCCGCCGTATTGCGCTCCTCTACCTGGAGGAAGGCTCGCGGCACGCCCAGGTCGGCGGCCCAGCTCGACAGCGCGCCGATGACCTGTTGGGCGAGGCCGCGGCGGCGGGCTTCGGGGACCACCTCGATGAGCGAGAGTCCCAGCCACCGCCGGTCGGCGGTGACCGCGCCGCGGCCTATCGCTATCAGGTTGCCCGGCTGGCCGTACACGTGCGCGAAACGGACCTCGGGCACAGCGGTGAGGATGTGGTGGGCGGCGTCTGGCAGGCCGCTCTTTCTGGCGCCCGCGACCCGCAGCCAGCCGTCGGAGGGCGAGGTGGCGAGGTCGACCTCGACGGTGCTGGCGATCGTCGGGAGAGGCGCGGTCTGGACGAGCGTGAGCGGGCGGGCGCCCCAGCCGCGCGCGTCGAGCGCCGCGCCGACCGGCGCGGCCAGGGGGAGCGGTGTGTTGATCAGAGCGGGCTGGCCGCGTTCGGCGTACCAGCGCTCGATCGCGTCGATGGCCGCCTCCAGCGGGCGGTCGGGGTCGCCGATCGGGAGCGCGGAGTTGCCTCGGCCGGTCCAGCCGTCGGCCGCGCGCAGTAGCCACTCACCGAGCCGGTCCTGGACGGGCGCCGGCCAGGTCTCGTTGGACGCCAGTTCAAGGGCCACGACGTCCGCGGCGTTCGGCCGCCGCGAGGGCGGCACCCGCTTGGCGCGGTGGATCTCATCAAGTGGTACGCGGAGCGGGCCATTCTTGGTGGCCAAAGTGAGATCGGTCTCGGATACCTCGATCAGTTCGCCTAACGCGTCGGAGAAGAGCGGACGATTGTTACGAATACCGACAATTCGCCGCACCACGACGCGGTGTCCCACATCCTGCCGCCTGAGCACTTTCCACCCCCTCTCCGGCGAGATACTAGGCTCCTAGAAGCTGCGGAGAAGTGTGCCAGTGTCTGCAGTGCGCTTGCGGAGAGGAAGACCCGTGACCTACATCATCGCCGAGCCGTGCGTTGATCTGCTCGACAAGGCATGCATTGAGGAGTGCCCGGTCGACTGCATCTACGAGGGCAACCGGATGCTCTACATCCACCCCGATGAGTGCGTCGACTGCGGGGCTTGTGAGCCGGTCTGCCCGGTAGAGGCGATCTTCTACGAGGACGACGTGCCCGAGCAGTGGAAGGACTACACCGGGGCGAACTACGAGTTCTTCGAAGACCTCGGCTCGCCCGGCGGCGCCTCCAAGATCGGCAAGGTGGAGAAGGACGCGACGTTCGTCGCGGCTCAGCCGCCGCGCGAGGAAGCCCACTGAGCAAGAGCTCCGGCCTTCCGGACTTTCCTTGGGACCTGCTTGCGCCGGCCAAGCGGGCTGCCGCCGTGCATCCGGACGGGCTCGTCGACCTGTCGATCGGCACGCCCGTCGACCCTGTGCCGCAGGTGGTCCGCGAGGCGCTCGCCGCTGGTTCCGACGCGCCCGGATACCCGCTGACGGCGGGCTCGCCAGGCCTGCGGACCGCCTTGACCGACTGGGCTGTGCGCAACTGTGGCGCGACCGCCGGCGCGATCGGCGTACTGCCGACGATCGGCTCGAAGGAAATGGTGGCCTGGCTGCCGACGCTGCTCGGCCTCGGCCCGGGCGACGTGGTCGTCATCCCGGAGGTCTGTTACCCGACGTACGAGGTGGGTGTGCGGCTGGCCGGTGCCACCCCCGTGCGCAGCGACTCGCTCACGGCGGTCGGTCCGGCGCGGGTACGGCTGGTGTGGGTCAACTCGCCGTCCAATCCCACCGGCCGGGTGTTGCCCGCCGCCCACCTGCGCAAGGTCGTCGACTGGGCACGCGAGCGTGGTGCGGTGGTGGCCAGCGACGAGTGCTACCTGACGCTCGGCTGGGACGAATCGCCGGTGTCGGTGCTCGCGCCCGAGGTGACCGCCGGCCGGTACGACGGTGTGCTCGCCGTGCACTCACTCTCCAAGCGGTCCAACCTGGCGGGATACCGGGCCGGTTTCGTGGCCGGCGACCCGGCGCTGGTGGCCGAGCTGCTGGCGGTACGCAAGCACGCCGGCTTGATCATGCCGGCACCTGTGCAGGCCGCGATGGTGGCCGCCCTCGCCGACGAGGAGCATGTCGCGCTGCAGCGTGCCCGATATGCCTCCCGGCGGGAGACGCTGCGCGCGATGCTGATCAAGGCCGGCTTCGAGATCGAGCACTCGACCGCCGGGCTCTATCTCTGGGCCACCCGCGGCGAAGACTGCTGGGCCACTGTGGACTGGTTCGCGGCCCGCGGCATCCTCGTCGCACCCGGCGCTTTCTACGGCCCGGCCGGCGACCGACACGTTCGGGTGGCACTCACCGCCACGGATGAGCGGGTCGCCGCCGCCGCTCTGCGGCTCGCCTCCTGATCGGTGGTTTCGAGCCCCACAGATCGAGCCGCCCGAACAATTCCTTGATCGACCGATTTGGAGTACGGTCCGTCGTGCCGAGGCCCGTGAAGGGGAGGCTCGTGTCGGCTCGGAAGATCATGGTCGGTTATGGCCTGTGGATGAGCGTCCTGGCGGTCGGCGTCTTCGCCCTGCCGGCGCTTCATCTTCACCTCTGGGCCGCGGTGGGCGTGAGCAGCACCGTCGCGATCGTGTACGGGGTCGTGCGGCACCGCCCGAGGCGCCGCTTGCCGTGGTCGTTGCTGGCCGCGGGCATCGCGGTTTTCACGGCTGGTGACCTGGTCTTCAATGCGAACCCGCAATCGGTTCCGTTCCTGGCGGACGTGCTCTACCTCTCGGTCTTTCCTTTGGTGGCCGCCGGCTATTGGGGGTTCACCCGATCGAGCACCACCATTAGGGAGCGTTCCGGCCTTCTCGATCTGCTGGTCTTCGTCTCGGCGGGCGCACTCCTTTTCTGGGTCCTTTTGGTGGGGCCGCAACTCACCGGTGCGAGCCGAGATCCATTCGACAAGTCGGTGGCCGCCGCATACGCGCTCGGTAACCTTCTCGTCCTCGCCACCACGCTCCGCCTCCTGGTGGTGTCCCGGCGCGCGGTTTCGGCGACCCTGCTGACGGTGGGCGCCGCCGGCCTGCTCGCGGCCGACGTGGTGTACGCGGGCGCCGAGATGGAGGGCGGTTGGCAGAACGGCCAGCCGGCCGAGCTGGGCTGGTTGCTCTTCTACGCGGCGTGGGGCGCGGCGGCGCTGCATCCGTCGATGGTCCGGCTGACCGCTCCGGTCGACGCGAGGCACGGCGATGTCAGTCGCGTGTGGATGGTGCTGCTGGGCCTGGCCGCGTTGGTCGGCCCGGGGGTGCTGCTCGTCCAGGCGATGAGCGGCGACGTACGCGACGGCGCCGTCATCGCGGTCTGCTCGGCGATGGTGTTCTGGCTGGTGCTGAGCCGCCTCACCGACTCGATGGAGGCGCACCGCCGGTCGGTGGCCCGGGAGCGGGCGTTGCGCCAGGCGGCCGGCTCGATGGTCTCCGCTACCCGCGTGGCCGAGGTCGACCGGGCGGTCCGGATGGCGGTCGGACAGCTGATCCCGCCCGAGACCGGCTACCGGGTGGTGTTCGCGGTGCACCACGCCGACGGCATCCCCACGACCGCCGTCAGCATCTGGGGGCCGGCGGTGGCCTCGCTGGTCGGGTCGCCCGCCGTCGCGGCCCGGCGCGTGAAGCTGCTCCGGGTACGCGGGCTGCATCCCGCCCTGGCCGAGCAGCTCGGCGGCTTCGAGTCGGCCGTGCTGTGCCCGCTGGTGCTCGACGTCCGGTCGGCCGGTGTGCACTGGGTGGGTGCGTTGCTGGTCGCGGCCGAGGGCGGGGTACTGAGCACGATGCGGGACTCGCTGGAGGTGCTGGCCGCCGAGGCCGCGCTGGCCCTCGAACGCATCACGCTCAACGACGAGATCGACCGGCGCAACAGCGAGGAGTACTTCCGGACGCTGGTGCAGAGCACCGCCGACGTGATCCTGATCGTGGGTGATGACGACCAGATCCGGTACGCGAGCCCGTCCACGGCGACCGTGCTTGGTGTCGACCCGGCGAAGTGCACCACGCTCGACGCGGTCATCCACCCGCACGATCAGGCAGCCGTGCGGCGCACGCTCGATCTGGCGCGTAGTGGTCAGGAGCCGGCAAACGAGTGGACGCCGTGGGGTTTGCGGCGCCCCGACGATAGCCGGGTACAGGTCGAGGTGAGCTGCCGCGACCTGCGCGCCGACCGCACGGTACGCGGGCTCGTGATCACGATGCGAGACGTCACCGCGCGCCGCCAGCTGGAGCGGGAGCTGAGCCACAGCGCGCTGCACGACGCCCTCACCGGCCTGCCCAACCGGGCGCTCTTTCAGGACCGGGTCCGGCACGCGGTCGCGCATCCCGCCACCGATGGCGGCCGCGTGGCCGTACTGCTGATCGACCTGGACGACTTCACGATGGTCAACGAGGTGTCGGGCCACGCGATCGGTGACGAGCTGCTCGCCGCCGTCGGCGCCCGGCTGTCCACAGTGCTGGGCAGGCGCGGCATGGTGGCCCGGGTGGGCGGTGACGAGTTCGCGGCGGTGGTCGACGCGGTGGCTGACCCGGAGACGGCCGAGCAGGTCGCCACCGAGGTGCAGGCGGTCCTCGCCGAGCCGTTCCAGCTCGGCGAGGACGGCGAACGCGGTCGCGTTCTGGTCAGCGCCCCGGCGAGCGTGGGGGTGGCGACGACCGCCGACGCCGCGACTGCCGACGAGTTGTTTCGCCAGGCGGATCTCGCGCTGCGCCTCGCGAAGGGCGCTGGGCGTGGCCAGTGGCGGCGATACGAGGCGACCCTGCACGCTGCCGTGCTGCAGCGGCTGGAGTTGCGCGCCGCACTGGACCGGGCGGCGGCCGACCAGGACTTCACTCTGGAGTACCAGCCGATTGTCGAGATGGCTTCCGGACGCACGGTGGGCTTCGAGGCGTTGGTGCGCTGGCGGCACCCCGCGCTGGGATTGGTGCCGCCTGACGAGTTCATCGACATCGCCGAGGAGACGGGGCTGATCGAGGCGATCGGTGACTTCGTGCTGCGGCAGGCCGTCGGCGCGGCGAGCCGGTGGGCGAAGCAGGACGGCACACAGCCGTACGTCAGCGTCAATGTGTCGGCCCGGCAGTTTCGGGCGCCGGGATTTATCACGAGGGTTCGCCAGGAGCTGGCGGATGCCGGCCTGCCACCATCCGCCCTGATGCTGGAGATCACCGAACGCCTTTTGCTGCGCGACGACGAGCAGGTCTGGCACGACCTGACCTGCTTGCGCGAGCATGGTGTGCGGATCGCGATCGACGACTTCGGCACGGGCTTTTCGTCGCTGAGCTATCTGCGTCAGGTGCCGATCGACGTACTGAAGATTGACAAGTCGTTCACAGCGACGGTGGCCTCGTCAGCACGTCAACAGGCCATTGTGGACGGTATTGTGCGGCTGGCACAGACGTTGCAGTTGGACGCGATCGCTGAAGGCATCGAGACGGCCGCCGACCGCGACCTGCTGTGCGACCTCAATTGCCCGTACGGCCAGGGTTTCCTTTACTCGAAGCCATTGCGCCTCGACGGCGCCGTGGAGTGGCTGCGCTTCGAGAGAGACGCGACGGGTGCCGAGATCGCGGCGATTTCGTCGCGTCCCTGAGATCTTCCCTGAATTCCTGTCCTGAGAGAGTTCGGGGCAGCGGAATGCATACTCGGTATGCAATGCTGGCCTCTCTGGAACGGGGTCGGTGTCTATATAGACACCTCTGAGGGGAGGATGCGTTGCATCTACTCAGGAAAATCGGCGCGGCCATGCTGTCGACCGGGCTTGTGCTCGGCACGGCGCAGGCCGGGTGGGCCGCACCGGATGGTGCGTCACCAGGCGGTAGCGCACCGCCGGCAGCAGGCAATCGTGGCGGCACGACGGTCACGCTGGTAACGGGCGACCAGGTTACGGTCGCGCCCGGCGGTCGTCTGGCGGTGCGGCCCGCGAAGGACCGGGCGGACATGACGTTCGCCATCCACCGCGACCGCGGCGCCACGTACGTCATCCCGCGGGACGCCCTCGGCGCCCTGCGCAGTGGCAAGGTCGACCGCAGGCTCTTCGACGTCACTGGCCTGGCCAAGGCCGGATACCACGACGCGGCCCGCGACAACGTTCCGCTGATCGTCACCTACGGCAAGGGCGTGGCCAAGCGCGGAAACAGCGCCCTCGCGGCGGCTGGGGCACAGGTCAAGAGCGACCTGCCCGCCGTTGGCGGCGCGGCCATCACCGCGCGCAAGGACCGGGCTAGTGCACTGTGGACTGCGCTCTCCGGCACCGGCGAGGTGGCGAAGGTCTGGCTGGACGGCAAGCGGGAGGTGCGGCTGGACCAGAGCGTGCCGCAGATCGGCGCGCCGACCGCGTGGGAGAGCGGGTACACCGGGAAGGGCGTGACCGTCGCGGTGCTCGACACCGGCGTCGACACCTCGCACCCCGACCTCGCCGGCAAGGTGGCCGAGGCGCGCAACTTCAGCGAGGCGCCCGAAGATGGCGACACCGTCGGCCATGGCACGCATGTAGCGTCCATCATCGCGGGCAGCGGTGCCGCGTCCGGCGGCAAGTACAAGGGCGTCGCTCCCGACGCGCGGCTGGTCTCCGGCAAGGTGTGCGAGTCGAACTTCTGCACCGAGTCGGCGATCCTCGCCGGCATGCAGTGGGCCGCCGTCGACATGGACGCCACCGTCATCAACATGAGCCTGGGCGGCTTCGACACCCCAGAGATCGACCCGCTCGAAGAGGCCGTCAACACGCTGACCGCGCAGCACGGCGTGCTCTTCGCGATCGCGGCCGGCAACAGCGGCTCGGGCGACGGCACCATCGACTCGCCGGGCAGCGCGGACGCGGCTCTCACCGTGGGCGCTGTCGACAAGTCCGACGAGCTGGCCGACTTCTCCAGCCGTGGGCCGCGGGTCGGCGACGATGCCCTCAAGCCCGACATCACCGCGCCGGGCGTCGACATCGTCGCCGCGAAGGGCGCCGGCACCGACATCGGCGATCCGGTCGGCACGGGGTACACGTCGCTGTCCGGCACGTCGATGGCCACGCCGCACGTGGCGGGCGCGGTGGCGATCCTCGCCCAGGTGCACCCCGACTGGACGGCGGGTCAGCTCAAGGCGGCACTCACCGCGTCGGCGAAGCCGAATCCGGCGCTGTCCGGGTACCAGCAGGGCGCCGGCCGGGTCGACGTGGCCCGCGCCATCGCACAGACGGTGAGCACCGACCCGGTCGGTGTCTCGTTTGGACGGCCGTTCTGGCCGCACGACGACGATGAGCCGATCGTGCGGACGGCGACCTACCGCAACACCGGGTCCGCCGACGTGACCCTCGACCTGGCCGTGAACGTCCGTGGCCCGGAAGGCGCGGCCCCGCCGGCGGGCATGTTCACGTTGAGCTCGAGCCAGGTGACCGTGCCAGCGGGTGGCGAGGCGAAGGTGACCATCACGGCCAACACCACCGTGGGCGGCCCCGACGGCCTGTACTCCGGCCAGCTCGTGGCGACCGGCGGCGGCACCCAGGTCAGCACGGGCATCGGCGTCAACAAGGAGGTCGAGAGCTACAACCTCACGGTCTCGCACGTGGACCAGACGGGTGCCGCGACGGAGAACTATTTCACCCTTCTGATCGGGCTCGACTCGCTTACCTGGACCGAGGTCTACGACGAGGACGGCACCGCGACCGTGCGCGTGCCCAAGGGCAAGTACAACCTGTCGACGATGATCTTCAGGGAGCTGAGCGAGGACGAGTACGACGAGGCGTTCCAGGTGCAGCCGACCCTCAACCTGACAGGCGACCAGACCATCGCGTTCGACGCGCGGACCGGCAAGCCCGTCGTGTCGAGCGTGCCGGAGCGGTCCGCTCGGACAGCGCTGGTCGACGTCTCGTTCACCGCATTCACCGAGGGCGGTTCGTTCGGCGTCGGGCTGTTCGCGAACGACTTCGAAGGGCTCACCACCCGGCACATCGGCGGCACGCTGCCGGCCTCCGAGTTCGTCTCGTACGTCGCCAGCCAGTGGGCGAAGCCCGGTCCGGACGGCGACTTCCTCGACAGCCCGTACTTCTACGGCGTCTCCGAGGGCATCCCGGGCCGGCTTCCCACCGGATACACCCGCCACTACAAGGCCCGTGAGCTGGCGACGGTGCGGCACAAGTTCGAGCCTTCGGCGGCTGGGCCCGTGGCGGAGCGGACGGTGTTCCCGGCCCTGGAGTGGAACACCGGAGCGGGAGCGATCGTGCTGCCGGTCGACCTGCCCAGCCAGCGCGTCGAGCACTACAACACCCAGGGAGTGCGCTGGGAGAGCACGCTGGCGATCGGCACGTGGAACGAAGAGGAAGGATGGCTCGACGCCAGTGTGTACCTGTTCCACCCACCGAAGCCGTTCAGCGCCGGTCAGGAGTACCGCGACCAGTGGAACGCCGCACCGTACGGTCCGGTGCTCCCGGCACACAGCCGGTGGCCCTTCCTCGGACGGTTTGGAGACGACCTGTTCATCGACGTGGCACTGTACGGCGACCGCGCCGGCCACGGCGGTTACTCGATGACGGATACCTCCCGCACCGCCCTGTACCGCAACGGAGAGCTGGTCGGTGAAAACGAGTGCTCGGCTTGCGGGGCGTTCGAGGTGCCGGCCGGCCGGGCCAACTACCGGTTCGAGGTGGCCGACACGCGCAGCGTCGGTGACCTGACCACGGCGGTCAGCGCGGCGTGGACCTTCAAGTCCGCGCACGTCGCTGGGGATGAGCCGGCGCCATTGCCGATCTCGGTGGTGCGGTTCGCGCCGAAGCTGGACGCGAATGGCGCTGCCCCGTCGGGCGGGGCGTTCCAGATCCCGGTGACGGTCGAGCGTGGGCCCGGCACCTCGGGCACCGCGCGGCTGGCCGTCGAGGTGTCGTACGACGACGGCAAGACCTGGCACACGGCGAAGCTGCGCAAGACCGGTGCCGGCTGGGTCGCGACCGTGTCGCACCCGAGCGGCGCGGGCTTCGTCTCGCTGCGTGCCAAGGCCACCGACACCGGTGGCAACACCGTCACGCAGACGATCGTCCACGCGTACCGGATCAGCTAGCTCGTGATCAAGGCGTCCTTCAAGTCGCTCTAACGACTTGAGGGACGCCTTGATCTTGGAAGATCAGTCGTTGGCGTGCAGCGCGGCGTTGAGCTCGATGCCGGTGCCCTTGCGCTGCCGCACCTCCAGCGCACCGGTCACCGAGTTGCGCAGGAAGAGTAGGCCCGAGGCGCCCGACAGGCTCGCAGCCTTGACGATCTCGCCGCTGGGCAGCGTCAGCTTCGAGCCGGCGGTCACGTAGCAGCCGGCCTCGACCACGCAGTCGTCGCCCAGCGAGATGCCGATGCCCGCGTTCGCGCCGATCAGGCAGCGCTCGCCGATGCTGATGCGCTCCTTGCCACCGCCCGAGAGAGTACCCATGATCGAGGCGCCACCGCCGACGTCGGAACCGTCACCGACCACCACACCGGCGCTGATCCGGCCCTCGACCATCGAAGCGCCGAGGGTGCCGGCGTTGAAGTTGACGAAGCCCTCGTGCATGACCGTCGTGCCCGACGCGAGGTGGGCGCCGAGCCGCACCCGGTCGGCGTCGGCGATCCGGACACCGCCCGGCACCACGTAGTCGATCATCCGGGGGAACTTGTCGAGGCCATAGATGGTCAGGTGGCGCCCGCGGGACCGCTCGATCAGCCGCAGCTCGTCGACCCAGTCGGGCGGGCACGGGCCGGCGGAGGTCCAGGCGATGTTCGGCAGCAGGCCGAAGATGCCGTCCAGGTTCACCTCGTTGGGCCGTACGTGGCGGTGCGAGAGCAGGTGCAGCCGCAGGTACACGTCGGCGGTGTCCTTCGGCGGGTCCTCCAGCGAGCCGATCTCGGTGCGCACCGGCACCGTCTTGAGCGTCGGCAGCGCCGGCTCGCCCACCACAATGGTGTGCGTGTCGCCCGCGGGGAGGATACCGAGCCCGAGCTTGCCGGTCGGGTACCACACGTCGAGCACCTGGTCGTCGGGTGTGACGGTGGCCAGTCCAAGGCCCCAGGCTGGCAAGGTCTGCATGAGGGAAAAGGTACCGTGCCATCCATGGCGAACCCGCTGACCCCCGACGTACTTGCCGATCCCGTGGCGCTCACCCGTGCCCTGGTCGACATCGAGTCGGTCTCCCGTAACGAGAAGGAGATCGCCGACTGTGTGGAGGAAGTGCTGCGGTCCGCGCCGCACCTGTCCGTCGACCGGTATGGCAACACGGTGATGGCGCGTACGAACCTCGGTCGGGAGCAGCGGGTCGTCCTCGCGGGCCACCTCGACACGGTGCCGCACAACGACAACTTCCCGTCCCGGCTGGACGGCGACCTCATCTACGGCTGCGGCACCTCAGACATGAAGAGCGGGGTGGCGTTCGCCCTGCACCTGGCGGTGACGGTGGCCGAGCCGCGGTTCGACGCGACGTACTTCTTCTACGACGCGGAGGAGATCGAAGACAGGTACAACGGGCTCAGGCTGGTCGCCGAGGCACACCCCGAGTGGCTGGCCGCCGACTTCGCGGTGCTGCTGGAGCCCACGTACGGGATGGTCGAGGCGGGGTGCCAGGGCACGATGCGGGCGCTCGTGTCGACCACCGGCCGGCGGGCGCACGCGGCGCGGGCCTGGCGGGGCGTCAACGCGATCCACGCGGCGGGGGAGGTGCTCGACCGGCTGCGGACGTACGAGGCGCGCACGGTGACGATCGACGGCTGCGTGTACCGCGAGGGGCTCAACGCCGTGCGGATCAACGGCGGCGTGGCCGGCAACGTAGTGCCGGACCGGTGCGAGATCGAGGTCAACTACCGGTTCGCGCCGGATCGATCCGAGGAGGAGGCGCACGCCCACGTGCGCGAGGTGTTCGAGGGCTTCGAGGTCGAGGTGACCGACTCGGCCGGTGGCGCCCTACCGGGCCTCACCGAGGCGCCGGCGCGCGAGTTTCTGGCAGCCGTCGGCGAGGCGCCGGTCGCCAAGCTCGGCTGGACCGACGTCGCGCGGTTCGCCGGGCTCGGGATACCCGCGCTGAACTTCGGACCGGGCGATCCCAACCTCGCGCACGCGCCAGACGAGCACGTCGAGATCGGCAAGATCCGCGATGGCGCGGCGACACTGCACCGCTGGCTGGCGCTCAGCTAGCCGGCGTCTCCTTGCGGTCGCTCGACTGCTCGCCATCGGCGGCCGGCCGCTGGTTGACCGCCATGCGGCGCTCTGCCACCACCTCCTGGATCCGTCGCTGCATCTGGCGACGGAGCCTGATCATCTCGATGCGGGTCACGGTCGTTCCCCCTCCCCCGTGCATACCCGGTATGTGAAGTGTTAGACGCGCCAGGCGCCCGTTTGGTTGCAATCACATACACGAGTCGTAGCGCACTACGGTTGATCCCATGAACCACATCAAGCGCAGCGGCATTCCCGGACCGGAGCGCCATCGCGGAGCGGTCACCCTGCGTAGGGAGTCCATCCCGCGTAGTACCGCCGATCAGCGGCTACTCGACTCCCGGCTGCGCGGGGAGTGGAAGACCAAGGACGCGTGGCGGGCGCTGCGGATTCTGTCGGAGTTCGTGGAGGGCTTCGACACGCTCGCCGACCTGCCGCCGGCGGTCAGCGTGTTCGGGTCCGCGCGCAGCAAGCCCGACAGCGCCGAGTGCGAGCTCGCCGAGCATCTGGGCGGCGCGCTCGCCCGTGCCGGGTACGCGGTGATCACCGGGGGCGGTCCCGGTGTCATGGAGGCCGCCAACCGGGGCGCCAACGAGGCCGGCGGGCTCTCCGTCGGCCTCGGCATCGAGCTGCCGTTCGAGCAGGGCATCAACGAGTGGGTCGACATCGGCATCGACTTCCGGTACTTCTTCGCCCGCAAGACCATGTTCGTCAAGTACGCCCAGGCGTTCGTCGTGCTGCCGGGCGGCTTCGGCACCATGGACGAGCTCTTCGAGGCGCTCACGCTCGTGCAGACCCGCAAGGTGACGCGCTTCCCGGTCGTGCTCATGGGTGCGGCGTACTGGCAAGGGCTGCTCGACTGGCTCCGCCGGACCATGGCCGCCGAAGGCAAGATCAGTCCGACCGACCTCGACCTGATCCGCGTGACCGACGACGTCGACGAGGCGGTGCGCCACATCGTCGAAGCCGACGCGGCGCTGACCGAGGCCCACGAGCGCGGTTCCGCGCCCACGCCACCACCCGGCGGCCCGGTGGAGGCCTGACGTGGCGGCGATCTGTGTGTTCTGCGCGTCGTCCCGGACGCTCGACCAGCGCTGGCTCGACCTGGCCACCACCACCGGTGAAGAGATCGCCCGGCGCGGCCACACGCTCGTCTCCGGCGGCGGATGCGTCGGCATGATGGGCGCGGTCGCCGACGGTGCCCGGTCGGCGGGCGGCCACACCGTGGGCGTGATCCCACAGATGCTGGTCGACCGCGAGATCGCGGACACCAACTCCGACGAGCTGGTCGTCACGGATGGCATGTTCGAGCGCAAGGCGTTGATGATCGAGAAGTCGGACGCGTTTCTCACCCTGCCGGGTGGCCTCGGCACGCTCGACGAGCTCTTCGAGGTGTGGACCATCGCGATGCTCGGGCTGCACCGCAAACCGATCGCACTCGTCGACGCGGACGGCTTCTATACCGGGCTCGTGCACTGGTTGGCTGGCCTTGCGGAGAATTCTTTTGCCCGTCCGGCGGCAATTGACCTCCTGATCGTCGCCGAATCGGTACCCGAAGCGCTGAGCAAAATTGAGTCCATGCTGGAGTGAGTCGAGAACACGACTTCAATTCCCCCATCAGTGGCGTGCTTTGTAGACCACAATTTGTGGTCCACACATCTTGATGGAGGGCACCGTGAAAAAGACCATTGGCCTCGTCGCCGCCGTGCTGTTCGGCGCGACCGTCGCCTTCGTCGGTGCGGCACCGGCGAGCGCGGCGACACCTCCGCTGCGCTTCCACGGTGCTCAGTACGACTCGCCGGGAAGTGACACCGGCTCGAACACCAGCCTCAACGCGGAATGGATTTCGCTCATCAACACAGGTGCGTCGGCGGTGAATCTGAAGGGGTGGACCATCCGCGACAAGGCAGGCCACGTTTACACGTTCACCAGCGACTACACCATTCCCGCAAAGAACGGCCGGCTCTGGGTGCACACCGGTAAGGGCACCAATAACGCGCAGAACCGCTACTGGTGGCGGAGCTGGTACGTCTGGAACAACACCGGCGACACCGCCTACCTCCGCAAGCCGTCCGGCGCCCAGGTTGACACCTGCACCTGGGGTAACAAGTCCGGCCGTACCTGGGTGGGCTGCTAGCGGTCAGAGGGGCGTGGTGTGATTGGCGGTGTGGCTGAGGCGGCTGTGAGCAGATGGGCCGGATACCGGCTGGTCCGCCGGCCGGTCGAGCCCGCGCCCCCGCCGCTCGACGATCCGCTCCAGTCCCATGTCACCGGCCACACCGACGGCCCGCTGCTCGTCGTCGGCGGCCCGGGCACCGGCAAGACCACCACGCTGGTCGAAGCCGTCGCGACCCGGGTCGCCGAGGGCACCGACCCGGGACGCATCCTGGTGCTGACCTTCGGGCGGCGGTCGGCCATGGCGGTGCGGCAACGCATCGAGGCGCGCCGCGCCGGCACCCGCCGGGTGGTCCACGAGCCGCTCGTGCGCACGTTCCACGCATACGCCTTCGGCCTGCTACGCCGCGCGGCGGCCGACCGTGGTGAGCTGTCCCCCAGGCTGCTCACCGGTCCCGAGCAAGACCTGGTCATCCGCGAGCTGCTCGAAGGCGCCGACGGCGACTGGCCACCCAGCCTGCGCCCCGCGCTGCCCACCAGGGCGTTCGCCGGGCAGCTGCGCGACCTGCTGCTGCGCGCCGCCGAGCGGGGCCTGACGCCGCCAGAGCTGGCCCGGTTGGGTGAGCGGTTGGGCCGGCCCGACTGGGCGGCCGCCGCCAGCTTCCTGCGCGAGTACGTCTCCGTGCTGGCGCTGCGTGACGCCACCACGCGGGGCTCGGTCGCCTACGACAACGCCGAGCTCATCCGGGCCGCCACGGGCCTGCTCAGCGACGACGGCGCGCTGCTGGAAGCGGAGCGGCGGCGGCTCGCGTACGTGTACATCGACGAGCTGGCCGACACCGATCCGGCCCAGCTCGACCTGCTCGCCATGGTCGCGGGCGGCGGGAAGCCGCTGGTGGCGTTCGCCGACCCGGATTCGTCGACGTTCGCGTTCCGGGGCGCCGATCCGGCCGGCGTCGGCACCTTCCCGCACCGGTTCCGCACACCGTCGGGCGCGGTCGCGCCGACCGTCACGCTGCACGCGACATACCGCACGAGCGGCGAGTTGCTGGAGGCCACCGGGCGGGTGGCGCGACGGCTGCGCGGTGCGGCCAGCCACCGCCGCCTGACCCCAGCCATCGAGCGCGAGAGCGCCGTCGAGGTGCGCACCTTCCGCTCCGGCACCAGCGAGTCGGCGTACGTCGCGCACGTGCTGCGCAAGGCTCACCTTGAAGACGGCGTGCCGTGGTCGCGGATGGCGGTACTCGTGCGGTCGACGATGCTCCAGCTCGCGCCTTTGCAGCGGGCCCTGCACACGGCGGGCGTGCCGACCGTGACCCAGGCCGAAGACCTGCCGCTGCACCTCCAGCCGGCCGTCGCGCCGCTGCTGTTGCTGCTGCGCTGCGCCCTGGAGCCTGACCGGCTCGACGAGGAGGCGGCGGTCGCGCTGTTGCACTCCCCGCTGGGCGGCGCCGATCCGCTCGGCGAGCGCCGGCTGCGGCAGGGCCTGCGGGCACTAGCGCTCGCGGCCGATGATCCCCGGCCGTCCGGTGAGCTGCTGGTCGAGGCGTTGCACGACCCGGCGGAGCTGGCGGCGATCGACCGGCGGTGGGCCGCGCCGGCCAAGGCGATCGCGCAGCTCATCGCCACTGCCCGCGAGGCGGCGGCCCGCCCCGCGGCCACCGTCGAAGACGTGCTCTGGGCGGTATGGCGGGCCAGTGGCCTGGGAGACCGGTGGTTCGGGCTCACCGCGCGCAGCGGGCCGGCCGGCGATCCGGGGGAGGAGCGCGGTCTCCAGTGGCGGGGCATCGCCGCCGACCGCGACCTCGACGCCGTGGTCGCGCTCTTCGACACCGCCGCGCGCTTCGTCGACCGGCTGCCGGGTGCACGCACCGAGGTGTTCCTCGACCACGTGCTCGGCCAGCAGTTGCCGGCCGACACGATCGCGCCGAGCGCCGACCGAGGCGAGGCGGTACGCCTGCTCACGGCCCACGCGGCCAAGGGCCTGGAGTGGGACGTGGTCGTGGTCGCCGGCGTACAGGAAGGCATCTGGCCCGACCTGCGGCTGCGCGGCAGCCTGCTGGGGTCCGAGCGGCTGGTCGACGTGCTTGCCGGCCGTGGCGAGGGCGCCGGCACGGCCGCGTCGCTGGTGGGGCAGACCTCAGCGCTGCTCGACGAGGAGCGCCGGCTGTTCTATGTGGCGATCAGCCGAGCCCGGCGGCGCCTGCTGGTCACGGCGGTGGCCTCCGCAGCGGTGGGCGGCGCCGACCACGAGGAGCAGCCGAGCCGGTTCCTGTACGAGCTGGCGCCGGCCGTCGACGCGGAGGACGGGGCTGACGAGATGCCGCTCCACCGGCTGCCTCGGGCCCTCACCCTCCCCGCGCTGGTGGCCGAGCTGCGCACCGCCGTCACCGACCCGGCCTCGTCCACGGAGCGCAAGCGCGCGGCGGCGGCCGAATTGGCCCGCCTCGCCGCCGCTGGCGTGCCGGGCGCGCACCCGGACGACTGGTGGGGCCTGCGCCCGCTCTCCGACGACCGGCCACTGATCGACGAGGGCGAGCCGGTCAAGGTCACACCGTCCACGATGGAGAGCGCGCTGCGGTGCAGCCTGCGCTGGCTGCTGGAGAAGCACGGCGGCGCCGCGCCCGCGAGCGCGGCGCAGGGCGTGGGCAACCTGGTGCACGCGGCGGCCATGCTCGCCGAAGACGCCAGCGTCGACAGGGGCAAGCTGATCGAGTACGTGGCCGGGCGGTTCGACGCGATCGAGTTGGCGGCTCGGTGGATGGCCGGTGCGGAGCGCACGCGCGCCGAGGCGATGGTCGACAAGCTGCTGCGCTGGCTGGCCGTCAACCCGAGACGGCTGCTGGCGATCGAGCACGAGTTCGCGGTGCGGCTGGCCCACCCGTCACACCCGATCGAGCTCACGGGGCGGGTCGACCGGCTTGAGGTCGACGCCGGGGGGCGGCTCGTCATCATCGACCTCAAGACCGGCAAGTCGACGTCGGTGACCGAGGCCGAGCTGGCCGAGCACCCGCAGCTCGGTGCCTACCAGGCGGCCGTGGCGGCGGGCGCGTTCGACGAGTTCGGTGTGGACACCGGCGGCGCCGCACTGGTGCAGCTCGGCACGCCGACCAAGGAAGCGAAGGAGCAGGCGCAGGCGGCGCTCGGCGAGGGCGAAGACCCCAACTGGGCGGGCGCGATGGTCCGGCGCACCGCCGACACGATGGCCGCCGCGACGTTCCACGCGGTGGCCAACTCGAAGTGTCGCGTGTGTCCGGTGCGCACGAGCTGCCCGATCTCCGGCAAGGGCCGCCAGGTGGTCGAGCCGTGACAGAGCTGGCCGGCGCTCGCCTCCGCTCGCGCGGTCTGCGGGCGGCGCGCCCTCACAGCTCCCTCCGCTTGGTGGCGGCTGCGGGAGGCGGCGCATGACCGCGACACTGTTCCCGGTCTCGCATGCCGAGGCCGGTCCGCGGTACACGCCGCATGAGCTTGCCCGGATGCTCAAGCTGCACCCGCCAACCCCCGAGCAGGCCGAGATCATTTCGGCTCCGGTCGAGCCACTGCTGGTCGTCGCCGGTGCCGGCTCGGGCAAGACCGAGACGATGGCCGCCCGGGTGCTCTGGCTGGTGGCCAATGGGTACGCGGCACCTGACCAGGTGCTCGGCCTGACGTTCACCCGGAAGGCAGCCGGCGAATTGGCGCACCGCATCCGCACGCGGCTCGGCCAGCTCGTCCGCCGCCTCGGCCAGGAGGAGTTGCTGGCCGGCGAGGCCAGCGTCGCCACCTACCACTCGTACGCCGCGCGCATCGTCGTCGAGCACGGGCTGCGTGCCGGGTACGAGCCGTCCGCCCGGCTGCTCACCGAGGCGTCCCGCTGGCAGATCGTCGACATGCTGGTGCGCAACTACACCGGAGACATGACGGGCGTGCACTTCTCGCCCGCCACGATCACCGACGCGGTGCTGGCGCTCTCCGGCGAGCTGGCCGAGCACCTGGTCACGCCGGACGACCTGGCCGCGTGGACCGGCCGCTTCTACGCCGAGGTGCAAGAGCGTCCGGGCAAGGTGTCGGCCGCCGTCCGAGACGCGCTGGCGCGCCAGCAGGTACGGCTGAAGCTGCTGCCGCTCGTGCGGGCGTACGAGCAGCGCAAGGCCGACTTCGAGGCGATGGACTTCGGCGATCAGATGGCCCGCGCGGCCCTGGTGGCCCGCGACCATCCGGAGGTCGGTGAGATCGAGCGCGCCCGATACAAGGTGGTGCTGCTCGACGAGTACCAGGACACCAGCCACGCGCAGGTGGTGCTCTTACGGTCACTATTCGCGGGGGAGCACCCTGTCGCCGCCGTTGGTGATCCGTGCCAGTCCATCTACGGGTGGCGCGGCGCGAGTGCTGGCACGCTAGAGCGGTTCCCGGCCGAGTTCGGTGGCGCCCAGCGCACGCTGACCACGAGCTGGCGCAACCGCCCCGAGGTGCTCAAGGTCGCCAACGCGCTGTCGGCGCCGCTGCGCGAATCGGGCGCCCAGGTGGCCGAGCTGACGGCCGCCGCGCGGGTCGACCCGCGGATCGGCGGCGCGGCCGTCCACTGTGCACTGCTGGAGTCGTTCTCCGACGAGGCGGACTGGATCGCCGAAAGCATGCTGCGCTCCTGGCAGGTGGCGGCCGGCATGCCCGACGCGCTCGCCGAGCACATCCCCGTGGAGCAGCGCCCGACCAGCGCGGTGCTGGTGCGGGTACGCAGCCAGATCCCGGCGATCGAAAACGCGCTGCGCGTCCGGGGCATACCGGTCGAGGTCGTCGGCCTCGGTGGCCTGCTCGACACGCCGGAGGTACGCGACGTCGTCTGCACCCTTCGAGTGCTCGCGGACCCGACGGACGGTGCGTCGCTGCTGCGGCTGCTCACCGGTGCGCGCTGGCGGATCGGCCCGCGCGACCTCGTCGCCCTGTACCGACGATCCCGCGCGATCGCGGCGGCACGACGCGGGTTGGCGCCCGACCAGCCGGAGCTGATGCCAGATCGGCTCGACGAGGCGAGCCTGGTCGAGGCGCTGGCCGACCCGGGCCCACCGCAGGCGTACTCGGCCGAGGGATACGCGCGGCTGCGCGCGTACGGGCGGGAGTTGGCGCTGTTGCGGCACCGCCTCGACCAACCGCTGCCCGACCTGATCGCCGACGTCGAGCGCACGACGGGCCTTGATGTCGAGGTCGCCGTGCGTGCGGGCGCCGACGCCGGGCTGGCACGCGGCCACCTCGACGCGCTCGGCGACGTGGCGGCGCGGTTCGCGCGGGACTCCGAAGGCGGCACGCTGGGCGGGTTCCTGGCGTTTCTCGCCGCGGCCGAAGACGAGGAGCGTGGGCTGTCGCCGGGCGAGGTCGACGTGGTCGAGGGCGCGGTGCAGATCTTGACCGCGCACGCCGCGAAGGGCCTGGAGTGGGACGTCGTGGCGGTCGCTGGGCTGACACACGGGGTGTGGCCCGGGCCGGCGCGCAACTCCGACCACTACCTGATGGGCCTGGGTGTGCTGCCGTTTCCGCTGCGTGGCGACTCAGACGGGCTGCCGCGGCTCGATCTGTCCTCTTGCGAGGATCAACGGTCGGTGGCGCAGGCTGTCGAGGCGTTCAACGACGAGTGGCGGGCGCACGACGAGCGCGAGGAGCGCCGGCTGGCGTACGTGGCGGTCACCCGGCCACGCCGGCTGCTGCTGTGCAGCGGGTACTGGTGGGGCGAAGGCGTGAAGAAGCCGCGCGGCCCGTCGGTGTTCCTCACCGAGATCCGCGACCGCTGCCAGGCGGGCGACGGCGCCGTGGTCGCCTGGGCACCGGAGCCGGCGCCCGACACCGCCAACCCGACGTCTGAGGTGGTGGCCTCGGCGGAGTGGCCGTCCGACCCGCTGGGCCCGCGTCGTCCCGCCTTGACCGAGGCGGCCGCCCTGGTGCGTTCGTTCCTCTCCGAACCCTCTACCGAGGACAATCCGTGGCGCCGGGAGGCTGAACTGCTCCTCGCCGAACGGGAACAGCAGGCGCGGCGGGACGGCCCGATCGAGGTGGCGGTGCCGGGTCACCTGTCGGTGTCGCAGCTTGTGACGCTGCGCCGTGACCCGCAGGCGCTGGCCCGGTCGCTGCGCCGCCCGATGCCGGCCCGCCCTGACCCGTACTCCCGCCGGGGCACGGCGTTCCACCTGTGGCTGGAGCAGAGGTACGGTGCCGCGCGGCTGCTCGACGTCGACGAGTTGCCCGGTGCGGCTGACGAAGACGCGGCGCCCGACGAGGCGCTCGCCGACCTTCAGGAGAAGTTCCTGTCGAGCGAGTGGGCCGATCGCACGCCGGTGGAGGTCGAGGTGCCGTTCGCGACGGTGATCGGTGGCGTGGTCGTGCGCGGGCGGATGGACGCGGTGTTCGCCTCGCCCGGTGGCCGGTACGACGTCGTGGACTGGAAGACCGGCCGTCAACCGTCCGGTGTGGACGCCTCGGCGGCCGCAGTGCAGCTTGCCGCGTACCGGCTGGCGTGGGCGGAGCTGGCCGGGGTGCCGGTAGAGCACGTGCGGGCGGCGTTCCACTATGTACGAGACGGTGTGACGATCCGCCCCGCCGACCTGCTCGACGCCGAGGGCCTGACCGCCCTGATCACCGCACTGCCGTCAGGATGAGCGCGAGCAGCGCCTCTCCGTACGCCTCTGCGGGCTCGGGCGCCTCGAATCCCCGCTCAGCGGCGCCGAACTCCACCGTGACCCGGTAGCTGTCACCCACTCTCACCAGCGACCGGAAGGTCCCGGCGAGCAACTCCCGAAGCTGGTCTTCGCGCGGCAGCCAGATCGCCTCTTGCTTCTCGACGTCGTCGAGGGCCCACTCGGTGGTGCCGTTGAAGCCGATGATCTCGCCCTCGGGCAGGTCGTGTACCTCGATCGTCATGTTGCTGAGCACGAACACGTCGTCGTCGAGGTCGCGGTCGGGGATGGCGAACCGGTCTCCGACCGCCGGTTTCCACACGAGCCCCGCCTCGCGGAGCCGGGCAGCCAGATCGAGCGATATCACGCTTCCATGCTGCCACGCGCGTCAGATCGCAAAGGAAATTTTGCAAAATCTCCTTTGCGGTTTTACGGTGAGGACATGGCGCAGTTCGAGCGCAACGTCCACGACGCCGAGACGCTCAAGGCGGTGGCACACCCGACCCGGTCCAAGATCCTCGGCCTGCTGCGGCACGAGGGCCCCGCCACCGCGTCGGAGCTGGCCCGCCGGCTCGACGACTCCAGCGGATCGACCAGCTATCACCTGCGACAACTCGCCCGCTTCGGGTTCGTCGACGAAGACCCCGACCAGCCCAACAGGCGCGACAAGCGGTGGCGTGCCACGTACTCGGTCACCACGTGGAGCCGCGCCGACATGTCCAGCCCAGAGGGGCGCGAGATCAGCGACGCCCTACAGCGGCGGCAGATGCTCCGCGCCGTCGACCACTTCCAGCGCTGGATGGCCCGCGAGCGCGATCCCCGCTGGGAAGACACCGGTGGCGTGTCCGACCTCCTGCTCCGCCTCACACCGTCGCAGGTCGCCGCGCTCGACGACGAGCTGATGGCGGTGCTGGACCGCTACCGCACCGACCCGCCGCCCGCCGAGCCCGATGAGCCCGTCGCGCACATCTCCGTGTACCTCCAGCTGCTCAACTTCGAGCAGTCGCCGATATGACGCCGCTGACCGTGGCCCGGGTGCAACGCCGATACCTCCTGCTCATCGGGCTCCGCTGGGCGGCCACCGGCCTCATCCTGCCAGTCAGCATGCTGATCTACGCCACGCGCGGCATCGACCTGCCGACCGCCGGGCTGCTCATCGCCCTGTACTCCGGCCTGGTCGTCCTGCTGGAGCTGCCCACCGGCGGCCTCGCCGACCTGCTTGGGCGGCGCCGCACGATGCTGCTCGCCAGCGTGTTTCTCGTGCTCGCGCCGCTGGCCATGGCGTTCGCGCAGGTGTGGTGGCAGTTCGCGATCGCGGCCACCGCGTCCGCGCTGGGCCGGGCGCTGGGTTCCGGGCCCGTCGAAGCCTGGTACGTCGACACCGTCCGCGCCATCGACCCGAACCTGTCGTTGCGGGCCGGCCTGTCCCGAGGCTGGGCGGTGGAGGCGTTCGGGCTCGGCGCCGCCGCAACGATCGGCGGTGCGGCGCCGGGCCTCGCCGACGGGCTGGCCAACGATGGCCTGATCACGCCGTTTTCGGTACCGGCGCTCGCAGCCGCCGCGCTCGCCGTGGTGAGCCTGATCGCGCACGCCGCGCTCATGACCGAAACCGCGGCGCGGTCGCGCGGCACCGTCCGCGCGGCGGTCCGGGCCGTCCCCACCCAGGTCCTTCATGGGGTACGCGTGGCGTGGCGCGAGCCCGTCGTCCGGCTGATCGTGGCGCACGGGGCGGCGATCGGGCTGTTCCTGAACAGCATCGAGATGCTCGCTCCGCTCCAGTTCGCCGAGATGTTGGGTGGGGCCGAGCGCGCCGCCCTCGCATACGGCATGCTCGCGGCGGGCGCCTTTCTGGGTACCGCCGCCGGCTCGGCCCCGGCGCCGGCCCCCTGCCGGCTGCTGCCGCTGTCACCCCTGGGCGTGGCGGCTCTGGTCACCGTGGCCGGCGCCGCGGGGGTCGGACTGATCGGCCTCGCCTCGGCCGGCCCGGGCGGCTTCGCGCTCGCGGCCGCCGGCTACCTGGGCGCCTACACGCTGAGCGGGCCGGCCGGGCCACTCGCCGCCGAGGCGGTGCACAACCGGGTCACCGAGCGCGAGCGCGCCACCCTCGTCTCGGTCGAATCGCTCGCTTTGCAACTCGGTGGATTCATCGGCGCCATCTCGGTAGCGCGACTGGCCGCCTGGGCCGGATTCGTCTCCGGCTGGCTCGCGGCGACGTTGGCGCTGGTCGTCGCGGCATTGCTCATCGTGGCTGCACGCCGAGCCGAACGCAGGGCCGGCGAAACAGACAACGTTCTTGCCTATGAGTTCACCTGATTGCGTCTGATGGGCGACTGTATCAAGACACCTGTTACCCGATCCTGTCCTATGGGGGATTTGGGGGAGGGTGGACATGACCGATGCCAGCGTCGGAGGCGTACGCGAGATCCTCGTCGTGCTGGCGCTTGCCGTGGTCGGCCTGATACTGGCGGTAGCTGCCGCCTTCACGCCGTGGTACGCGGCACTCGACGAGCCGGGCGGTGCGGCGGTCGTCGAAATGCACGCTCCGTCGATTCCCGAGTCCGATGCGGGGGCAGCGGCCGGCGGGGCGCGCTGAGCTGGCGTGGTGTTCACTGGAAGGCATGCCGGCAACACCTGACCAGCGACCTTGGGGCGCGGGCACGGTGACCGCGCTGGGCACCCCGGTGGTCCCGCCGCCCGAAACCGAGCCTGCGAAGGAACCCGACCAAGGCAATCGTGACCGTCGACGCCTGCTGCTCTTCGGGGGCATCGCCGGCGGCACGCTGGCGGCCGGGCTCGTGGTGATCCTCGCGATGGTGCTTTCCGGTAACTCCAGCCCGTTCAGCCGCGACGTGGCAGGCCCCTCCGACGTGCGGCCGCCGCTCGCAAAGATGTGCCCAGCACCCACCGTCGCCGCCGAGCGGCCCCAGCCCGTCGACCCCGGTCCGCCGCCCGCCGGCGCGCGCACCGTCGACACCGAGTCCGGCATCTCCTACCCGGCGTACGGCGACCCGTGGATGCCGTGGAACGACGTGTGGAGGGCCGGCACCCTCGAAGTGCCGTACAAGGTGGGCCAGCACTTCATCACCGAGAACTACAGCGGCGGCACCTATCACGCCTCGATCCTGTCGGCGGCGGTGCCCGCGGCCGACAACGACGCGGTGGCGCTCAACCTGGAGTGCGTGGGTCGGCAGGTGGCCGCCGACGTGCGCGCCGAATACTACCCGCAGCCCAACCGGATGGAGCTCTTCCGCGACGAGCAGACCCTCCTGGGTGGACGCCCAGCGTGGGTCACCGTCTTCCGCCTCCACTTCAGCCGTCCCGGCCTGACAGCCAAAGACGAGCTGGCGGCGGTGGCCATCATCGACGTGGGCAAACCAACGGCGGGAGTCTTGTACGTCTCCATCCCCGGCACCCACCGGCAGGTCGGCCACATAGTCGACGGAGTCCTCCCCTCCCTCCCCCCGGCCCTACCCCCTCGCCCCCCG
>NZ_JAIBNX010000320.1:0-5604 GCF_026130045.1 Micromonospora sp. CPCC 205371
CGGGCGGGGCGCGCGGCGCGCGGGCGCGGCGCGCGGGCGCCCGGGGCGGCGCGTGGGGCGGGGTTACGCGGTTAGGCGGCGGTCGTGTAGGGCGGTTACGCCGGGTGGGGGGAGGCCGGCCGTCGAGGACAGGAGGGCGCACCAGGCCCGAAGGTGGGCGCCGAGGTCTTCGCCTACCGGGGTCCAGGAGGCGCGGATCTCGATGTCGGCGGCGGGCGGCGGGCCGGCCAGATTGCCGAATCGGCTCGACATTGTCTGTGTCACGGTGCCGCCGATCGCGACGTGCGTGGCCTCTTCGGCCTCCAGCGCGTCGGTCAGCCACGTCCAGCCCACGTCGGGCAGCAGCGGGTCGGCGGCGAGTTCCGGCTCCATCTCGGCCGTCACGTACGTGACCAGCCGCATCGTGCCCTCCCACGCCTCATGCCCGGCGGGGTCGTAGAGCAGGATGAGCCGCCCGGTGGCGAACTCCTCGTCGTCGCGCTGCACCGTGCCCATCAGCGCGTACGCGTATGGCGCGAGCCGCTGCGGCGCGGCCACCTCCTCCAGGGAGATCTCGGGGCGCGGCTTCACCGCCTTGAGCCCGGCCACGGCGCGCGCGAACGTCTCCGGTTCTGTGGGCGCCATGCTCGCAGCCTAAGCCCGCCTACGGCTCCCGCGCGGACCGCCGCGCCGTCGGTACGGGTCGGCGTGGCACGATGGGCGCGATGACGACTGCACACGACTCCGCGTTCGTCCTGGCGTGTCTGGGGAAGCCGGTCCCGCACACACCTGTGTGGTTCATGCGACAGGCGGGGCGTTCGTTGCCGGAGTACCGGAAGGTGCGAGCCGGCATCCCGATGCTCGAGTCGTGCCGCCGGCCCGAGCTGGTGGCTGAGATCACACTGCAGCCCGTGCGCAGATACGGGGTGGACGCCGCGATCCTCTACAGCGACATCGTGGTGCCGCTGGCGGCGGCCGGGGTCGACCTCGACATCGTGCCGGGCACAGGGCCGGTGATCGCCGAGCCGGTGCGCGGCGAGGCCGATGTGGCCGCGATCCGCCCGCTCACGCCCGATGACGTGTCCTATGTGGACGAGGCGGTCCGGCTGCTGGTCGCGGAGCTGGGCGCGACGCCGCTGATCGGCTTCGCGGGAGCGCCGTTCACGCTGGCCAGCTATCTGGTCGAGGGCGGTCCGTCGCGCACGCACGCGAAGACCAAGGCGATGATGTACGGCCAGCCGGACCTCTGGCACGCGCTGTGCACTCGCCTCGCCGACATCACGCTCGAATTCCTGCTGGTGCAGATCGCGGCGGGCGTTTCCGCGGTGCAGCTGTTCGACTCGTGGGTCGGCGCGCTGTCCGAGGCCGACTACCGGCGTTACGTGATGCCGCACTCGGCGCGAGTCCTGCGAGGAATCACCAACACACCGCGCATCCACTTCGGCGTGGGCACCGCCGAGTTGCTGACCGCGATGGGTGAGGCGGGCGCCGACGTGGTGGGAGTGGATTGGCGCACTCCGCTCGACGTGGCGACCGCGCGGATCGGGCCAGACAAGGCGGTGCAGGGCAACCTGGACCCGTGCGTGCTGTTCGCGCCGTGGCCGGTGATCGAGGCCGAGGTGCGCCGCGTGCTGGCCGAGGGCAGGGCGGCTCCGGGGCACGTGTTCAACCTGGGGCACGGCGTGCTGCCCGAGGTCGACCCGGACGTGCTGGCCAGGGTCGTCGAGGTCGTACACGAGACCGCGGGCCACCAGTGAAGATCGCCGTCGTCGGTGGCGGGATCAGCGGGCTGGCGGCCGCGCTGCGAATCAGGGAGCGCGCGCCCGCTGGCACCACGGTGACGGTGTACGAGCAGGCGCCATGGCTGGGTGGAAAGCTGCGCACCGGCACGGTGGCTGGGTCGACGGTCGAGCTGGGCGCCGAGGCGTTTCTGGTGCGAGACGCGGCGGGTGGCGACTCGGCGGCGGTGGCCCTGGCGCGCCGGGTGGGGCTCGGCGACGACCTGGTGCACCCGGCGGTCCAGCGGGCGGGGTTGGCGCACGGTGGGAGGCTGGTGCCACTGCCGGGCGGGACGCTGGTGGGCGTACCAAGTGATCTTGAAAGCGTGAAGGCGGTGGCTGAGCCGGCCGCGGACCTTGACGTCGACGATGGCCGCCCGCTTCTTGGCGCCGGTGAAGACGTCGCCGTCGGCGCGTTCGTGCGGCGGCGGCTGGGCGACGAGGTGGTCGACCGGCTGGTCGACCCGATGCTCGGCGGCGTGTACGCCGGGCGAGCCGACGCGCTGTCGCTGGCCGCCACGATGCCGGGCCTGGCGGCCGCCGCGCGCACCGAGCACACGCTGACCGGGGCGGTGAAGGCCGCGCTGGCGGCGGCGCCGCGCCCGCCGGGTACGCCGGTGTTCGCGACCGTGGAGGGCGGGCTGAGCCGGCTGGTGCGTGCGGTGGCAGAAGCCTCCAGTGCGACGATCAGGCTGGGTACGGCGGTGCGCGAGCTGCGGCGGGCGGCGAAGGGCTGGGAGCTGCTGGCCAGCACCGAATGGGTGCGCGCCGACGCGGTCGTGCTCGCGGTGCCCGCGCGGCACGCGGCCCGGCTCCTGCACACCGAGGCGGTCGTCGACTACGCGAGCGTCGCGCTCGTCACGCTCGCGCTGCCGGGCGCGCGGCTGCCCGACCTGTCCGGCTTTCTGGTGCCGGCGGAGGAGGGCACGCTGGTGAAGGCGGCGACGTTCTTCACGACTAAGTGGGCGCACCTGACCCGCTCCGACGGGGTGGCGATCGTGCGCGGGTCCGTGGGGCGCTACGGCGAGGAGCCGCTACTGCACCGCTCGGACGCCGACCTGACGGCCACCGTGCACCGCGAACTCTCCACACTGGTCGGTGCCCGCCTGCCGCCCCCGGTCGGCGCGCATGTGCGGCGGTGGGGCGGTTCGCTGCCGCAGTACGCGCCAGGGCACCTCGACCGGGTGGCCGAGACGCGGGGCGCGCTGCCGCCGACGCTCGCTCTGGCCGGCGCCGGCTACGACGGCGTGGGCATCCCGGCGTGCGTGCGGTCCGGCGAGGCAGCGGCTGACCAGGTTCTGAAAGGATTGTGGCCATGAGCGAGACGAACGCCGCGCGGTTGCGGGAGCTGAACGCGTCGATCAGGTACACGATGTGGTCGGTGTTCCGGGTCGCCGACCGGCTGCCGGCGCTCCGCGACCCGCTGGTGAGCGAGGTCGAGGCGCTCTTCGAGCAGCTCGGCGCGAAAGACGTGGTGGTGCGCGGCGGATACGACGTGTCCGGGCTGCGCGCCGACGCCGACCTGATGATCTGGTGGCACGCGCCGTCGGCCGATGCGCTCCAGGAGGGGTACGGGCTGCTGCGCCGCACCGCGCTCGGCCGGCACCTGGCGCCGGTGTGGTCGCAGATGGCGCTGCACCGGCCGGCGGAGTTCAACAAGAGCCACGTCCCGGCGTTCCTGGCCGGTGAGGAGGCGCGCGCCTACGTGTGCGTGTATCCGTTCGTACGGTCGTACGAGTGGTATCTGCTGCCCGACGAGGAGCGTCGGGAGATGCTCGCTGAGCATGGGCGGATGGCTCGGGGCTACCCGGATGTGCGGGCCAACACCGTTTCGTCGTTCGCGTTGGGTGACTACGAGTGGATGCTGGCCTTCGAGGCGGATGAGTTGCATCGGATCGTCGACCTGATGCGGGATCTGCGCGCGTCACGTGCGCGGCGGCATGTGCGCGAAGAGGTGCCGTTCTACACCGGCCGCCGCCGGTCCGTGGCCGAGCTGGTCGCTTCGCTGCCTTGATGCGGGGGTGAGGCCGCGCGGCGCATTGGCAGGTGGGGGATGCCGTCTTCGATGAATTCGGGGCCGATGATCTCGAAGCCGAAGCGCTTGTAGAGCGCGGCGGCCTCCGTCTGGGCGTCCAGCACCGCGTCGCGGTCGGCCACCACGTCCATGGCCGCCGCCATCAGGCGGCTGGCCAGGCCGGCGCCGCGGTGCGACGCGGCCACCACGACGCGGCCGATCCGCGCGGTGCCGCCGGGGTCCGTCAGGACCCGGAGGTACGCCACGGGCTTGCCGGCCTGCTCCAGCCAGATGTGGCGGGTGCCGGGCTCGGTGTCGCGGCCGTCCAGTTCCGGGTACGCGCACTTCTGCTCGACCACGAAGACGTCGACGCGCAGCTTCAGCAGCGCGTACAGGGTGGTGGCATCCAGGTCGGCTAACGACGCGACGTGTGTTTCCACGCAATCAGCCTACGCAGCGGGCCCTCGTCGGGGTGGTGACGACGGTGAGGAGCTGGCCGACTCACGACTTGTTCCCGAATTACTTCTGATTTTCCGGTGTGTCGCTTCCGGCTGCTCCGGGATGACGCGGCGAAGCTCAGGTGTGGAGTCCTCATGTCCCGGGGGAGCAAAGTGATCAAGCGCACAAGACTGTTCGGTACGAAGACACGGATCACCTTCAGCCTGCCCAAAGACGCGCCCGCCGGCACGGTGAGCGTCGTCGGCTGCTTCAACAACTGGGAGCCGGGCCGGCACGAACTGATTCACCGCAAGGACGGCACCCGCACGGTGACGGTCCAGTTGGAGCCTGGCCGGTATCGGTTCCGGTACCTGGCGACCGGCGGCGTGTGGCTCGACGACGAGCACGCCGACCACGTCGACCAGGATGGCAGCCAGCTCATACTCGGTTAGGTAGTACGTACGGTAACGGCGGGCCTGACGGTCCGCCGTTACGTTTGCTCATTGACGGCTAAAACCGACATCTGCCTGGCCACGGGCTGGCCTGAGTGGACGAATGGCGCTACCTTCGGGTGCGCATGGCGCTTTTGTCATGTGACTCAAGGGGAGGCTCCCCCTGGGCGGGGGGCGCAACGACAGGAGCGGGGTGAGTTCCACCTTGACAGACACTCCAGGAATCGGTCAGGTGCAAGCCACGCAGGCTCAGCTCAACAACATGGCTGAGCGCTGCATGACGGTGCGGGAAAACCTGGCCACAGGGATGGCGCAGTTGCTCGACCGGGTCAACGACCTGGCTGGCAAGGGCATGAGCGGTACGGCGAACAACGCCCTGCAGTCGGTGTCGTCGGACCTGAACAATGGCCTGTCGAAGGTTCTCAACGCGCTCGACGGGCTGGCTGGCCAGATCAGCAGCGCGTCGAAGGAGTACGGCGTGCAGGACGAAGACGCCGCGCAGACGATCCGCCAGGCCGCGGCGGAGACCGGCGATGGCGCCGTTATCAGTGCCTTGCGTGGCTGAGCGCCGATTCCGTAGTCGAGACAGTCGAGAGGCGAACTTCAGATGACTGACATCCCAATCACGTACAACTTCGGCGCGATCGCCGACGTTTCCACCGCGATCGGCACGTACTCCGGCAACATGGACGTCGAGCTGGGCGACCTGTACAACGACTTCAAGACGCTCTTCGCTGCGGACTGGCAGGGTGCCGCGGGTCAGGCCTGTGACGCCGCCCAGCAGCAGTGGAACCAGGGCGCCTCGGAGATCAAGATGGCGCTCATGCGGCTCGGCACCGCGCTGGGCGGGTCCGCCGAGCGCATGCAGCAGGTCGACCAGAAGATCTCGGCCGGCTTCTGACAGGCGACTGGGGGTTGTCCCGGCGAAGGTACGCCCTTCGCC
>NZ_JAIBNX010000320.1:5614-6834 GCF_026130045.1 Micromonospora sp. CPCC 205371
GCAGGGGGGGCGGTCGGGGCAGGGGCCCCCTCTTCCCCGGGACCCGCTGTAAGACGGGGTTGTTCTACGAGGATCGGGGGAGGCAGCGTGGTGGAGGACGCAGGCGGCGGGGGCGGCAGCTACACCCCACCGCCGACTCAGTACGAGTCGTTTTCGGACGCCGAAGACGTGCGGGTCGAGGTCACCGACCTGGTCACGTACTTCGAGGAGATGACCAATCTCTCCATGGACGCGTTCGGGGCGTACAACACGGTCAGCGCCGACATGAAGATGATGGTTGTCGATGGCCTGAGCACGGCTCGTGATGGCCAGACCTTCCCCGAGGGCTTGCAGGCCGCCCGGTTCCTCGACAACCGGATGAGTGACTTCAGCTACTTCATGAAGGACGTCACCGAGGGTGTCCGCAACATCGGCGGCGCCGCCGCGGTGATCGCGGAGATGTTCGAGAACTCCGACAACTCCAACGGCGCCGACATCAACGACGTCGATTTCGTGTTCGGCTATCCGGGTGCGGACGCCCCGAGGGGCTTCCGCCCGACCGAGACGTACTACGACTTCGAGCAGCGGATGGCCGAGGAGTCCGGGATGAACGCCCAGGCGCTCACCGGCAACGACGAGTACGCCAAGGTCACGTCGTATCCGTACGGCGCGATCTACACGTTCGGCGACGGCTCGAAGAAGCACGTCCACTCCACCACCGAATACGGGGCGGGCGGCCTGCAGACCGCCGTCACGACGACGTACATCTACGGCGCGGACGGCAAGCTCATCTCCACCCAGGTCGAGCGCAACACCTACAACGACTCCGGCCAGACGACGACCCGGAGCACGTCGACCACCATGGGCGAGGGCGACGACAAGCGCGAGACCACCAGCACGACGACGGAGAACACTGACGGCAGCGTGACCGTCCGCACGGAGACGCAGACCGGCGACCAGGACCCGAAGGTCACGGAGAGCACGGTGCAGCGCGACGATCACCGCGAGACCAGCGGCGACGCGCCCGTGCACGACGCGTCCGAGAAGCTCGACTCCGACGGTAAGGACTACACCGTCCACGACTACGGCGTCGCGTAGGTGTTGGCATGACAGAACTAGCTGGCGCTCGCCTCCGCTCGCGCGGGTCATGCGCCCCCAAGCCCCCCTGTTGCCGCCAGTCGCTCCGGTCGCCGCAATGCTGGGCCCCGCTCCCCCCGGGCGGCGCGGGGGCCGGGGTCGCC
>NZ_JAIBNX010000321.1 GCF_026130045.1 Micromonospora sp. CPCC 205371
GGCGGCGTCGCGACGCCTGCGGCGACCACCCCCGCGGGGGCCTCGCTCACCGTCGGCGCGAGCGTCGGGCTGGAGCCGGTCAGCCTCTCCGGGTACCGGGTGCGGCACCGGAACTTCGCCGGTCGCGTCGACCCCATCGGGTCCGGCAGCAGCTCGGGCGACAAGGCGGACGCGACGTTCAAGGTGCGGCGCGGCCTGGCCTCCAACCAGTGCTACTCCCTGGAATCGGTGAACTACCCGGGGTACTACCTACGGCACCAGAACTTCCGCATCTACCTGCACCGCCGGGACGGGTCACAGCTCTTCGCCGCCGACGCCACGTTCTGCGCGGTGAGCGGGCTCGCCGGGCAGAACACGTCACTGCGCTCGCTCAACTACCCGGACCGGTACCTGAACCACCGCTCCTCGGAGCTGCAAATCTCCACTGTGGACGGCAGCAGCGAGCGGCGGGCGGCGACGTTCATCATCCGGCGTCCGTTCTAGCGCGCCACCACGGGCGCAGCAGGGGCAGGCCGGCGACACCGACGGCGGCGCACACCCACAGGGCGGCCCGGATGCCGAACAGGTCGGCCAGTACGCCCGCGAGCGGGGCGCCGACGATCGTCGCCAGGGTGCTCAGGACCATCAGCGTCGAGTGGACCCGCCCCATGGCCCGCTCCGGGATCGTCTCGGAGAACAGCGCCACGAGCGTGATGTTGCCGGCGGACCCGCACAGGGCCACCAGCGACAGGCTGACCGAGGCGGTCGTCAGAGCCACCGGCAGGCTGCCCGCCGACACGGGCAGGAGCAGCAGCGCGAGCGCCGACCCGACCCACCAGGCGACGGTCGCGCGCCCCGCGGACCAGCCCGCCGACACCGTCCGGCTCGCCACGATCGTGCCGAGCGCGCCGAAGGCCATCGCGCAGAAGCCCGGGACGCCGTAGAGGTACAGCGGGACGTCGAGGGTCCGGAGCAGGAATATCGCCTTCAGCGCCGCGATACCGGTGAACGCCGCCTGCGACAGCAGCATGTACCAGATGACGGGGCGGATGCGGCTGCGCAACAGCACGCGTACGCCTTCGACGATGTCGCGGCGGACCGCGCCGGTGCCGGCGGACGGGTCCCGGGCCGGATTGTGGTCCGGCGCCCCGATCGACCGCAGGGTCGCGGCGCTGAACAGGTAGCTGAACGCGTCGGTGACGAGCGCGACGACCGGCCCGAACGTCGCGATGAGCGGGCCCGCGGTGGCCGTGGCGCCGAGACCGACCAGGGAGTCGGTGGTCTGTAGCTGGGCGCGGGCGTTGGCGAGGTCGTGTGCGCGCAGGCTGTTGAGGTGGGTGAAGAACACGCTCGACGCGAGCGTCGTGGTCGCGCCGAGCACGGCGGTGAGCAGCAGCAGGAGCACGAAGTTCGCCAGACCGCCGAGCAGCGCGAGGACGAACAGGCCGACCGCGGCGGCCGCGGCCAGCTCCGCCCCGATCAACAGCCGGCGCGGGTGCGCCACGCGGTCGGCCAGTACGCCGGCGATCGGGGCGATGACGAGTACCGGCAGCATGCCGGCCGTCCGCAGCATCCCGGCCTCGACGCCGGTGACCCCGAACGCCTCCACGGCCAGCGCCGAGGTGGCCACCCCGGTGAACATCGTGCCGAACGTCGACATGCCGTTGCCCACCAGATACCGGCGGAAGTCGCGCCGGGTACCGGCCTCGGCGGGTCTGGTCTGCTCGATGGCGGCGGTCATGGCGGTCCTCTCGGGTCGTCGCACGCAACGCGCCGGGTGGGCTGGGAATGCCCCGCCCACCCGGCGCGCCCGTGGTGATGGATCAGTTGGTGTTGACGGTGCACTTCCAGCTCAGGGCGCTGCAGAACGCCGACGTGTCGCTGTCCGGGGTGGCCGACTCGACCTCGGTCTGCAGGGCGAGAACCTCGTTCACGGTGGTGCTCCTTTCGTGGTGCGGTCGGCCGGGCGGCCGCCGCGGTTTCGGTGATGCCGCCGGCCCGTCGCCGGTGGCAGTCCGCGCCTGTGCGCGGCGTCCAGGGTGAACAGCGCGTCCGGCTGCTCGTCGCGGATCTGGCTGAGAAACAGCAGAATCCCGGCGGCGCCCTCGGCAAGGTCGGCGGTGAACCGGTTGCCGGCGCCGAGGAAGGCGATCGCGCCGTCACGGGGAACGGCGTACGTGAACAGCGCCTTGCCGGTGCGGACGGCGTGGGCGCGCAGGTCCGCGGCGCCGGTCAGGGTCGCCAGGTCAGACAGGACCAGTCCCAGCCCGGCGAGCCCGTTCAGCAGCGCGGGCAGCACCGGCAGCAGCGGAGTCCGCAGGGTCGCCAGGCACCGCTCGTACGCGACCCGAAGCGGGTCGTCGTCGGCGGTCGGGTTCGCGGCGAGGAACCCCGCCGCGACGAACGCGATCCCGGCCGTTCCGGCGGCCAGGTACCGCTCGTCCCGCCGGTCGGTGCGGGAGACGTGGAACTGCGTACCGGGACCGTCCGAGTAGGACTGTGCGAGGTCGGCGAGCAGCAGCGCCCGGCCCCGCTGGACGGTCGCCGGGTCGCCGGCGTGACGGTCGAGGTAGTGCAGGGCGAGGGCGATACCCGGACGGCCGAACAGCCAGCCGGTCATCCCGTTGGCACCGAGGGTCGCTTCGAGGTCGTCACCGTCCGGGATATCCGCCAGCAGATCCGCGGCCCTGGTCAGGTGCGCGGGATCGCCGTCGCGGCGATGCAGTGCCAGGTGCGCGAGGGCGATGCCGGCGGCGCCATGCCCCACAGTGGAGTCCGGACGGGCGAGCGGCCGCGCGGAGCCGGCCAGGAGCAGGTCCCGCGCAGCGTCCACCTCACCGAGCTCGGCGAACACCCAGGCGAGGCCTGCGGTGCCGGTGAGCAGCCCGGGCGGCAGGTCGCCGATGTCGTCCCGTACCCGGTCGAGCAGACCGATGACGAGCCGGCGGTCCACTTCGGACCCGGCGCGGTGCATGGCGTACAGCACACCGGCCGTGCCATACCCCAGGCCGTGCGGGTTGGTGGCGTACGCGGTGGGGCCCAGCGGATACGGCATCCGGGCGCCGGTTCGCACATCGCCGCGAGGCCGCCGGCGACCCGCTCTCCCAGCCAGGCCAGCCACTTGTCCGGATCGCCGGCCACCTCCTCCGGGTCGGGCACCGCCTCGTCTGGTCCTGAGCGCCGGATCAGCGTCGCCTCCCGCCACAGGTCCTTCGGTACCGCCGGCAGCGCCGCAGCCAGGTGCGCCACGGCCTCCGGGTGCCGGTCGAGCACCGGGTGCAGCGGGAAGATGAGCAGCTGGGCCATCGCGGCCAGCCCGTACTCGTCGGCGTACAGCGCGCCACGCTCCCGGTCGTCCCGCCGCGTTGGCAGGAACCCCTCAGCGCCGTGGACCGGCCGCGGGTCGTCGAGGCGCTGCGCCTCCTCGAAGTCGATGAGCCGCACCACGTCGCCGTCGTCGACGAGCACGTTGCGCGGGTTCAGGTCCACGAACGCGTACCCGGCGGCGTGCAGCCGGTCGACCAGCGCGCGTAGCTGAGCGAGGATGGCGCGGCAGCGCTCGTGGTAGTCGCCGAACATGGCCCGGGTCGGAGCCGTGCGGGCCACCGGGTTGTGCTGGCTCGTCCAGCCCAGCAGCGGCACGCCCGGCACCAGCTCGGTGACGAGGAACTCGTGCTCCCAGTGGCTGAAGTAGTCCACCGGCGCCGGACAGATCCCGGGCTCCGCCGCGTGCAACCGGCGCAGCGTGTCGTACTCGCGCCGCAGCCGCTCCCGCGCGGTCGAGCCGTCCCACTGGTACCCGTTGTGGCTTCGGGCCTCCTTGACGAACACGGTCCGGCCGTCCGGTGCGGTCGCCCGGTAGGCCCCGCCGGCGTTGCTGAACTGCAGGACGGCCGTGAACGCGTACCCGCCGACCGTCACCGGCCCGGGTCTGGAGGGCTGCGGCGGCCCGGCGAACGGGTCCGCCACCCCGGCCGGCAGCGTGAATCGGGGCTGCCGGTCGTCGAGGATGTCGGCGCCCGCGCCGTCGGTCAGCAGCGGCATGCGCGTGCCGTCCGGCTGGATGGCGTACCGGCCGACGAACGAGCCGTACCGGTAGGACACGACGCTGGAGGTGCCGAACCGGCGGTCGGTGAGCACGTACGGGCCGGGCTCGTCGGGCAGCGCCTCGGCCAGATCGGCCATGAGCGCCCGGGCGGCCTCCACGTCCGGCGGGTAGGCGGCGCAGAACTTCCCGCTCTGGGTACGCGGCCCGTGCTTGTGATGCAGCCACAGGAACAGCCGCTCGTTGCGGACGTGCTTGAACGGTACGCCGTGCCGGGCGCACACCTCGCTCACGACGTCGAGGACGTGCTGGGCACGGTCGCGGCGCGCCGAGACGTGCACCTTCCAGCCCTGTGCCGGACCGACCGGGGCGACCTCCGGAGTCCACGTTGTCCAGACGTCGCGGTCGCGGCGGTGCCAGCCGTGCGGGGGCCGCGCCGGAGCGTACGTGTGCCCGCCCGTCAGCTGGTCGATGGGCCGGTAGAAGTCCGGGTCCACGATGCCGAACTCGATGCCGTTCATGGCTCCACATTGGCCCGTCCCGGCTCGGACATCGAGGGACATCCGTCCCGGCACAGAGGGCGGCTCGCCCGCCGAAGTACGTGGTTTGGCTCACTGTCCGCTAGTTGGCTTTCCGCTTACGCCCGCCGCTGTCCCGCTCGTAACGTCCCGTCCCACCAACACGGATCTAGGAGAGAGTTGATGGCCGGGGAGCAGCCTGTCCGCGTACTACTGATCACCATCGACAACACGGCCGTGCACGTCTACGACAGCGTGGCGGAGCTTCTGGCCGACCAGTCCTTCGCCGCCAGGCCGCCGAGGGCCGCGATCGAGTGCTTCGACAGCGCCGGCTACCGACTGGCGCCCCGGTACGGGGCGGGCTGGCGGATCGCGGGCATGGACCGCACGCACGACCGGCCCGACCCCGATGCGGTGCGCCGCCGCGTGACCGAGGCGGTCAAGTACATGGCCGACCGCATCGTGAAGTCCGCGGAGCAGCTCAAGCGCTTCGGGCTCACACCGGAGGAGGCGCTCGCCATGCTGCCCAACCCGGACGATGTCGATCTCGCCGAGGTCGGCGCGGGCAAGTACGACATGCTCGACCCGCACCCCGACAACCTCGGCAGCGCGCTGCACAACTTCCTCGTACACGGCATCATCTGATGACCGCCGCCCGCCTGCCGGTCCCCGCCCGGGCGTCGACGCGCCCGGCGGTGGCCGGCGTCGCCATCGGCGCGGTCGCCGCCCTGATCATGGCTGGCGAGCTCGCCGGCGCGGCCGAACCGTCCGGCGCGACAGCCGCTCTCACCGCACCGGTTGCGATCGGCTGTCTGATCATGGGGACACTGGTGGCCGGTGCCGCACCCGGCCGCCGCGTCGGCGGGCTGCTGATCGCCGCGGGCGCGGTCGCCTGCGTCGCCGTCGTGGCGCTGAGCTGGTCGCGGTGGCTGCCGCTGGCATGGCTCGGCCAGTGGTCGTGGTGGCCGCCGTACGGCCTGGTGTTCCTCGCGCTGCTGGTCTTCCCGGACGGGCGGCTGCCGTCCCGGCGGTGGCGGATCGTCGCGGTGGCGATCGCCGCCGGGGTCGCCGTCACCTCCGCCGCGCTGGCGATCGCGGCACTCGACCACCCCCGCAACCTGCTGACCGAGGTCATCGACTTCAGCGACCGCGCGCGGCTGTTCGTGCGCGTAGCCGCCGTCGGCGTCGCGATCACCGCCGCCGGCATGCTCGCCACCGTGTACTCCCAATGGCTGCGCTGGCGGCGCGCCAGCGGGACGGCACGGCAGCAGCTGGCGTGCCTGCTCGCGGCCGGTCTGGTGTTTCTCGTCGGCCTGGTGCTCGACGCCGCCAACCTGCCCGGCGCGCAGGTCGTGGTCGGGTTGTCGATCCCGCTCGGGATGACCGTGGCGATGCTCCGCCACCGCCTGTACGGGCTGGACCAGGTCGTCAACCGGGTCATCGTCTGGTCGGTGATGACGATCCTCGTCATCATCGGCTTCGTCGCGATCGTGGCGGTACTGCGAACGGTCGTCACCGGCGAGCGGACGTCGATGGCGTCGCTGGCGGTGACCGGGCTGATCGCGGTGCTGTTCGAGCCGTTGCGCCGCCTGGTGCAGCGCGGCGTCGACCGGCTGCTGTTCGGCGACCGCGACGACCCGTACCGCGTCATCGCCCGGCTCGGCGACCTGATCGGCCGCACGGTCGAGCCGAACGCGGTGCTGCCGACGCTCACCGGCACCATCGCCCAGTCGTTGCAGGTGCCGTACGTGGCGGTGCGGCTGCCGGCTGACGGCGCGCCGCAACTGCTCACCGAGCACGGCTCCGCCACCACCGACGTCGAGCTGTTCGACATGACGCTGCACGGACGGCGAGTCGGTCGCCTGCTCGTGGCGACCCGCGGGCCGGACAGCCCGTTCACCGCCCGCGAACGCCGCCTGCTCAGCCAGCTCGCCGTCCAGGCCGCCGCCGCGGCGGAAGCGGCCCGCCTCATCCACGAGCTCCAGGACGCCCGCGAGCGCCTCGTCCGGACCCGGGAGGAGGAGCGGCGCCGGCTGCGCCGCGACCTCCACGACGGCCTCGGTCCCGCGCTAGCCGGAATGTCGATGCAGGTCGGCGCGGCGAAAAACCTGACCGACGAGCCGGTCAGGGTGGGTCGCATCCTGGCGGCGCTCGCCGATGACCTGCGCACGTGTACGGCCGAGGTGCGCCGCCTCGTCGACGAGTTGCGGCCCCCCGCCCTCGACGACGGCCTCGAAGCGGCCCTGCGCGGCGAATGCC
>NZ_JAIBNX010000322.1 GCF_026130045.1 Micromonospora sp. CPCC 205371
GAATGCACGTGGAAAAGAGATCCAACCACGTGCATTCGCCCTTGATCGATGGCAAGAGCCGGCGCGCCGCCGACGGCGCGGCGCACGCGATGACGCTGTCCGCCGTGCGCGGCGCGGGCCGTGCGCTACTCCGCTGTTACACCGGCCGCGCGCCCCTCGTGCAGGGTCAGGTTGCGGCCGTTGGACGGGTCGAACAGGTGGATCTTCTCCAGGTTGACCCACACCCGCCAGTTCTCACCCTCCTTCACCGCCGACTCCGCCGACAGCCGCGTTACCAGGTTCGCCCCGCCGCCGGTCGGTAGGTCGGACGCGCCCGCGTCCGCCGCCAGTTCCTCCAACTCAGCCGACGTGGCGCGCTCCCCCTCGACGGTGAAGTACACGTACTTGTCCGATCCCATCGACTCGACCAGTTCGGCGGGAGCCTCGAACTCCGCGCCCTTCGCCCGCGCCGCCTCGTCGACCAACGCCGCGTCCTCGAAGTGCTCCGGCCGGATTCCAATGATCAGATTGTCAGGCGCGTCGGACAGCAGACCCCGGAGCCGGGAGCCGATCGGCAAGTCACCCAGGGCGGTACGCAGGCGGCCGTCCACCACCGACGCCGCCAGGAAGTTCATCGACGGTGAGCCGATGAACCCTGCCACGAACAGGTTCGCCGGGTGGTCGTACAGCTGCTGCGGCTCGCCGACCTGCTGGATGGCGCCGGCCCGCACGATGACCACCCGGTCGCCGAGCGTCATCGCCTCGGTCTGGTCGTGGGTGACATACACGGTGGTGGTGCCGAGCCGCCGTTGGAGCCGCGACACGACGGTACGCATCTGCACGCGCAACTTGGCGTCCAGGTTGGACAGTGGCTCGTCCATGAGGAACGCCTTGGGGTTGCGCACGATCGCCCGCCCCATCGCGACTCGCTGCCGCTGCCCACCCGACAGGTTGGCGGGTTTGCGATCCAACAAAGCGGTCAGCTCCAACACCTTCGCCGCGTCGTTGACCTTCTCGTCGATGGTGGCCTTGTCGAGTTTGGCCAGCCGCAGCGGAAACGCCATGTTCTCCCGCACGGTCATGTTGGGGTACAGGGCGTAGGACTGGAACACCATCGCGATGTCGCGGTCGCGCGGCGCCTTCTCGTTGACGCGTTCGCCGTCGATGCGCAGGTCACCCGAGGTGATGTCCTCCAGCCCGGCGATCATGTTGAGGATCGTGGACTTGCCGCAGCCCGACGGACCCACCAGGATCACGAACTCGCCGTCGGCGATCTCGAGGTCGACGTCGCGGACAGCGACGGTGCCGTCCGGGTACTTCTTGCTGACCTTCTCCAGCACGATGTCGGCCATGAGTCACCCCTTAACCGCGCCGGACGTCAGGCCCGCGACGATCCGGCGTTGGAAGAACAGTACGAACAGGATGATCGGGATCGTGATCACGACGGCGGCCGCCGAGATCGCGCCCGTGGGGTCCTCGAACTGGGAGGCGCCGGTGAAGAACGAAAGCGCCGCCGGCACGGTACGGGACCGTTCCGTCGAGGTCAGCGAGATGGCGAACAGGAAGTCGTTCCAGCAGAATATGAACACGAGGATCGCGCTGGTGAACACGCCGGGAGCGGCCAGTGGCGCGATCACTTTGCGAAACGCCTGTGCCTGGGTGGCACCGTCCATCTTGGCCGCCTTCTCCAGGTCCCACGGGATCTGCTTGAAGAAGGCCGACAGCGTGTAGATGGCCAGCGGCAGCGAGAACGTGATGTACGGCAGGATCAGCCCGAGCCAGGTGTCGAAGATGCCGAGCTGCCGCTCGATGTCGAACAGCGGCGAAACCAGCGACACCTGGGGAAACATGGCGATGAGCAGCGACACGCCGACGAGCGCGCCCTTGCCCGGGAAGTCCAGCCGGGCCACCGCGTACGCCGCCATCGTGCCCAGTACGACCGCGATGGCGGTGGAGATGAGCGCGATGCCGATCGAGTTGACGAGCGCCCGCACGAACTGGTCGGTCTGGAAGATGGTGCGGTAGTTCTCCAGTGTCCACTCGCGAGGGATGAAGTTGCCGTCGGTCAGTGTGGCCGTCGTCTTGAATGACAGCGACACGATCCACAGCACCGGAACCAGCGCGAAAACCACCACGACCGCGTCGAGAAGTCCCCAGCGCCATTTGGCGGTACGAGTCTCCATCTCAGCGCCTCCCGTCGTCGCGGCTGCCGGGAGCGGCCGTGCCAAACAGCTTCACGAAGATGAACGCCATGATCGCCACGGTGATGAAGATGAGCACCGACATCGTCGAACCGATGCCGAGGTTCAACCCGCGCAGCAGGTTGTTGTAGGCGAGCATGGACACCGACGACGTCTCGTTGGCCCCGGCGGTCAGCACGTAGATGTTGTCGAAGACGCGGAACGCGTCGAGCGTGCGAAACAGCAGCGCCACGAGGATGGCGGGTTTCATCACCGGCAGCGTCACCTTGGTGAAGCGCTGCCACGCGCTCGCGCCGTCCATCGACGCCGCCTTGAGCAGATCATCAGGCACCAGCGCCAGCCCGGCTAGCAGCAGCAGCGCCATGAACGGCGTGGTCTTCCAGATCTCGGCCAGGATGATGATGGCCAACGAACTGGCCCGCTCGGTCAGAGGTGCCCCATCGGTGAAGAGGTTCGCCAGATATCCGGTGCCGGGAGTCCACGCGTACCGCCAGGAGAACGCCGCGACCACCGTCACGATGCCGTACGGGATCAGCGCCGACGTGCGCACCAGGCCGCGCCCGACGAGCGTGCGGTGCATGACGACGGCGAGCCCCATGCCGAGCACGAGCTCGATCGCCACCGAGACGACGGTGATGAGCATCGTGACACCGAAGGCCGTCCACCAGTAGTCGTTGCTCAGCACCGTGATGTAGTTGGTCAACCCGACGAACTCCCGCTCGTCGGGGAACTTCAGGTCGAAGCGCTGCAAGGAGAGCCAGACCGAATACAGGATCGGGTACGCGGTCACCGCCACCATGACGATCGCGGCGGGTGCGCATAGCAGCCAGCCCAGACGCCGCTCTGCCCGCTTGCCCTCCGACAGCCGTGCCTTCTCCTCTTTGGACATGGGCGCCGTGTCCCGGCGCGCGTCCGCAACAGCCGTCATGGCAGCACCCCCTTCGACTCCAGTGCGTCCTGAATGGACCCGCGTAGCTCCTTGGCCGTCTTCTCCGGGTCGATGGACGCGGGCGGCGACAGCGTCGCCGACATCACCGTGGAGACGTTCTGATAAGCCGGTGTGAGTGGACGGTTGGCCGCGTCGCGCAGCTCGGCCAGGATCTCGTCCTTCATCGGATACGCCTTCGTCATCTCCGGGTCGAAGTAGACGCTTTCGATGGTCGGCGGTACACCGTCGTTGATGGCCGAGAACTTCTGGTGTTCCGCGTTGCGCAGGCACAGTGCGGCCTCGAAGGCGAGGTCCGGATGCTTCGAGTACTTCGACACCGCCAGGTTGTATCCGCCGATGGTGACTTTGCTGGGCGTACCAGAATCAACGCCCGGGTAGCGCGCCCATCGCACCTTCGCGGCGAGGTCCGGCGCGCCCTCCTGCATGGCCGGGTAGACGAATGGCCAGTTGAGCTCGAACGCCCCTTCGCCGTTCTGGAACTGCAGCCGCGCGTCGTCCTCGATGGTGTTCGTGAACGACGGATGCGTCACGCCCGCGGACGCGAACTTCTGCAGGATCTCGAGTCCGCGCACCGCGCCCTCGTCGAAGACGGCCTTGGTGCCGTCTTCGTTGAGGATCTGACCGCCGGCGCTGGCGACGAGCGTGTTGTAGAGGACTACCAGGCCCTCGTACTGGGCGCCCATCGTGATGATCTGGTACGGCTTGCCCTGCTGCTTGAGGTCCAGCGCCTGCTGGATCATCTGGTCCCACGTGGTTGGCGGCTGCTGCACCAGATCTGTGCGGTACCAAAGCAGTTGCACGTTGGTGTTTTTCGGTGCCGCGTACAGTTTGCCGTCGTACTCGGCGCTCTCCAGCGGCCCGGCGAGCGTGCCCTGCTCGGCCTCGGCCTTGTTGGCACCGGTCCATTCGAGGACCCAGTCCGCGCTCGCGAACTCCTGCGTCCACGTAATGTCGAGCCCCAGCACGTCCATTCCGCTGTCTTCGGCAGCGAGCCGGCGTACCATCTGCACCCGCTGGTCGTCGGCGCCACGCGGCAGCACCTGGTACGAGATGCGGTACTTGCCGGCCGCTTCGGCGTTGCAGTCGTCGACCACCTTCTGCAAATTCTGTTCCTGTGCGTAATAGAAGTTGATGGTGGGTACGCCACTGTCGTCGGAACCGCACGCCGTCATCGGTCCCAACAACAGGAGCGCGACCGCCGCCGCGGCCGCCCGCACCCACGTGCCTGTGTGTGTCACCACCGACTCCGCCTCCCTCCGGTCGGCTGCCGATCACCTGTCTCCCCCGGGACGCGGGCCACCAAACCTCGACACGCTCGCATTACGGGCATAACACCCAGTCTCACAAACCTTGGTCGCGAACTGTGCACAAACGGCCGCTGTCCTCGGGGCGAACCACGTCGGTACGGTCAAGTCGCGGAGTCGCCGCCGACGTCGACACCTTTCACGGAAAGCCACGCCCCGCCGACGATCCCCGGGCATGATCGTCAGCGAAGAGGAGGTACCGCCGTGTCGGACATCGGGACATTGACGCTGTCATTCGACGTTCCCGGGATGCCGCCGCTCAAGGACGGCGCGCTATCCATCTTCTCGGCCGGCCACCGCCAGGCCGGTCGGGTCCGCGCCCTGCTGAGCGCGGCCTGTGCGGCCGCTCAGCACACCGGCTGGACCCCGCTCACCGATCCCGTCGCGCTCGAGGTCGTGCTGCGCCGCCCACCCGAGCACCACTCGGGCGACGCCACCAACTTTCTCGGCGGCATCGCCGACGTGCTCCAAGACAAGCGCTGGCTGTACGGCGTGCGCCTCGCGCACCTAGGTGTGCTCGCCGACGTGGCCCTGTACGCCGACGACCGCCAGATCCGGCAGATCTCCTACCGCGAAGAGGCCGCCGACGCGCCTTCCTACACCGTTCGCGTCGTCGCGCTGCCCTAGGCCTCAAAAAGACCACCGGGTGGGAGCGCGCATGTCGGCCTCCCACCCGAAAGCCACGCGCGGCGCGACCCGGTACGCCGGTCCTGAGGCGCCCGACGAATCCGCCACACCATCCGGCGACGGCGCCATGTCCCACCCATACTTGGCGTTGTAGTCCGCCAGGAACGGACCCAGCCGCTCGGCGCCGCTGACCCGCTCGGCGACGCCTTCGACGATCACCACCTCGTCGCCGCTTTCCAGGTTCACACTGATCTCCGGCACAGCCGCGAGATTGTGCCGCGCCAGTGACCCCGTACTGAACCAGAACCCGCCGGCCAGCCACACACCCCACACGGGCCGGCAGTGCGGCCGTCCTCCCGGACGCGTGCTCGCGATCCAGTAGTTGCGAGCCGCCACCAGCCGCCGCTCCGCCCACGACCACGGCAACAGCTCACCCGGCGGCGCGGGTGCGCCGAACAAGATGGGGCGCTCCACCGCCGGCATACCACCAGCCTAGGGCCTGTATCAAAGTGCGGGCCTCGCTCCGGCCCCAACTTTGATACAGGCCTAAGTGGAGAGAGCGGTCACCGCGTCCGCACAGCCCCACGAGAGCGTGACCCCGGCGCCGCCGTGGCCGTAGTTGTGGACGAGGCGCCCGCCCCCGGGCAGTGGCGAGGGGTCCGCCGCCACGCGCGGTCCGCCGCCACGCGCGGTCCGCCGCGCCGCACAGGTCGCAGCCCGGCCACATGCGCCAGCACCGTCGCATTCGCCAATTCGGGTACCAGGTCAGCGCAGCGAGCCACGATCTCGGTGCCCACCCGGGAATCGGGCTCCGTGTCCCACTCCCCGGGCTCGAACGTCCCCCCGAGCACCACGTCCTGCCCGCGCGGATGTACGTACGTCATGCCAGCCGGACTGTCCTCGTCGCGCACCGACGTCACCAGCCCGGGATTGGCGACCAGCACGATCCGCCCCCGAGCCGGGTACACGTCCGGGTCGCCACAGAGCTCACCCGCGGCTAGCCCGGTCGCGTTCACCACGACCGGCGCCTCGATATCGTCGAACCGCTCGATCCGGCGCCGCTCCACCGCCCCGCCGAGCCGCCCGCGCAGCCACTCCAGGTACGGCCGCATCTCCACGGTCGGCACCGTGAACCGCCACTCCTCCGTGTACTCCCCGCTCGGTGGAGACACCCGCGCGAAGTCCGGGACGGCGGCCGACCACCACGGCGCCTGCTCCACCCGTTGGCGCACCAGCATCCGGGTAGGCCGCATCACCACCCCCGGCACCCCATCCCCCGCCTGGCGACACAGTTCCTCGTACGTCCGCACGGCCCACTGAAGCACCCGAGGATCTTCATCCGTGTGCGTGGGATACCAAACGGCCGCCGCCACCGCGGACACCGTGTCGACCGACTCGTCCGCGCTGATCACCGCAACCCGCGCCCCCGCCTGGCCCAGCCGGATGGCCGAGGTCAGCCCGACAACCCCGGCCCCCACAACCACGACATCGACGATGACTTCCTCCTCGGACGCCACTCACCCGTCCGCCCACCGTATCCCCGCCGATCAAGGCCAAACGCACGCGGTTCGATCTCTTTTCCGCGTGCGTTCGCCCTTGATCGATGCAAACCTCCTTGATCGGGCGATCACCCCGCACCCCGGGCGCCCTGCGCCCCGCGGCCTGCCCCCCGCGACCCCCCCCCCCCCCGGCCCGCCCCCCCCCCGCCTGCCCCCCCCCCCCCCCCCCCCCGC
>NZ_JAIBNX010000323.1:0-988 GCF_026130045.1 Micromonospora sp. CPCC 205371
CCGGCGGCGGGCCGGGGATCGCGTGCGGCTGTTCGAGTACCGCGTACGTCAGCCCACCGGCGGCGACGATGGCCGCGGTCGCGGCTGCCGCGGCCTGCTTGGTGGACAGCGCGTTGCGGACGTGGTCGAGCAGCGCGTGCCCACCGGCGGAAGGCGCCGTCTCGGCCAGCTTCTGCAGGCCGCCAGCCAGGGCGAGCGGGGGCGCGAGCAGGCCCAGGCCGGCCAGCAGCCGCTCCGGCTCGATCAGGCCGCGCAGGTGGCCGCGGCACTCGTGGCACTCGCGCACGTGCCGGTTCAGGCGCTTGCGCCACACGGCGGCGGGACCACCGTCCCAGCCGCGCGTGGTCTTGGCCAACCCCTCGCACCGCGGGGTGGCGCGCAAGGCCCGCACGACGGCGCGGGCGCCGGTCAGATGGGCCTTCATCCGCTGTACCCGGACCGCGGCGTGCGCTGAGCTGACGGTCAGCGCCGCGGCCAGCTCCGCCCGGGTCAGCCGGCCCGCGGCTTCCAGCCACCACAGCGAGAGCAGGTGCCGGTCGGCGGGCTCCAGCCACCGCGCCGCCTCGGCCAGCTCCCGCCGCTGGCCGGTGAGCGCGAACTCGGTGGTGGTCCGTTCGGCGAAGTCGGAGCCCGGGTCGGCGACCTCCGCGGGGTCCTCGCGGCGTGGGACGCCTTTGAGGTGGCGGCGGTGCCGCTGGAGCTGGCGGTACGCGATGGACGCCACCCAGGACCGGAACAGCGCGGGATCATCCACTGTGGGCAATCCCTTGATTACGCACAGCATCGTTTCCTGGACCAGGTCGTCGACGTCGGCGTGCCCGTTGAGGCCGCGGCCGACGACGTTGTAGACCATGGGGAGGTGCGCGGCGACGAGCTCGTCGGGCGCGCGCCGGTCACCGGCCCGCGCCCGCGACACCAACCCCGTGGGGGCGGGGGCGGGCTCCATCTGGTGCTCCGTCACCGCCGGCCGTCATAGGCCGCGGTGTGG
>NZ_JAIBNX010000323.1:998-6778 GCF_026130045.1 Micromonospora sp. CPCC 205371
GGGGGGCGGCGGGGCGCGGGCGCGGCGCGCGGCCCCCCGCCCCCCCCCCCCGCCCCCACCCGGGGGGGGCGGGGCCCCGCCTCCATCTGATGCTCAGTCACAGCCGGCGATCATAGGCCGTGGTGTGTCGCGGCGTCAGACCACCGCGGCGGCCCGGCTGGCGGCGCGGGCCTGTGCCGCCTCGCGGCGGGCGGTGAAGCGCGACGCGTTCTGGTCCAGCTCGGACATGAACGCCGCCAGCTCCTCGCGGGCCGCCTCGCCGTCGCCGGACAGCTCAGCGCGCTCGAACGCCCTCACCTGGCGCAGGACCGGCATGAGCACCTCGTCGTGGTGGATGCGCAGGTCGTAGATCCCGGCGAACGCGATCTGCACCGACTTGCGGCCGAAGTTCTCGATGCCGTGGCCGGGCATCTGGAAGCTACTCGCCACCTCGGCGACCGCGCGCATCGCCGCGTTCGGCGACAGGTCGAACGCCGCGTTCAGCACGTTTCGGTAGAACAGCATGTGCAGGTTCTCGTCCGCCGCGACCTTCGCCAGGAGCTGGTCGCAGATCGGGTCGCCGCTGATCCGGCCGGTGTTGCGGTGCGCCACCCGGGTCGCCAGCTCCTGGAACGACACGTACGCGATGGACTCGATGACGCCGTCGTAGGCGTTGTCGTAGCCCTGCTCCATGTGCGTCATCCGGGCCCGTTCCAGGGCGATCGGGTCGACCGCGCGGGTGGTCAGCAGGTAGTCGCGGATCGCGATGCCGTGCCGGCCCTCTTCGGCGGTCCAGCGGTGCACCCAGGTGCCCCACGCGCCGTCGCGGCCGAACAGAGTGGCGATCTCGCGGTGGTAGCTGGGCAGGTTGTCTTCGGTGAGCAGGTTGACGATCAGGGACGTGCGGGCCACGTCGGACAGCTTGGACTGCCCCGGCTCCCACGCTTGGCCACCGAGCACCCCGTCGAAGTCGGTGCCCTGGCTCCACGGCACATACTCGTGCGGGAACCACTCCTTGGCCGTGGCGAAGTGGCGGTTGACGTTGACCTCCACGACGGGCTCGAGCTCCCGCAGCAGAGCGTGCGTGTCGGTGATCTCAGCGGGCACAGCGATCCTCCCGGAACTACAGCTACCTACGGTTCCGTAGGTTACGCTACCGTAGCTAGTCGCCGCCAGTGGCGAGCGTGGGACCAGGCGCGGAACCGCCCAGATGGGCAGGCAACCACCACGTGTCGTCCTCGCCGGTGGGTTTGTCCGGGTACTCGCGCTGCAGCTTGTCGACCAGCTGGGTGATCCGCGCTCGTAGCTCGGCGTTGACCGCGACGTGGTCGTCGCGGCGCGTCGGCAGCAGCGGCTCGCCCACGAGGATCGTGACCGGAATGTGGCGTTTGGTCAGGGTGCGCTTGCGCCCCTTGGTCCACATGCGCTGCGTGCCCCACAGCGCCATCGGCACCAGCGGCACGCCGGCCGCGGCCGCCATCCGGACCGCCCCGTTCTTGAACTCCTTCGGCACGAACGAGGTGCTGATCGTCGCCTCCGGGAACACGCCGACCACCTCGCCGGCCTTGAGCGCGGCGAGGGCGGCCTTGTACGAGGCCAGGCCGGCGTCCCGGTCGACCGGGATGTGATGCATCCCACGCATGAGCGGACCACTGATCTTGTGCGCGAAGACCTCCTGCTTCGCCATGAACCGGACCAACCGCTTCGCTGGCTGAGCGGCGAACCCGCAGAAGATGAAGTCCAGGTAGCTGACGTGGTTGCTCGCCAGCACGGCGCCCCCGGTCGGCGGTATGTGCTCGCCGCCCTCCAGCGTGATCCGAAGGTCGAGCGCCCGGAACGCCCCCTTCATGACGGCGATGATCGGCGGGTATACGAGGTCGCGCATGACCGAAACCGTAGCGTGTCCACCCGCTGGCTTTACGTCGCAGGTAATCGACAGGCCGCGCGGCGCCCGGCAGCGTGTACGCCATGGGAACGAACTTTCTCCGCCTGGTCCTGAAGCTCGACGCCATCGCGTCCGGCGCCGTCGGCGCCGGGCTGCTCGCCCTCAGCCCGTTCGCCGACGACCTGTTCGGCATGCCACCGGCGCTGGCCGTGCCCGCCGGGGTCTTCCTGCTGCCGTACGCCGGCTGGGTCTGGTACACGGCGACCCGGGCCCAGATCAGTACGGTTGCGGTGTGGGCCATCGTGATCCTCAACCTGCTGTGGGTGCTCGACAGCGCGCTGCTGGCCGCCGGCTCGTCGTCGCTGACGGCGCTCGGCACGGCGTTCATCCTCGCGCAGGCCACCGCTGTGCTCGGGTTCGCCGCGTTCCAGTACGCGGGACTGCGCCGCCTGCGCACGGCGACGCGCTAGGCAGGCCGGCGTGAGCGCCCCCGCTGCCGTAAGGTCCCGGCCCGTCGGCGAACTGTTGCGCCAGTGGCGCGAGCGCCGCCGGCTCAGCCAGCTCGAGCTGTCGCTGCGGGCGGAGGTCTCGACCCGGCACCTCAGCTTCGTCGAGACCGGCCGGTCGGCGCCGAGCCGGGACCTGATCCTCCAGCTGTCCGAGCACCTCGACGTGCCGCTGCGGGCACGCAACTGGCTGCTGCTGGCCGCGGGATTCGCCCCGGTGTACGGCGAGACAGCGCTCGACGCGCCCGAAATGGCGGCCGTGCGAGCCGCCGTCCGGCAGGTGCTGACCGGTCACGAGCCGTACCCAGCCGTCGTGATCGACCGAGCGTGGCAGCTGGTCGACGCCAACGCGAGCCTGGCACTGTTCACCGACCTGGTAGCGCCGCACCTGCTCGCCCCGCCCGCGAACGTGCTGCGGGCGAGCCTGCACCCCGAGGGGCTGGCCCCGCACATCGTCAACCTGGCGGAGTGGCGGGGCCACCTGCTCGGCCGGCTGCGCCGGAACGTCGAGACCTTCGCCGACCCGGTCCTGTCCGACCTGCTCGACGAGCTGCGCGGCTATCCCGGCGGCGACGGCCACGACGCCGAACCGCACGGGGCGGGCGAGATCGTGATCCCGCTGCGGGTGCGGCGGGATGGGCGGGAGCTCGTGTTCTTCAGCACCGTCGCCACGTTCGGCACCCCACTGGACATCACGCTGGCCGAGCTCTCCATCGAATCCTTCTACCCCGCGACCCCCGAAACGGCCGCCGCCCTCCACACCCCTTAGCCCCGCCCCGCGGGGCGTCCGTTCGCGCCGGGGACCGGGAACCGCGTCCGTGCGAGGTCCACCTCTTCGGGTGATGGGCATCGTTCGGTGTCGACGTGAAGAATCCTCGGCTATGGATTCGGTCCTGACCCAGGTGCTCCTCCCCGCCGCGCTCGGGATCGTCATGCTCGGGCTGGGGCTCGGCCTGGACGTGGCCGACTTCAAGCGCGTACTGCAGTTTCCCAAGGCCGTGCTGGTCGCGCTGACCTGCCAGGTGCTCCTGCTCCCGGTGGTCTGCTTCGGCCTGGTGCTCGCCCTGGACCTGCCGCCCGTCCTGGCGGTCGGCATGATGCTGCTGGCAGCCTCGCCGGGCGGCACCATGGCCAACATCTACAGCCACCTCTTCGGCGGCAACGTCGCGCTCAACGTCACCCTGACCGCGGTCAACTCGGTGCTCGCGGTGTTCACGCTTCCGGTCGTGGTCAACCTCTCGCTGGACCACTTCCTGGGCGGCACCGACCAGATCGGCCTCCAGTTCGACAAGGTGGTCCAGGTCTTCGCGATCGTGCTGGTGCCGGTCGCGTTGGGCATGCTGATCAGGTCTCGCCGGCGCGACTTCGCCGAGCGTATGCACCGTCCGGTGCGGATGCTGTCCCTCGTCGTCCTGGTACTGGTGATCGCCGGCGCCATCCTCAACGAGCGGGAGAACATCGGCGAGTACTTCAAGGCGGCCGGCGCCGCCGTCCTGATCTTCAACGTGATCAGTCTGGCGGTCGGGTACCTCGCGCCACGGCTGGCGCGGGTCGGGCGGGCCGAGTCGGTGGCGACCGGCATGGAGGTCGGCATCCACAATGGAACGCTCGCCATCGTCATCGCGACGACGCTGCTGGACAGTACGCAGATCGCGGTGCCGGCGGCGGTCTACAGCCTGGTCATGCTCCTGACAGCCGCGGTGTTCGGTTACCTTGTCCGCCCCCGCACGGGTGCTACGCGGGCGGCACCGGACACGGAGGCCGCGAACCGTATCTGATCTGATCTGGGGGTGAGTCTTGATGGGGTACGGGTCGTGGTCACGGGAGCTGGGCGCGACACGGGACGGGCACTGGCGACAGCCTTCGCCGAACGCGGCGCGCACGTGTTCGTGGCCGCCCGGGGCTTGGACGCCGCCGAGCGCACCGCGGACCTGATCCAGCAGCGGGGCCATGGCGGTGCCGAAGCGTTCGCCTGTGACCTGGCCAGCCCGGACTCGGTGCGGGCGTTCGCGGCGGCGCTCGCCGGTCGCACCGACCGGGTCGACGTACTGGTCAACAACGGTGCCGCCTACCTGCACGGAGAGGATCCGCGTCATCTCGCTGTTTCCACCAGACTTCGTCCAGGATGGACCCCGCGACTCGTCCAGCGAATTGACGGCGCGGTCGGTCGTCGACTGCGTACTGTTCGCGGTGAGCCAGCCGCGCGACTGCTTTCATCCGGGAGTTCCGCTTCGAACACGTCGCCGCCGTCGTGCCGGAGTGATCAGTCGAGCCACCACGTCATCGCCTCCTGGCCCAGCGGGGTTGAGGTCGCGATCGGCAGGGCCACGGCGGTCGCAGCCGCCATGAGCAGGGCCAGCCAGGCGGTTCGCAGGCCGGCGGCGTGGGCGACGCGGCGCCCGGTGACCAGCAGCGGCACCGACACGGACAGCAACGCGGGGCTGGCCAGGAAGCCGAACAGGAACAGTATGGCCAGGATCGCGTACAGCCACATGAACGGGTTCATCGGGTGGTAGCCGAACGGGATGAGGTCCATCGGGCCGTCGGCGTCGAGCAGCCGCTGCCCGTGCGCCACGAAGAGCGCCACGACGAGGCCCCAGGCGCCCGCGAACGCAAGGTGGAGGCCGGTCAGCGACCAAAGCCCGTACCGCCAGAGGCGGTCGCTGCTCTGCGCTGACGGCGGGCCGGAGCGCGCCGGCAACGCGAGGACAGCGGTGGCCAAGACAAGGCCGGCGATCGCGATCCCAGCCAGCGGCCCGACCTCCGCGAACGCCGCCGCGGCGAAGAGCGCGTCGTTCGGCGCCCAGCCCTCTTCGAGGCCCACCACCAGGCCTTCGTAGGCCCCGACGAGGAGCGCGACGCCGGCGCCGAACAGTCCCGGGGCGGCGAACACGGCGGCCACCACTCGCCCGCGCAGGCCGTGCCGCCAGAACCGGCGCAGCGTCCACGCGGCCAGCAGCCAGCCGGCGGCGAACCCGGCGCACCCCGCGCCGGCCACCAGCGGCGTCATCCACCGGGCCGCCTGGCTGTACACCCAGACCGTGACCGGCTCCACGGTAGACAGTCCAAAGTATCCGCGGACGTGCACGACCTGGCCGTCCTTGCTGGCCCAGAACTCGGCGATGTGGTCGCCGCGTGTCAACGCCCGAACCTGCCAGCCGGCCGCCGACAGGCGAGCGTGGGCCAGCCCGACGACGTCCGCCACCGTCCGGTCGGCGGGGGCGACGTAGCTGTACTCGACGCGTGCCGAACCCTGCCGCAGCGCCCGCGGCCCGGTCTCCTCGCCGTAGTTCAGCGCCAGCGCGTCGTCGTACCGGCTGGGCGGGCCGGACGCGGGCAGCGGCATGGCGGTGTCGGCGGCGGCCTGCGCGGCCGCGAACTGGGGCGCCGGCGCGGCGGCGGGCCAGGCG
>NZ_JAIBNX010000324.1:0-2941 GCF_026130045.1 Micromonospora sp. CPCC 205371
CGCGGGCGCCCCCGCGCCCCCCGGCGCCCCCACCCCATGCCCCCCGCGCGCAACGACCTCCCCCCCCGCCGGGGGGCGGCGGCCGGCTACAGGCGCGACCCCGAATGGACCCGCTGGATCAAGAAGTAGGGCGCCGCGCCGCCGAGCCGTGGCGGCGATAGGGCGTCGCGGGGCGGCGCAGCGCACAGGCCGGCGCAGCGCGCCGATCAAGGAGGATCGCATCGATCAAGGGCAAAGGCATGCGGAAAAGAGATCGAACCACGTGCGTTCGCCCTTGATCGACGGAAAGGGGACCGCCGACGGGCGACGCGCGCGCGGCGCGCAGCGGGCTCGCGGGGATCACGCAAGGTCGGTGAGTGCGGACAGCAGGCGCGCCACGTCGGAGCTGTCGTTGTAGTGGACCAAGCCGGCGCGTACCGCGCTGCCCGCGTCGCGGATGCCGAGCGCGGCCGTCACCTCCCACGCGTAGTTGTGGCCGTGCCACACATTGACCCGGCCGGCGGCGAGGTGCTCGGCGACCGCGGCCGGCGTACGGCCGGCCACCGTGAAGTACACGGTTGCGGTGCGCCGCGCCGGCTTCCCGTACAGCGTCACGTGCGGCATCGCCTCCAGCCCGCTCAGCAGCACACCGAACAGCTCCTGCTCGTACGCCTCCGCGGCGTCCAAAGAGGACCGCAGCCGTTCGCGCCGCCCACCGGTGGCCGCCGGGTCCAGCCCGGCCAGGTGCTCCACCGCTGCCACCACGCCGGCGAAGTCGGCGAACGGCGAGGTACCCGTCTCGAAGCGCTGCGGCACGGTGTCGGGCGACGAGGCGAGCTTGTCGGGCCGCAGGGTCGAAAGCAGTGCCGGGTCGGCGACCACGGCGCCGACGTGCGGGCCCGACCACTTGTACGCGCTCGTGGCGTAGAAGTCGGCGCCGAGCGCGGCCATGTCGGTGTACCCGTGCGCGCTCGCATGCACGCCATCCACATAGGACAGGGCGCCGGCAGCGCGGGCGCGAGCCGTAACAGCGGCCACATCCGGGCGGGTGCCGAGCACATTGCTCGCGGCGGTGACCGCCACCAGCCTCGTACGCGGGCCGATCAGAGCGTCGTACTGCTCCACCGGCAGTTCCCCGGTGGCCGTGTCCACTTCGGCCCAGCGCACGGTCGCGCCCACCCGCGAAGCGGCCTGCACCCACGGCCGCACGTTGGCGTCATGGTCAAGGCGGGAGACGACCACCTCGTCGCCGGGCGCCCAGTCGCGGCTCAGTGCGGCCGCCATCCGGTACGTCAGCGTCGTCATGTTCGGCCCGAGGACGACCCCGTCGGCGTGACCGCCCACCAGGTCGGCGACCGCCGCGCGGCACTCGGCGACGATCCCGCCTGCGCGGTCGCTCGCCGGGAAGGCACCGCCCACGTTGCCGATCCCCGATCGGTAGGCGCCCGCGATCGCGTCGATGACGCCCTGCGGCACCTGCGTGCCGGCCGCCCCGTCGAGGTACGCGTACCCGTCCGCCAGGGCGGGATAGGCGGCGCGCGTCAGTGATACGTCGAAAGCCATGTCAGGCGCTCTCCCGAAGGACCAGTTCGGAGGCGTATGCGGTCGCCGGCGGTACCCGGGAACCGGCCAGAAGGGCGGTGACGGCCCCGGCGGCGATCTCTTCGACGGGGTGGGTCGCGGTCGTGAGCGCCGGCGCGCTCAGCGCCGCGAACGGGACGTCGTCGAAGCCCGCGACGGCGATGTCGCCCGGCACGTCGACGCCGCGTTCGCGGAGGACGGCGAGCGCTCCCAGCGCCATCGCGTCGCTGCCGGCGAACACCGCGTCGGTGTCGGGCCAGCGGCGCAGCACCTCGACCATGCCCGCTCGCCCGCTGGTGACGGTGAAGTCGCCCTCGACCGACCGCGCGGGCAGGCCGGCGGCGCGCATCGCGGCGACGTACGACTCGACCGGCCGGTGCGTGCAGGGCATCCACTGTGGACCAGTGACCATCGCGATCCGGCGCCGGCCCGAGGCGTACAGGTGGGCGAGGGTCGCCGCCGCCGCAGCGCCGTTGTCGACGTCGAACCCGGGCACCTGCGGCGACCCGATGCCGATCGACACCACGCGCCCGAGCAGCCGCGCCGGGACGGCGTCCAGGACCGCCTGGGTGGTGTTGATGAGCAGCAGGCTGTGCACGCTCGGGTCGCCGGCCATCGCGCGCAGGTCGGTGGGCGCGTTCCGCGACAGCCAGCGCAGCGAGACGCCGACGTCATACGGAGCGCACAGGCTCGCGGCGGTGCTGACCACGCGGTCGACATAGGGGTCGCGCAGCACGTCGGGGTCCGCGCCGACGACGGCTACGACGAGCCGGAAGCCGGTGCCGGTCACGAGCGCCCTTGCGGCTGGGTTCGGCGCGTACCCGAGCCGGCCCGCCGCTTCGACGACGCGGTCGCGCGTCGAGGCCGAGGCCGGCCCGTAGCCGGCGATGACCCGGGAGGCGGTCGAGCGCGACACGCCGGCCGCGCGGGCCACGTCGTCCAGCGTGGCGCGGTGTGCCACCGGTCTACTCATGTGAGCAATCATGCACCACCAGGCGCTTGATGTGAGAGCGCTTTCAGGGGTGGTATCGACGACATGGTCACGACCACCACCCCGCCACGGTACTTACTCGCCGCCCGCAACGGCGTGGCGGTGGTCTTTGGGCTCAACGGACTCGGCGTCGCCTCGTGGTTCGCTCGGGTGCCGGCCGCGCGCGACGCCCTCGACCTGTCCGCGGGGCGGCTGGGCATGCTGCTGCTCGCGATGTCGGCCGGCGCCATCCTGGCCATGCCGACGTCCGGCGTGGTCACCCACCGGCTCGGCCCGCGCCGAACGGTCGTGATCGCGGCGGCGAACGCCGCCGGCGGGCTCCCGCTCGCCGCCGCTGGCGGGGGCCTGGGGTGGGTCCCGGGGGGTGCGCCGGGGGGCTTCTCGCACCGG
>NZ_JAIBNX010000324.1:2951-6763 GCF_026130045.1 Micromonospora sp. CPCC 205371
ACGGTGGTACGCGGGCGCGCGCCCGCCGCCGGCGGGCCCGCGCCCGCCGGCGCCGGCGGCGCCATGGCGTCGATCGTGGTGGTCGCGCTGGGGATCTTCGCACTCGGGTACGGGTCGGGCACCTGTGACGTCGCCATGAACGTCGAGGCCGCAGCCGTGGAGCGCCGGCTCGGCCGCACGATCATGCCGCGCTTCCACGCGGCCTGGAGCCTCGGCACGGTCGCGGGCGCGGGCATCGGAGCCGGCGGGGCGCGCGTCGGGCTCCCGCTCGCCGCGCACCTCATCCTCGCCGCGGGCGTCATGCTCGCCGGTACCCTCGTCGCCGTCCGCTCGTTCCTGCCGGCCGACCCGGACGCGCCATCCGAGAAGTCCGGCGGCGTCCTCGCCGCCTGGCGCGAGCCGCGCACGCTGCTGATCGGCCTGCTGGTACTGATCATGGCGTTCACCGAGGGCACCGCGAACGACTGGCTGGCGGTGGCGTTCGTCGACGGTCACGAGGTGACCGAGGCAGCCGGCGCGGCGACGTTCGGCGTGTTCGTGGCCGCGATGACGGCCGGGCGCACCGCCGGCACGATCGCCATCGACCGCTGGGGACGGGTCCGCACCCTCACCGTCACGATCTTCATCGCGGGTGCCGGCGCCCTGATCGCGGTACTGGCCAGCTCGTGGGCGGTCGCGCTGGCCGGCGTCGCGCTGTGGGGCGTGGGCGCATCGCTCGGCTTCCCCGTGGGCATGAGCGCCGCAGCCGACGAGGAACACCGGGCGCCCGCACGGGTCAGCGTGGTCGCGGTCATCGGGTACACGGCCTTCCTCGCCGGGCCACCGCTGGTGGGCCTGCTCGGCGACCGCGTCGGCACGCTGAAGGCGCTGCTGATCGTCCCCTTGATCCTGCTGCCCGCGCTCGCACTCGTGCCCGCGACCCGCCGCCCCCCTTCAGCGTGATCAGGGCGTCCCTCAAGTCGCCCTAACGACTACGGGGACGCCTTGATCACGGGAACAGGGCCTGCGCGGCCAGCGCGGCGCCGCGCGCCCCAGCCATGTCGAGATCGGGTACCAGCGAGAAGGTGACCGTCTGAGCCTGCTCCTGGCGCAGCACGGTGTGCTCGCGCACCTTGCCGAGGAACCAGTCACGGAACTCCGGCACCGTCTCGACGACCCCGCCACCCACGAAGAACGCGTGCGGGTCGGTGAAGTTGGCCGCGATCGTGAAGAGCCGCCCCAGCGCCATCGCCTGCTGCTCGAAGATCGCACGTGCGAGGGGGTCGCCCCGCTCGCCGTACGAGCGGACCAGGCGAGCCGCCTTGTCGATCGGCACCGCCGCCAGCTCGTGCCCGTCGAAGCGGGTCAGCCAGTACGGGAGCAGGTTCTTGACGATGCCGGTCAGCGACGCGACGCTCTCGACGTCACCGCTGAAGCCGCAGTTGCACGCCGGGGCCTGCTGACCATCGGCGAGCAAGCCGTCGAGCGGGATGTGCACGTGGCCCAGCTCGCCGGCCGTACCCGTGGCGCCCTTGACCACCTGACCGGACTCGATGACCCCGCCGCCGAGCCCGGTGCCCACGATCGCCGAGATCGACGAGCGCTCGAACGCGGCCGCGCCGAAGTGCACCACGTGGGCGTACAGGGCGGCCGCGTTGCCGTCGTTGTTGTAGACCACGGGCCAGCCGAGCCGCGCTTCCAGAGCGCCCCGGATGTCGAAGCCGTACCAGGCGGGCAGCGAGAAGTTCGTGGCGCCGCGCGATGAGATCACCCCGTCGGCGCTGGCCGGACCGGGCGTGTCGAGCCCCACCGCGCGTACCGCCGACGCGTCCGTCCCGGTCAGGCTCAAGACCTGCTCGACCGAGCCGGCGAGCGCGTCGAGGGCCGCCTCCGGTCCTTGCAGGACACAGCTCGGCGTCTCGACCATGCGATCGACGAGGAACCGGCCAGACGAGTCGAGAAGGGTGGCGTTGGTACTGGTCCCACCCACGTCGAGACCTACGACCACGGGACCGGCTGATGCGTGCACGCCTTGATCGTACGATCTGGCCGGCGCGGGTCCCTACATGACGATTGATATTGATACAGTGATACGAACGGTGATGGGTCGGCCACTGACCGTGTGGGGAGGACCGGCCATGGTAGTGCCATTCCCCCGGCGCGCCATCGTCAGGCGCCGCAGAGCATTCGCGTTGCTGGGCACCGTCCAGGCGACGCTCATCTTCACGATCACCGTGGTGTCGGTCCCGCTGCCGGCCATCGGCACGCTCTGGGGGCTCACTCGGTCGGAACTGATCCTCGTCAGCGCGGCGTACGCGCTCTCCTTCAGCGGGCTGCTGCTGTTCGGCGGCCGGCTCACCGACAGGTACGGTGGCCGCCGCCTGCTGCTCACGGGCCTTGCCTTCTTCGCCGTCGCGTCGACCGCGGCGGCGTTCTCGAATGGTTTTGAAATGCTCGTGGCCGCCCGGTTCGGGCAGGGCGTGGGCGCGGCGCTCGCGGCCCCCGCCGCCGTCGCCGTCCTGCATCGCCTGTACGCCGACCCCGCCAGCCACCGCCGCGCGATGGCCCGGTGGGGCGGCCTGTCCGTGCTCGGCGCGACCGCCGGCATCCTGACCGCTGGCGTGTGCACGTGGGTGTCGTGGCGGTACATGTTCGCGCCTGGCATCGCCGTGGCCACCCTCGGGCTGCTGCTCGCCCCTAGGCTCGTGCCGCGCAGCGCACCGGTCGAGCGCCCGCGACTCGACCTGTTCGCCGCGGTCCTCGCCACCGCCGGCGTGACCCTGGTCAGCTATGGCCTCGTCGTCACCGACCAGTATGCGTGGACGGACCCCATGGTCGCAGGGCCGCTCGGAGGTGGCGTACTGCTGCTGTTGCTCTTCATCGCGGTGGAGGCGCGCGGGCGCTCCCCGCTGCTGCCACTGTCGTTCCTCGACGACACCAGCCGCATCGTCGGCCTGCTCACGATCGCTCTCGCGGCGGCCGGCGCCTCGCTGATCACCCTGCTGCTCGGCCTGTACCTCCAGCAGATCCGCGACTGGACGCCGCTGCGCACGTCGGCCGCCTTCCTCCCGTACGGGGTCGCGCTGCTGCTCGCCGGACGGCTCTGCCGGCGCCGCCTGGAGCGCCGTGGCCCCCACGGCGTCATCGCGTTCGGCCTGACGTGTGCCGCCGCTGGCCTCCTGCTACTCGCCGCGCTCGACCCGAGCACCCCGTACACCACCGGCATCCTGCCCAGCCTCCTGCTCGTCGCCACCGGGCTGGCACTGGCGTTCGCGGGCGCGACCGTCCTGTCTCTAGCCGGCGTGCAGGCGCGCCAGGCCGGGCTTGCCGGCGGCGTCATGAACACCGCGATGGAGGTAGGCCCGACCGTAGGCTTGACCATGCTGATGGCGGTGGCGGCGGCACGCAGCGCCCACCTGTCCGACGCCGGCGCCGTCGTGGCGACCACCGGCGGATACGCCTGGGCCTTCGGGGCGGCGGGTGCGGCGTTCGCGTTGCTGGCGATGCTGGTGACGATCACCGACCGCCCGCGCCGCCGCCCAGACCCGGTGCCGGTGGCCGCGCTGCCAGCGAGCAACCGGCTCGCGCTGCCGGCCGCGCCACGCCGCTTCACACCCGCCCTCGACACCAAACCATCGACAAAACGCCCAATCCCGGCCGCAACCGGCCGCTCCCCCTGGTTCTAACCGACCCCCTCGCCCCCACCCGCGCCGACGCGGCCGGCGGTCCCGCCCGGCTCGGGCCCCGTCGCCCTCGGCCCTTGGCCCTCGGCCCGCGCCCGCGGACCCTCGCGCCCGTGCCGCCCGCAACGCGGGCCCGTCCGTCCGCCCGCG
>NZ_JAIBNX010000325.1 GCF_026130045.1 Micromonospora sp. CPCC 205371
CGGGCCGCGCCGGGACGCGCCGGGACGGGCCGCGCTGCTACGCGGGCCCACGCTGGCCGGGCCGGGCCGGCCGCTACGCCGGGTCCGGGCCGCGTCTGCGGGGCCGGTGCGGGCTCTGTGTGTGTGGGCCCGTGGGTGGTGTGGGTTGGGAGCGGGCGATGGCGCGCTGCGGTCACCAGGTTATCGGGAGGCGGTCCAGGCGCTTGATGACGGCGCGGTCGTCCCAGGTGAGGTCTGCTTCGTCTGCCGCTAGGCGTAGGGCCGGGAAGCGGGTAACCAGGGCCGTCAGGGCGACCTCCAGCTCGAGGCGGGCCAGGTTGGCGCCCAGGCAGTAGTGGACGCCGCCACCGAAGGCCAGGTGCGGGTTCTCGGCGCGGTCAGGGTCGAAGCGGTCCGGGTCGGCGAACACGGCGGGGTCGCGGTTGGCGGCGATGATGGCGGGCAGAACGGCCTCGCCTGGCTTGATGTCGACGCCGCCGAGTGTAACCGGTTCGACGGCCACGCGTAGGTTGCCGCCATTGGTGGCCGCGGCCGAGTACCGCAGTAGCTCGTCCACAGTGGATGCGACGCGCTCCGGCGAGGAAGCTAGGCGGCGGTACTCTTCCGGGTGTCGCATCAGGACGACGACGCTGTTGACAATGGCCGCCGACGTGGTGTGGTAGCCGGCGATCAGCAGCGTGCTGGCGAAGATGATGAGCTCTTCCTCGCTGAGCCGGTCCTCCTCGTCGCGCGCCGAGATCAGCTCGTCCATCAGGTCGGGGTCGGCGGCCGGCGGGTTGCGGCGCTTCTTGGCCACCAGGTCGGCGAGGTACCCGTTCATCGCTTGGCGGGCCGCGCCCACCTCGTCCGGTGTGGAGCCGGTCAGCGTCAGCATGGTGTCGGTCCAGCCGCTGAAGGTCGCGCGGTCGGCCGGCGGCACTCCGAGCAGTGCGCAGATTACCGTGATGGGCAAGGGCAGGGCGAATCCCGGTACCAGATCGGCTGGCGGACCGGCGGCGCTGAGCCGGTCGAGCAGGTCTCCCGCGACGTGCTCGATGTCGCCGCGCATCGCCCTGATCCGCCGCGCGGCGAACGCCCGCGCCACCAGCCGGCGCAGCCTGGTGTGCGCGGGCGGGTCCATGGCCAGGATGCCGCGGCGGTCCGGCGGCAGCGGTCGCATCCGAGGCGCGTCGGGGGCGGTCGCCGCGGCGCGGCTGAAGCGTGGGTCGCTCAGCGCCACCCGCACCTCCTCGTACCCGCACACCAGCCACGCCGGATCGCCGGTGGGCAGCACGATGGGCGCGACGGGGCGGTGCCGCACCAGCCAGGCGAACTCGGCGGGCGGCTCGTACAGCCGGCTGGTGTCGAAGGGGAACCGCATTCGGCGCTCCTAGTCGTAGCAGTTGGGGAACGTGCGCAATGTGGCCCACTGCGCGGCGTCGTGCCCGTACACCACCAACGCGCCGGTCTCGGCTGCGATCGCCGCGAGCCTGGCCGTGCTGCGCCGCACCGCCGCCGCGTCCACATCGAACGGTGTGATAGGACGGCGCTCGGCGTCGGCGCAGCCGGACATCGGTACGGCGTCTCCGGCCAGCAGCACCGGGCCGGTGTTCGGCAGGCGCACCAGCACGGACTGGTGGCCGGGTACGTGGCCGTCACTGCTGACCAGGCGCAGGCACGGTGAAAGCTCAACGTCTCCGTCGACGAGGCGGTACCTCAGGCCGGGCACGTCCCAGCGGTCCCGGATCAGCTCGATCCGGTCGACTTCGCCGGATCGGGCGGCGTCGAGGTGCCGCCGTTGCACGACGAACTCGGCGTCGGGGAAGCGGTCGTGGTTGCCGGCGTGGTCCGGGTCGAGATGGGTGCAGATGACCCGGTGCACGTCGGCCGGGCGCAGGTCGAGCCGGTCGAGCTGGGTGAGCAGGTTCTCGGCGGGCGAGACCGTCACGAAGCCGTCCGGGTCCGCGCCGAGGTCAATCGGGTACCCGGTGTCCACAAGGGTCGCGCTGTCGCCGTCCACGAGCAGGTACGCGGGCACCGGAGCGCCGATCGCGCGGATCGTTCCGGTGCGGAGCAGGTAGAGGCGCATCCTCACCCCGCCGCGGGCGAGCTGTGCCGGTGCTCAGCGACCAGCTCCGCCAGCAACCGGGCGATCTCAGCAGGTGCGTCGTGCCGCGCGAAGTCGCCGGCCAGCGCGCGAGCCCGTTCCCGGTACGAGGGGTCGTCGAGCACCTGCCGCACCGCCGCCGCGATCCGCTGTGGACTCGGGTGCCCGCCGCGCAGGAACACGCCGGCACCGGACCATGCCACGCGGGCGCACACCTCGGGTTTATCTTCGGTGGCGCCCGCGGTCACGAGCGGTATCCCGTGCCGCAGGGCGAGCTGCACGGTGCCGTACCCGCCGGTGGTGACGACCGCGGCCATCTTCGGCATCAGCGCATCGTGTGGTAAGTACTCGGCGGTGCGCACGTTGCCGCCGAGCGCGCCGAGGTGTGCGGTGCCCCGGCCGGTGACCACGACCAGCAGGTCGCTTCCGGCCAGCGCCCGCACCGCCGGCTCCACCAGGCCGCCCGTCGACGTGGCGACGGTGCCCTGGCTGACAAGTACGGCCCGGCGGCCGTCCAGTTCGGACCACCAGGTGGGCGGGACGAAGTCGGCGGGTGGGTCGGGCAGCAGCGGGCCGACGAAGCGCACCTGCTCTGGCAGCTCCCGGCGGGGGTACTCGAAGCTGGGCGTGCTGGCTTGCAGGTACAGGTACGGGGTGGCGTTGGCGGCGAACGGCGAGCGCACCGGCGCGAGGCCGAGCTCGGCCCGAATCGCGTTCATCCGTCGCAGCGGGGCGCGCATCATCAGCCGCTCGCCGATCCGGCTCGCGAGCGCGTTGCGCAGCCGGTACAGCGGGCCGGAGCCGGGCTGCCAGCCGGGCCCGTACGGTGGCACGTCCGGGTCGGGGATGGCCATCGGCGCGACGCTCAGCGTGGCCCACAACGGCTGCTCCATCTCGTGCAGCAGCCCTGCACCGAGCACTGTGGAGTCGGCGAGCACCACGTCGGCGGGGAAGTCTCGCAGGGCCTTTGACAGCTCGGTGTACTGGGCACCGGCCGGACCCACCATCACGTGCTCCAGCCACCACGACCCGCGCTTGTGCTCGGGCATCCCGACCAGCTCGGGATGGCGCTCCTCGATGGCGTCCATCTCGGGCAGCGCCTCACCGGAGCCGGGCAGGTACCGGGCCCCGGTGGCGAGCACCGCGTCGCGGTACCGTTCGCCGGCGTACCAGGCAACCTCGGCGCCGCGCCGCACGAGTTCGGAGGCGACGGGCGCGACCTTGCCGACGTGCGAGGTGCCGGCGCTGGTCGCGATCAGTACTCGGATCATCTGGTTCTCCTTCACCGGGCGGGTACCGGTCGAGCGGACACCTGCGCGCCGCGTTGCCAGACGCCGGCGATCGCGCGCGTGCACCGGATGTCGGCGAGCGGATCGCCGTCCACGAGCAGCAGGTCGGCGCGCAGCCCTGGCGCGATGCGCCCACGGTCGTCGAGGCCGAAGGCCCGGGCCGGGGTGGCGGTCGCGGCGGCGAGCGCCTGCGCGGTGCTGAGGCCGGCGCCGACGAGCAGTTCGAGTTCCCGGTGGAGCGCGGCGCCGTGGAGCGCGAACACCATGTCGGTGCCGGCGAGGATGGGCACGCCGGCGGCCGCGGCGGCGCGCACCCCGGTTGCGGCGCTCTCCGGGTACAGGGGGAGGGCCGGGTTGGCACCGGAGCGCTGCCGGTCCAGCGTTTCGATGTCCTCATCGGACAGGTGCGGGGCGAGCGCGGGATCGTCGGCCAGCTCGCAGATTCCCTTGCCGCCGGCGTACATGTCGATCATCGTGAGTGTGGGGATGAGGAACGCGTGCCGCTCGGCGGCCAGCGCCGCGAACTCGGCGATCGGCCCGGTGTCGGGGTCGGCGGGCTGCGCGTCGGCGAACACGTGCGCGAGCCCGTCCACACCGGCGGTCAACGCCTCGACGGCGGCCGCGAGGGTGCCGACGTGCGCCACGGCCAGCAGCCCGCGCTCGTGGGCGGCACCGGCGAGCGCTGCCACGGTGGGCGGGTCGAGCACGGGCACCGGGTCGCGGCCACGCGGCACCCCGTCCGCATAGTGGATCTTCAGGTAGTCCGAGCCTTCGGCGATCCGGTCCGCCACGAAACCAGCCGCCTCGGCGGGGGAGCGCAGCGTCGGTACGCCGGGGAAGAACTGGGTGCCGTGCCCCCCGGGTACCGTCGCCGCCGCCCCAGCGGAACGCACGTCCGCCGTGGGTGGCGTTTCCGGGTCCTCGTGCGCGGCCTTGGCGGCGCGGATCAGCGCCGGCGGGTTCGCCATGTCGAGCTCGGTGGTCACCCCGAACCGCAGCGCCCGCGCCAGTGCGCCTTCGACGATGTGCGCGTGCGCGTCGATGAGGCCGGGCAGCAGCGTCTGCCGTCCCTGCCCATCGACCACTTCGGACCCCTGCGCAGCGGCGCGGACCGCGCGCCGGCCGACCTCGGCGATCCGGCCGTCGCGTACCAGCACGTCGGTGGCGTCCAGAAGCTGGGTTCCGTCGAAGACGCGGACGCGGCGAAAGAGTGTGCTGCCCATGGCGGCGAATGCTCCGCCACGGGCGTCGAGGATCGCTGGTGCCGCCTCCATCGGGCTTCGAGCGAGCCCACAGTGACCCGGCGCAGGGTGGCGGTGCCAGTCCGTCGCGGCCGTGGGGAGGCGTCGTGTTCGAGAGGTACATCGGGCTCGGGTTCGACTGCGAGGTGACCGTCCAGCTGCGCCGGCTCACCGGGTTGCAGCGGGCGCACGTGTTCGACTGGTACATCAGCGAACACGAGGCGCTGGCGCACGTGCTGCGCACCGACTTCGCCGACTTCTTCCAGCGCGGCAACCTCGTGGTGACCGAGGATCGCAGATATGTGCGCGACGAGCCGAGCGGGCTGCGGGTGCGGCACATCTTCAGGTCCGATCCGGACGGTCTGATGCGTCCCGAACTGGTCGCTCAGGACTACCCGGAGCTTCGCGCCCGCGCCGACCACCTGCTGGAGCGCTGGCGCTCGACGACCAGATCCGAGCGGGCGGTGCTGTACGTGCGGCGGGACCCCTACGACGCGTTCACAGCCGAGCAGCTCGTGGAGCTGCGGGACGTGCTGCGCGACCGCAACCCCGGGCACCGGTTCGCGCTGCTGTGGGCCCGCGACGCTGCCCTACCGGACGTCGCGCCACTCGAAGGCGAGGTCGCCGAGCTGGCCGACGGGCTCTATATGGCCGGCCTGCCGGTCCCGCAGCCGCGCACCGTTCACTGGCGGGGCGACGACGCGGCCTGGGATCGCCTCTTTCCCAAGCTGTCCGGCCTCCGTCCATTGCGGACGGCGGTGGCGCGGTGAGCCCCACGGTGGAGGAGATCGACGTCCTGGTGGTCGGTGCCGGTCCGGTCGGGCTGGCCTGCGCGGTCGAGCTGGCCCGCCGAGGCGTGGCCTGCCGGATCGTCGACCGCCGCCCCGAGCCCCGCCCCGGCAGCCGTGCGTGCACGGTCTGGCAGCGCACGCTGGAGCTGTTCGACACCATGGGCCTGCCGGTGGCGCAATACCAGCGGGTGGGCGTCTCGTTCCGCCACCGCGTGTATCACGTCTTCGGCAGGGAGACCGTCGAGCTGGACGTCCGCGAGCCCGACTCGGCCTACCCGCTGCCGCTGCTGATCGGGCAGCCGGAGACTGAGCGACTGCTCACTTCGGTGCTCGCCGGGCACGGCGTGCGGGTCGAGCGCGGATGGGCGGCCACGGCGGCCCACCATCCGGCACCGGACACCGCGTCGGTAACGTTGGCCGGCGACGGCGGCACCCGGGAGGTGCACGCCCAATGGGTGGTGCTTGCGCAGGGCTCACACGCCAACCTCCGCGAGACGCTCGGGTTCGGCTGGCACACCAAGCGCTTCCCCGGCACGCAGCTCGTCCAGATCGACGCCCGGTGCACACCGGAGCTGGGCGGCCCGGCCGCCGGCCACCTGTGGTTCGGGCCATTGGGCACGCTCGGCAGCCTGCCACTGCCCGACGGCCGGCGCCGCCTGTTCATGAGCACCGGCGACCCCGATCCGTCCCTCGTGGACGCCCCCACCGTCGACGAGCTGCGAACGCTTTTCCGCGTCGCCAGCGGCGAGCCGGCCCTGGAACTGCTCGACGGCCGCTTCAACTGGCGAATCCGCCTGCACAACAGCGTCGCCGACCGGCTGCGGTCGGGGCGCTTCCTGCTCGCCGGCGACGCGGCCCGCACGGTCATGCCGGTCAGCGCCCAGGGCATGAACACCGGCATCCAGGACGCGGTCAACCTCGGCTGGAAGCTCGCCTCGGTGGTGCGCGACAAGGCGCCGGAGCGGCTGCTCGACACGTACGAGGCGGAGCGTATGCCGGTGTCCCATCGGCTGCTGGCGCACACCGAGCGCTCCTACTGGGGTGGCCAGCACGAGCCGCCCGACCCGGATCTGGTGGTGGCAGGCATCCGCCGCAACAAACGCAGCCAGCTCGACCTGGCGTACCCCGATTCCCCACTTTCGGGTGGACGGGCGCTCGGCGAGCGGGTACCCGATGTCCGTCCTGATGAGACGCGGCCCGGCCTGTTCGCGGCGCTGCGGCGCGGCGGCTGGGTCGCGCTGGCCTTCGCCGACCGCTCCGGCCCGGCCGCGGCG
>NZ_JAIBNX010000326.1 GCF_026130045.1 Micromonospora sp. CPCC 205371
GCCACGCCGGGCCACCCCGGGCCCCGCCGCGACAGGGCCTGCCGGGACGCGGCCCGGAGGCCGCAGCGGAGCGCGACGTGGACGGCGCCGGGACGCGCGGAAGGCGCCGGCGGCGCGGCCCGGCCGGCGGAAGGGGTGGGGAAGGCGGTTAGGCGGCTATGGGCGCCGTGGGCTCGGGCGCGGCCTTGGATTGCTGGGTCTTGACCTTTTGGGCGTAGATGTCGACGTACTCGCGCCCCGAAAGCTCCATCAGCTCATACATGATCTCGTCGGTGATCGCCCGCTCGACGAAGCGGTCTCCGGCCATCCCGGCGTACCGGCTGAAGTCGAGGGGGGCGCCGAAGCGGATGTGCACGCGCTTGATCTTCGGAATGATCTTGCCGGGCGGCTGGATCTCGTCGGCGTTGAGCATCACGACGGGGATCACGGGGGCGCCGCTTTCCAGGGCGAGCCGGGCGACACCCGTCTTGCCGCGGTACAGACGGCCGTCTGGGGAGCGGGTGCCCTCTGGGTAGATGCCGGCCAGCTTGCCCTCGCGGAGCACGCGGAGTTGGGTGTCGAGGGCCGCTTGGGCGGCTCGCCCGCCGGACCGGTCGACGGGGATCGTGCCGGTGCCGACGAAGAACATTTTCACCAGCCATCCCTTGATCCCTTTGCCGGTGAAATACTCGGCTTTGGCGACAAAGGTGACTTTCCGCTTCACCATCAGCGGCATGAAGATCGAGTCGGAGAACGACAGGTGGTTGCTCGCGATGATCGCCGGCCCGAAGTCAGGAACGTGCTCCCGCCCCTCGACCCGGGGCCGCCAGATCAATCTGAGCCATGGCCCGAGCAGGATGTACTTGAGCAACCAGTAGAGCACGCGCGTCCTTCCCGCAGAGTTCCGCGCCGGGAACTGTCGGCAATGAGCCTACGAACCAGGTACACCGCACCACAACGCACTCCCCGAACCTGTCCTCGCCGTGTCACGATTCAGAGCACGGCAAGGGCCAACGGGACCGGCCAGCAAGGAGGGTGAGCGGTGACTGCGGGTGGCGCGCGGCGGGGTCGGCGTGACAACGGGCTCGACGCGACCGAGTACGCCGTCGCCGGTGACGTCGATCCCCGGGTCGGCGAGCACCTGCTCGACGTGCTCGCGGCAGGGGGCATCGCGGCGTACCTTCAGCCGTCCGCCGACCTCAACCCCGTGACGCGCACCACCACGATGCCGTCCCGGCCGACCGACCGGCTGTACGTCGACCGGACCCATCTGGCCGTAGCCCGCGACTATCTGAGCCGGCTGACCGAAGAGGCGGCCGCCGTCAAGGAGCCGGACGTCGAGTCCGAGTGGGCGCGCATCGTGGCCGAGTACAACGCTGACGTCGACCTGCGAACGCCGCCATGGCCGGCGGCGGAGGACGTGCCGAGTGGCCGCGCCCCTGAGGTTCGCGCCGAGAGCGAGGGTCTCGCGGACGCGACCCACATCACAGACATCTCCCTGACGCCCGCGCGCCCGAAGCCTGAACCGTCCCTTCTGGACGGTCTGGACACGTTCGGCGCGCACCTGCCCGCGGACGACGACGAGGGTTACACGCCGCCGCCACCGCCGCCGCTGCCGCGCATCTCCAAGTACGCCGTGGTCGGCATCGCCGCCATCATCGGCGGCTTCCTGCTCTTCCTCTTTCCGAACCTGGCGCCCATCGACCGGGGCGTCGCCACGGTCCTGGGGTTCGCGGCGATCCTCAGCGGGTTCGTGACGCTGGTCCTGCGGCTGCGCTCCGGAGAAGACGAAGAGGAAGACCCGGACGACGGCGCGGTGGTCTGAGCATTCAGCGAAATTCATCGACCTCTGTTGTCGCTGTGTAACACTCGCGTAACTTCGCGTCAGTAGGAATACTCCTAGTAGGCGAAAACCCCCATCCCATGCGCGCGCACCGAGACGAGGTGCCTAATGCGGCAGAGCTCCCTCGTGGTGGTGGCCAACCGCCTGCCCGTCGACGACAGCGTGGCGCCCGACGGCGCTTGCGAGTGGCGTCGCAGTCCGGGCGGCCTGGTCAGTGCCCTGCACCCGATCCTCCAGCATGCGCCGGCCACCTGGGTCGGCTGGGCGGGCGGCACCGGCACCGCGCCGGCCTTGCCCGACGTCGACGGCGTACGCATGCACACCGTCGCGCTCTCCGAAGACGACGTGCGCCAGCACTACGAAGGCTTCGCCAACGCGACCCTGTGGCCGCTGTACCACGACGCGGTCGAGCAGCCCGTCTACCACCGCCGCTGGTGGGAGTCGTATCAGCGGGTCAACCAGCGGTTCGCCGAGGCGGCGGCCGAGGCGGCAGAGCCCGGCGCGGTCGTCTGGGTGCAGGATTACCACCTCCAGCTGGTGCCGGGGATGCTCCGCGCGCTCCGCCCAGACCTGTTGATCGGCTTCTTCCTGCACGTGCCGTTCCCGCCGCCGGAGCTCTTCATGCAGCTCCCCCGGCGCGCCGAGCTGCTGCTCGGGATGCTGGGCGCCGACCTGGTCGGGTTCCAGCGTGCGCAGGCCGCGCACAACTTCGCCCAGCTCGCGACGAAGGTGCTCCAGGTGCCCGCCACCGATCGCCGGATCGCCGTCGAAGATCGCGTGGTCCGCATCGGCGCGTTTCCGGTGTCGATCGACATGGCCGAGATGGAGCAGCTCGCCGGCCGGCCCGACGTGGTGGCCCGAGCCCGGCAGCTCCGCAAAGACCTGGGCGAGCCGCAGCACGTGATCCTCAGCGTCGACCGGATGGACTACACCAAGGGCATCGAGCACCGGCTCAAGGCATACAGCGAGTTGCTCGCCGACGGGCACATCAAAGTACGCGACACGGTGCTCGTCCAGGTAGTGGTGCCGAGCCGCGAGCGGGTCGAGCAGTACCAGGTGCTGCGCGACCGGGTCGAGCGCGAGGTGGGCCGCGTCAACGGCGAGTTCGGCCGGGTCGGCGAGCCCGCGATCCACTACCTCAACCAGCCGTTCGACCGGGCCGAGCTTGCCGCTCTGTACCGCGCGGCGGACGTCATGATGGTCACACCCCTGCGCGACGGCATGAACCTCGTGGCCAAGGAGTACGTCGCCGCGCGCGTCAACGGCGACGGTGCACTGGTGCTCAGCGAGTTCGCCGGTGCGGCCGCCGAGCTGACCCAGGCGTACCTGGTCAACCCGCACGACCTCGACGGGCTCAAGCTCACGCTCATGCACGCGCTCGAAGCGGCGCCAAGCGACGTTCGCGGCCGGATGGCCGACATGCGCGAGCACCTGCGCACCCACGACATCCAGGCGTGGGCCCGGTCGTACGTCAGCGCGCTGGAACAGACTGGCACGCTCGCTACCCGGCTCACGAGCTGAGTCGGTAACCCACCCCGCGCACGGTCTCGATGGTCGGTGCGCCCTCCGCGCCGCGGAGCTTGCGGCGCAGCCGCTTCACCGCCGAGTGCAGGATCGACGAGTCGCCCAGGTACGAGCCGCCCCAGACCTCGACGAACAGCTTCTCGTACGGCCACACCGCGAGCGGTGGACGGGCGAGCCGGGCGAGCAGCTCCCGCTCGCGCCGGGTGGTGGCCACGACGCCGCCGCGCCAGGTCACCTGGTGACCGTCGACATCCACCACGAACTCGCCGTGACTGACCGCCGCCGCTGGCTCCGCCACGACTCCGGCCGGTCTCAGCGCCTCACCGGCCGGTCTTGTCTCCGCAGGGAAGAGCGTGGCCCGCAGCTCGTCCAGGTCGGTGCAGACCAACACCGGCGTACGCCGGTCGATGCGTTGCACGATCCACTTGCGGAGTTCGAGGTCGGCCGACACGCAGACCACCAGCGGTACATCACCGTTCGCCATAGCGCCTCCCCAGGAACGCTTGATGTCTATAGTGGACCAATCGCGCTCACATAGTGGCGCCCTTGTCCAGCCAGTCCAGGATCGCGTCGACCGGCTCGCGCCAGCGCGCGTCGAGCATCAGGTCATGGCCCATGCCCGGAAACAGCAAGGGTGCGCCACCGTACCGGCGAGCCGCCTTCGTCAACGCCGACGCCGGCACCACACGGTCGTCGGGGCTGCCTACCACCAGTACCGGCGGATCACCGACCGGCGGCTCGGCCGCACGATGCGCGATCAGCTGCCATTGCGCGCGCGCCGAGGCGCGGCCCAGCCGCGCCGTGTAAGCCTTCGCCGTCGCCTCCGGAACCTCCCGGCTGAAAAGCTGGCGCCGCCCCATCCGCAACCGCCCGCCGAACACCGCCGGCACCGTTCCTGCCGGATTGCGCCGCAGCGCCGTCGCCAGCGTCGCCCACCCACCGAGCACCGGCGCCGCCAGCACCGCGGCGCGCGCCGGATAGCGCGCCAAGGCGCGCTCGACCACAAGAGCCCCAGCCCCGTGCCCGACCAGCACGGCCTGGCGCGGCAGGCTCGCCGCCACCTGCACGACATCATGCGAGTACGCCCGAAGCGTGGCCTTCGGCCCAGGGCCGCTGCCGCCATGCCCGCGCAGGCTGACCGCGTGCGCCGGGAACCCGCGGGACGCGGCATGCTCCAGCCAGTGCTCGGCGAACACCCACGCGCCATGACCGAACCCGGGCACGAACAGCACCGGCGGCTTGCCCTCGTCGGACTCCGGGGTCGCCGACAACACCTCACGGCGGGCCGGCGGCACCGGACGCGCCCAGTCGCGGAAGCGGATGATCCTGGACTTCGTGGGGTGCTTCATGCGGTCGCCATCTCGTTCAGGGTCTTCTGCAACGCGCGCAGATAGTCCACGTGCGCGATCTCGAACCAGTGCCGCGGCGTGTCTTTGACCTTCGCGCCAAGGAAGCGGCGATCCGGCGCCTTCGCCACCCGGCTCGACCAGAACTCGCCGGCCTTCTGCGGCGCCGCCTCGCGCATCCGCAGCCACCGGGCGACCGCCACGCTCTGCCAGTGGACGAGCGTCGGCAGGCCCGAGTCGGACTCCAACAGACCCATCACGGCCAGCGTCGGGTGCTGCCGGGAGAACGCGTGCAGGTGCAGCTTCGGCCGACCGTCAGCCCCGATGCCCAGCAGTTCGGGTGCCAGGAACTCGAACCGCGGCTGGTATCCCGTCGCCAGCACCACCAGATCAGGCTCGATCTCGGTGCCGTCGGCCAGCTCGACGCTGTACTGCCGGAACCGCTTCACGTCGGGCACCGGGGTGATCCCGCCGTGTCCGACGTGGTAGACGAGCTGGCTGTTGACGATCGGATGCGTCTCGTAGATCTTGTGGTCCGGCTTGCGCAAGCCGAACCTGGTCAGGTCGCCCACCGCCAGTCGCAGCGTCCAGTGCAGCAGCCACTGCCGTACGCGCAGCGGCAGCCGCAGCGCCAGGATCGCGTCGTTGACCTGGTCGACGGGGCGCCCGAGCACGTACTTGGGCGCGTACCAGTACCCACGGCGGGTCGAGTGCCAGCAGCGGGCCGCCTGCTGCGCCGCCTCGACCGCGATGTCGCACCCAGTGTTGCCGCCACCAACGACCAGCACCCGCTTGCCGCGCAGTTGCGCCGGATCCTGGTACGCCGACGAGTGCATGATCTTGCCGCGGAACCCGTCGATCCCCTCGTACTCCGGCATGTTTGGCGACCAGTTGTGCCCGTTGGCGACCACGACGGCCGCGTACCGGTGCGTGCGCTCCGCGCCGTACCCGCCCGTGCTGCGCGTGGTCACATCCCACTTCTGGCCGTCGGCCGGCTCGACCTTGACCACCTCTGTGCCGAACCAGATGTGCGGGCGCAGGTCAAAATGATCCGCGTACCGCTCCAGGTAGGCGAGCACCTGGCTATGGTGCGGATAGTCCGGCCAGTCGTCCGGCATCGGAAAATCCGGGAACTGGGTGAACGGCTTCGACGAGATCAGGTGCGCGCTCGCGTAGACGGGGCTGCGATCGTGCCGCCAGTTCCAAGCGCCGCCGACGCCCGTTTCGCGCTCGTAGCAGTCGACTCCGAAGCCGTGCTCCTTCAAATTCTTGATCGCGACCAGGCCGCTGACCCCGGCGCCGATGACGCACACGGTCTCACCCCGGTCATAGACCGGCCGCCCGTCGCGCCAGAGGGTGGCGCTGTCATGATCGGTGGAGGTGGGCACCGAGATTCTCCTTTTGTGTGGCTGCGAAATCCTCTCGACTGCGCGCCCCCTTTGTCCACCCCCCACCCCATCCGATACCGCTCCCTTCTTTCCCCGTGCCTGTCCCCAACGCCCGCCACACACGCCGCGCCCCTGCTCGCGGTCCTGTACGCGCTCCCAGCCCTTTCGCGCGCTCCCGCTCTTTTGTGCGATCCACCGCCGCGTTCGCCCGCCGTTCTAGGCGTGCCCCTGCCCGCGCTCCGCCGCCTCGCCCGCCGCCCGCCGCGTGCCCCTGCCTCGCGCCCCGCCGCCCGCCCGACGTCCGCCGCCGGCCCCTGCGGCGTCCCATCCGTGTCGGCGGCCACGCCGCACGGTCTGCGCCGCACGGTCTGCGCCGCACGGTCTGCGCCGCACGGTCTGCGCCGCACGGTCTGCGCCACGCGGGCCTGCGCCACGCGGGCCTGCGCCACGCGGGCCTGCGCCACGCGGGCCTGCGTGGATCAAGGGCGAATGCACGTGGTTGGATCTCTTTTCCGCGTGTATTCGCCCTTGATCGATGGA
>NZ_JAIBNX010000327.1 GCF_026130045.1 Micromonospora sp. CPCC 205371
AGGCATCAGGCCGGCGAGGACAGTCGACGCCCGGGGGCTGACGATGGGGAGGCCGGCGCCGCCGCCGACCTGGCCCACCACCACGAAGCCCGCCGCGGCCAAGGCCAGGCCGGCGCCGATGACCAGCCCCGGACGAACCCGGCGCACGAGCAGCGGAGCCGCCATCATCAGGACGATGCCCGCTCCGAGCGGAGGGAGCATCCACAGACCCGCTTGCAGCGGTGACAGCCCGAGCACCAGCTGCAGATACTGGGCGGTGAGGTAACCCACCCCTCCCATTACGGCCGCGGCGAGGGTGAGAACGCCTAACGAGACACTAAAGGTCCGCTCGCCGAAGAGCGTCAGGTCGAGCAGTGGGTCGGACAGCGTGCGCTGCCGTCGAACGAAGACCACCGCGGTTGCGACACCAGCGGCGACCACCAGAACGGGCGGCAGCGCGAGACCGTCCGCGGCGACCTGTTTGAGCCCGTAGATCACGGCAAGGACCGCGGCCAACGACATGGCCGTACTGGCCAGGTCCAGCCGGCCCGCCGTCGGGTCGCGGTACTCGGGCAGTAGGAACGGTCCCGCCGCGATCAGCAGCGCCATCACCGGGACCCCGATCAGGAACGCCGAACCCCACCAGAAGTACTCCAGCAGGGCCCCGCCGACCAGCGGGCCGACCGCGGCGCCGGCCAGGAAACTCATGAACCACATCGAGATCGCCGCCGTACGCTGCCGCAGATCCCGGAACATGTTGCGGATCAACGCCAGCGTGGACGGTGCGAGCGTCGCCCCGGCGACCCCGAGCAGCATCCGCGCCGCGATCAGCATCCAGGCCGTGGTGGAGAACGCCGCGAGCACGGAAGCGACGCCGAACGCGGCCGCGCCGACCAGCAGCAGTTTGCGGCGCCCGATCCGATCGCCCAGCGTGCCCATCGTGATCAGGAATCCGGCGATCATGAATCCGTAGATGTCAACGATCCACAGCAGCTCGGAGCTACTCGGCCGCAGATCGGCGCTGAGGCTCGGAACGGCCAGATGCAGCACAGTCATGTCCATGGAGACCAGCACGGCGGGCAGTGTTAGCAGCCCCAATCCGATCCACTCGCGACGCCCGGCCCTACGCGTGGACTCCGCGGCTGGACTGGTCAGGTCAGGCCGGCTCATCGGAACGCTTCGGCGTGGTCGAGCGCCAGCGCAACCGTGGCGATGTCGGCCTCGTGGATCAGCGTCTTGGCCTCGTCCGCGCCCGCGGCGCGGACCACACCGTCGCCGGTAACGAGAATCTTCCCTTGTGTCGTCACGCCTGGCCTCTCGAGCCGGTTGTCGGGCGCCTAGCCGAGGTCATGAGAACATCGACTGCGGGGACGGGCCTTGCACGGCAAGGATGACCGGCAGGCAGGTCCTCGGCAGGATGGCGCGCTGGCGGGAACTGCTGGTCGTGACCGCGGGTCCGGGCGGCGCAACAAGCCAGCATGAAACACTGACCTGCTGCCGACACTACGCCATCCAAAGCCGGGCCGCGCCGCCGTCTGAGCGGTGCGGCTCCGCTTCCCACAGCCCTCTGGATCCGCAAGGCCATCTAAATCCGCGTCGGCTCCACTGCGCTTGGGACGGCCAAGGACGGCTCCTCGATGGAACGCCGCACGAGGCGCTCAACGAAGATGGTGACGAAGGTTCGGACGCGGGCGGTGCCGAATGCCCAGCCACCCTCGCCCGCACGTCGAATTGGCTATGCCGAAGACTCCCCATGGAAACGTCTGGCGAGTAACCTGCGGGTAGCTGCGCCCGCACCAACGCGCGCGGCTCGTCGAGCCTGTGACACCCCGCGACATTCGGGTTGTTGCCTCCCCGGCCTGGGCCCAGTCCCCGCCCGCTCACCACGCAATCGTTGAGGCACATTGGGCTGGAGGAACAATGTCCACCACCATGTTTTCGCCGGTGACCATGTCGACGCAGCTATACATCACCAGCCAACCTTCGGCGATCACGGCCCGGGTCGCTGTGGCCGGCGAGATCGACCTGGCAACCACGCCGGTACTGCGCGAGCGGCTGCTACGCGTGTTGCGCGACCAGCGTCCCGACCTGCTCGACGTCGACGTGGCTGGGGTCACCTTCCTGGACTGCACCGGACTTGGCGCACTCGTCGCGGTGCGCAACGCCGCCATCCGGGCCGGACGTCAGATGCGGGTCAGCCACCCACAACCCATCGTGCGTCGAGTGTTGGAGGTGACCGGGCTGCTGGGCGTGTTCACCGCCCCGACGACCGGGCCGGCGCCAGCGTTATCCGCTTACCCATCCACGGTCGGACCCGCCCCGGCGGCCGTGCCCCAGCCGCCCGGCCTGAAGGTCGCCGCCTGACCGATGTCCTGATGACACCGTGCCTCGGTGATCGCCGCCGTGCACCTGGAGGGCGGTCGCAGGGCGGGCGGGGTATCAGCCGCGGCGGTAGCGGGCGTCGAACGGGCAGTAGACGCCGAAGCAGGCCAGCCCGGTGGCGACGAGGATGAGCAGCGCGGTGCCGTAAGCCTGCGCGGCGAGGGTGGTGAGGGCGGCGTCAAGCCCGACCTTCTTGTCCGGGCGGTAGGTGGCCGCCATGGTAGGCCAAGACCGGCCGGTCAGCTGTGGAGCGTCGGCGCGCGGCGCTGGCCCGCACCCTCGCTGCGGTCCACGCCCGAGCGCAGCAGAACTAGCCACCATCTGCCAGACCATCATGACGGACAACCACAACCGATGCCCCGACCACGGCGCGCACAAGCGCCTACATCACGACCCGCGTCCCCAAACGTCGCGACGCCCGCGACAACGGTCCGGCTCGCACCCCCTTCGCCTGGCGTATAGGGTGGCTCACCGCGTCACGCATCGCGCGGTGGCACAAGCACACGGACCTCCAACCCGACCACGACACGGCGGCTCACCAGCCTCCGATAACCGTGGTGGCCGGTCAGATGTGGCACACCGGATGCGATTAGAACGCAGGCCCAGTGGGGGACCCCACTGGTATGGGTATTGGTGTAGGCATTCTGCTGATCGTGGTCGGCGCGATCCTGACCTTCGCGGTCGAGGCGACGGTCGCCGGGTTGGACCTGGATGTGGTGGGCTGGATCTTAATGCTCGCCGGCGCGGCCGGGCTGATCTTGTTCCTCTACATGAGCCGGCGTCGCCGCGCCCCTGGTGCGGTGGTGGCCGAACGGCGCCGCTACGACGACGTCGGGCAGCCGCCAGCGTGATGAGCGAACCGTCCCACGGGTTGGTGGCCGGGCCGTGCCGCGGCGGCGTGTGGGTGGCCGGCCGGTGTTGGGTGCTGCCGTCGTCAACGGCGACGCACCGGTGAGCGGGTCCGGGTCCAACGCCCGGGCCCGTACCCGGCTGTACCGGGACGGTGCATGCGTGTTGGAGGACTTCCCAGTCGCCGAAATCTCCGAGCACTTGACTGACCCGACGTCAGTGGTGTGGCTGGATCTGTGCCGGCCCACATCAGCCGACTTCGAGATGGTCAACACCGAGTTCGGGCTGCACGAGCTAGCCGTCGAGGACGCCCTAAGAGAATCCCAACGGCCGAAGCTGGACCACTACGCCACCCACCTGTTCCTGAGCGCCTACGCGGTCACCCTCGACCCCGACAGCAGGAAGTTGGGCGTCAGCGAGATCGCGGTGTTCATCACCGATCAGGCGCTGATCACCGTCCGCAAGGACGACCGGTTCGACACCACACCAGTGCGCATCCGCTGGGACGCCTCACCGGACCTGGCCAAACACGGTGTCGCGTTCCTGCTGTACGGGCTGCTCGACGTTCTCGTCGACGGGCACTTCACCGTGGTGCAGCAACTCGATGAGGGGATCGAACACCTCGAAGACGCACTGTTCGATGAGCGCCGCGCGCAGATCCAGATGGTGCAGCGGCGCTCGTTCCAACTGCGCCGGAACCTCGTGGTGCTGCGCCGGGTGGTGCTGCCCATGCGGGAGGTCCTGAACACCCTGCTGCGTAAGGACCTGCCCACCGTGGGTGAGGCGATGGCACCGTACTACCAGGACGTCTACGACCACGTCCTGCGCGCCACCGAGTGGACCGAGTCGCTGCGCGACCTGGTCGCCACCACCGTGGAGACCAACCTGACCATCCAGGCCAACCGCATGAATCTGATCATGAAGAAGGTGACCAGCTGGGCCGCGATCATCGCGGTGCCCACCGCTGTCACCGGTTTCTACGGCCAGAACCTGCCCTACCCCGGCTCTGGCAGCCACTGGGGTGTACTGACCTCCGCCGCCCTCATCGGCGGCCTGTCCACCCTGCTCTACGCCATATTCAAGTGGAAGGACTGGCTCTAACGATCGGGCTGGTGTGGTCGTCACCTCCGCGCCATCCCCGGCTAGCGCACGCTCTGCCCGACCGGTGTGGGGGTGGAACCGAGGTGACCGCCTTCGGCTTCCCACACGTCTTGGCCCCCGCCGTCCACTCCGCTGGGGTGCGGGGTGACCGCGGTGAGGACGATGTGCTGCGCGTGGACCAGGTTGCCGGTGGTGGCGGCGACGACCAAAGCGGCATCCGCGGTGCCGGTGGCGGTGCGGGGCGGGACAACGAGCAGGTCGACCCGGTCGTGGCCGCAGATCGCGGTGAGCAGGCTGACGGGCTGGCTGGTGAAGTAGCCCAGCCGGATGACCCGGCCGTTCACGCCGAGGCGGCGGGGATGGCTATCCCAGCCGGCGGCGGCCAGGACCAGCCGGGTGACCGGTCCGCGGAGCGTATCAATTGCCAGGATCAGGCCAGGCAGCTCTGCGACCGGGTCGGTTGAGCGGGGCCACCAGCCACCGTCCAGCAGGGTCCGGCGCGAGCCGGTGGGCTCCATCCGCAGACGCGGCGTCGACGGCGGAGACCGCGAGATGACGGTCATGCGCTCTTTAGCGGTAGCCATTGTCATGGCATGTCCTTCCTGCCCGTCGCCGGAAAGGGGATCCGGCGGCGGGCTGTGCTCGACACAACGGTTGTTCAGGGGCATCGAACGCCCGGCGGGGCGCTGTCAGTGGCGCTGGCGGCGGGACAGCCGACGCAGTTGGGTGATCCGGGCCGCGCCGACCACCATGGTCAGGATCGCGGCGCCGACGCCGGCGATCAGCAAGGCCAGCGCCAGCGGCAGGCTGCCCTGCATCCACAGGAAGCTGACCTCGACGCTGCGGGTGTTCTGCAGCATGAACACGATCAGCACCACGAACAGCAGCGCGGCGACACAGATGCCGAACCAGGCGGCTCCGGTGCGGGTGCGCGGCACCCGAGCTGTCGGCGACGTCGCCGGCGTGGCTGGGGTCTGCGGCGGTCTCGTGGTGGCAGGGTCAGCCGGCGCGTTTCGGGTGTGGTGTAGGTCGTTGGACACGACATCCCCCTCGGGGTGGGCCGGGTATGGCGGGCACCTCAGGGTCGGATGTCGTCGATTCCGGGATACCTTCATCGTACGCCTGTTCGGCCCGGCGTGCTGGTGTCGGCCGCGATCTGGCGTACCCGGATCGCGGCGTCGCTGCGATCGATGGCCTCCGCCGTACCGGTTCAGCGACCAGCCGCCGGGTCCGCCTTCGGTTCGTGATGTAGCTGGCGTTTAGAGATCAGTCGATGCGGAGACCCGGCAGTGTGGGCCGCCCTGCTTTGGGACATCGGCCCACCATCAAGGAGAACGTCATGGGCGTTATCGCCTGGATCGTGCTCGGTGCCGTCGCCGGCCTCATCGCCGAAAACCTCACCGGAAAGAAGACCGGCCTGCTGCTGGCCACCGTCATCGGGATCGCCGGTGCCCTGCTCGGCGGGTTCCTGGCCAAGGAACTGTTCGGGGTGCAGACGCTGGACACCTTCTTCAACCTGAGCACCTGGATTACCGCGATCATCGGTGCCGTGGTCATGTTCCTGCTGTTCGGGGCCGTCCGGGGACGCGGTGGACGGACTCGGCGCGCCGGCAGCGGATGGCGCAGCCGCAGCAGAGCAAACCGACGGTAGGAGCAGGATCGGCGAGCCCTGGCGACCGGCCGCAGAAGGTTCGCGGTGCCCGGATAGCGTCCGAAGTAGACATCCGTTGCCGCGAGGTATGCCGGCCGCTGGGTCGATGACAGCGGCCGGGGGACCGGACGGTCACGGTGAGGCGGCAATCGGTCGCCCGTTTGTGTCGCATTGACAGGTGTGACAGGACACGGCGGGGTGTACTGTCCACCGTGTCACCCCGGTCCCCGGTGGCGGAATCCCGCGCGCACCACGGATTCGTCCGCCATCGAAGGGGTCGACATGACGGGTACCACGGCTTCGCCGGTCGGGCGTACCGTCCTGCTCTCGTTGGAACCAGCGGCAGCTGCGCGGGCTGAAGAGAGCGCCTGGTGGTAGCCATTGTCACTAGCGCCAGCCCCGCGAACTCTTCGACCGCGCGGTCCCAGACTCGGGGTCGATGCCGCGAAGGCCGTCAGCGCTGATCCGTACGCATTCCTGCGCGATGTCACGTACGGGATTGCTGGGCGGAGGTCGTTCCGGTCGTCGCTGCTGCTGAATCGAGACTTTCCAGGGTGGGGGAGAAGGGCCTCGGGCGGATTTCGCCCGAGGCCCCTCCCAACGGCCACGCGGGGACGGTCGCGACCT
>NZ_JAIBNX010000328.1 GCF_026130045.1 Micromonospora sp. CPCC 205371
AGGGCAAATGCACGCGGAAAAGAGATCCAACCACGTGCATTCGCCCTTGATCGGCGGGGAGAGGGGCGCGCAGCGCCACCCGCAGCGCACGCACAGCGCGGCGCACGCACACGGGGCGGCGGGGCAGGGGCTACAAGCGGGCGATCAGGAGTGCGGAGATCAGGAGGGCTAGCCAGTGCAAGGCCTGGTCGGCCACGTACATGCCGGAGATCGGGGTCGTCTGTTCGGCGAAGGCCGGGGAGCGGGTCAGGCGCAGGATTTGGCGTACCGGAAAGCGCAAATCGAGCACCGCATGAGTCACTACGCTGAACGCGAGCCCCGCCGCCACGCCCGTCGGCGACAGCGAGACGTCCAATGTGTACACCGTCAGGGCGAGCACACCGAAGACGGTCAGGTGGTAGCTGGTGAGGTGTCCGGCGAGTGCCCTCGCCCCGGCCCAGCCGCCCATCGACTTGCACTCGGCCTGCTTGTCGGTCTGTGCGACGTGATCGCCTACCTGGTGGCCGATCAGCATCGCGAGCAGCGCCACCAGGAACGTCGTCTGCACACCCACCTGCTCGCCTGTCATCTACGCATCCTGCGTGAAGACTCAGGTTTATTTCTGCGTGCTAGCTGACAGTTCGCGGGAATGTGTCGGACGTCGCGTGGGTATTGACGGTCCATGACGCAGACCGCCGCTGATCGATTTCCGACGCGCCATCTACCAGGCGTGACGGTACGCGACCTGCCGGACCTGCCGTCCTCTCCGTGGCGCATCATCGGACCTGGAGTGGTCGCGGCCGGCGTGGGACTCGCCTCCGGCGAGTTCATTCTTTTTCCCTACATCGCGTCGCAGGTGGGGCTGGTTTTCCTCTGGGCGGCCGCGGTCGGCATCATCACGCAGTACTTCATCAACATGGAGATCGAGCGGTACACGCTGGCGACGGGCGAGACCGCGTTGACCGGATTCTCGAGGTTCTGGAGGCACTGGGGCCTGGTCTTCGCGATCATGGTGTACTTCGCGAACCTGTGGCCGGGGTGGGCATCGAGCTCGGCCACCATGATCACGTACATTTTCGGCGGCGAACCCAAGTGGATAGCTGTGGGCCTGCTGTTGGTGATCGGCGCGACGCTCACCCTGGCTCCGGTGATTTACAACGCGCTGGAGCGGGTCGAGTTCGTCAAGGTCGGCCTCGTGGTGCTCTTCATCGTGGTGGCGGTGGTGTTCGCGATCTCGGCCGACGCGTGGGGGGAACTGCCTAGCACGGTCACGTCGCCGGAGTTCCCGACCGAGTTGGGTTTTGCGCTCATGCTCTCGGCGCTGGTTTTCGCGGGCGCGGGCGGCGGCCAGAACCTCTGCCAGAGCAACTGGATTCGCGACAAGCGGTACGGAATGGGCGCCTACGTGCCGCGTCTGGTCAGCCCGGTGACGGGGCAGGAGGAGGCGGCGCCGGACAGCGCCGGCTACGTCTTCGAGCCGACCCCCGACAACCTGACACGGTGGCGGCGCTGGTGGAAGGTGGCCAACCAGGAACAGCTCGCGACGTTCGTACTGATCTCGTTCGTGACGATCGTACTGATGTCGATGTTGGCCTACTCGACGGTGTACGGCGTGCCCGGGCTGGCCAACAGCGTCGCGTTTCTGGAGGTCGAGGGGGAGCGGCTCAAGGAGATCGTCGCGCCGTGGTTCGGTGTGCTCTTCTGGCTCATCGGCGCGGTCTCGCTGTTCGCCGCCGCGATGGGCATCGTCGACTACACCAGCCGGCTGGCGGCTGACGTGCTGAAGACCTCGTACCTGAGGCGCGTTTCGGAAAGCCGGATCTATTTCGCGCTTGTGTGGGGCCTCGTGGTGCTGGGCTGCGCGATCCTGCTCGCCGGGTTCGACCAGCCGTTGCCGCTGCTCGTCATCTCGGCCTGCGTGGGCGGCCTGATGATGTTCATGTACTCGATCCTGCTGCTGGTCCTGAATCGGCGCGTGCTGCCCGACGAGATCAGGCCGCGGGCGTACCGGGTGGCCGCGCTCGCGTGGGCGGTGGCGCTCTTCGGCGTCTTCTCCGCGCTGACCGTATGGCAGCAGGGCGACCGCCTGCTTGAGTGGCTCCGCTGAGCTGACTGGGCTCGGTCGCCCGCGCAGCGCTGAATGGCTGTGCTTGCTGGGCTCGGTCGTTCGCGCAGCGCTGAATGGCGACGCCTTCCAGCGGCGGCTGTGTCCGTGCAGGTAGACGTGCGCGGCGCCGCCGGAAAGACGCCGCCGCGCTAGCTCGCTCCTCGCCTACGGAATCTCGTCCGGACGGGGCTTGCGGACCACCTCGCGATAGCGCGGGTGGCTTGCGCCGTACAGCGCGAAGTTGAGCCGCGCCTCGTTGAGACTGAGGTCGCCATTTGGGCCGCCGACCGCCACGAAGGCGCTCGGATCGGCCTGCCCCGGGTCGGTCCAGAAACAGACCGGGCACGTAATGCACCCTGTCCGGTAGCCACAACAGGGACACCGGTTAATCACTGACGCCTGACCACCCACCACGCGCCATAGCTTTTCACGACAACACGGTGTGAGGTAACCCGGGTGCGGCACCTTTGTGGACGGTCTTGCGCTCCCGAAAAGGCGACAAGAACAAACATGGATTTTCGGTACTTCTCGGTCGTTGGAGTGATCTACTAGAGACATGCCTGCCCCCACCCTGGCAGGCTGCCTGCCATGACCCTCAAGCTCCGCTACGCGGCAGTGAGCGACACCGGCCCGGTTCGCCGTGCGGAACAGGAATTGGGATACCCCCGGGCGCGCCTGCTCGCCCCGGCAGACGGGATGGGTGGGATGGCCGCCGGAGACCTCGCCAGCCGCATCGTCATCGATGTGATCGCCGGGCTGGACAGAGAGATAGCCGATGACGGACTCATCGCCGCGCTGCGGGACGCGCTCGACGAGGCCAACAGTCGCATCCGGGCCGCGGTGGCCGAGGACCCGAACCGCGAGGGCATGGGCACGACGCTGACGGCGGTGCTCTTCACCGGCAGCGCGCTGGTACTGGGGCACGTGGGCGACTCGCGGGCGTACCTGCGGCGCGATGGAGAACTGCGTCAGATGACCCGCGACGACACGTTTGTCCAGATGCTGGTCGACGAGGGCGTGATCACGCGCGAGGAGGCCGGCAGCCACCCGCGCCGGGCGGTGGTCACCCAGGCGATCCAGGGCGGCGAGGCGACCCCTTCGTTCACCTACATGCGCCCCGTCGCCGGCGACCGGTGGCTGCTGTGCAGCGACGGTCTGTCCAATGTGGTCTCGGACGAGACGATCGCGGAGGCACTGGGCGCGTACCCCGAGCCGTCGGACTGCGCCCAGCGGCTGGTCGACCTCGCGCTGCGGGCCGGCGCCCCCGACAACGTAACCGTGATCATCGCGGACGTGACCGAAGGCGCCTGACCCGCTACCGTCTCGCCATGCGCCCCGCGCCGCCTCCACCTCCGCCACCGCGCGGTCCCCAAGGCCAGACCGGGCTCGTGCTGCCCCTGGTCGTGGGCGGTCTCGCGCTGCTGCTTGTCGTCGGCGTGATCGTCAGCGCGGTGCTGGTGACGTCCTACCTGGACAGCGACGACACGGCGCCGATCGCCGCCGCGACTCGCACCCCGACGCCCAGCCCCACACCCAGCCCGACACCGAGCCCGACACCGACGGCCAGCCCAACACCGAGCGCCGACCCGTTGCACGACCAGTGCGTCATCGGCACCTGGCGGGAGACCTCTCACCAGAGCGACGCCGAGATCAACGGCACGAAGGTGCGGCTGACCAGCTCCGGCGCCATCCAGAAGTTCCGGCCGGACGGGTCGCTGCTGCTCGACTACAGCAAGGGCGTGTCGAAGAAGGGCAAGGCCGGTGGGCGCGACTACGAGGTGTACGCGAAGGGCACCATCACGTACAACTGGCAGACCGACCGCGGTCAGATCCTGTACAGCGACGTCAAGGCCACCGGGCAGACGACGTGGAAGGTCAACGGCGCGGTGACCGACCGCGAGCCGCTCAGCGGCAGCTTGGACCCGGAGCGCTACACGTGCTCCGGCGACTCGATGCGCGAGTTCGGCCCGACGTGGAGCATCGAACTGGCGAGGGTGGACAACACGGGCGCCTGACTGCGGTACGTTACTCCGGTCGTGCGGGGGTGCTCGAGTCTGCCAGGGGAGGGGTGGACTGACACGGCTCTATGCCCGGGTCACGGTGACGCTGATAGCCGTCGCCGCGATAGTTGGCGTCAACAGCAGCGGCTGGCTGCCGGCGCGCGCGGTGGCCGTACTCGACAATGGAGCCCAGCTGGCGGCGGCGCTGGCAGCCATCGCGACCTGCGCCTGGACCGCACGCCGGCTCACCGGCGCCGAGCGCTCCTGGCGCCGGCTCATGGCGTTCGGCATGGGCGGCTGGGCGTTCGGTCAGATCATCTGGAGCTGGTACCAGATCTTCAGCACCGAGCACCTGCCCTCGCCGTCGCTGGCTGACTTCGGGTACCTCTCGCTGCCGGTCTTCGCGCTGCTGGCGCTGCTGTCCATCGCGGCGTCGGTGCCGCGCCCGGCGGCGGCCTCTCCGCAGTCGCGGCATCGCGACCGCGCGGTCCTGGTGCTCGACGGCCTGATCGTGGTGGCGTCGTTGCTGGTGCTGAGCTGGGCGACGGTGCTCGGCAAGGTCGTCGAGGCCGGCGCGGAGACCCGCGGCGCGTTCGCCGTCGCGATCGCCCACCCGATCACCGACCTGGTGCTCACCGCCATCGTCGTGCTGATGTTCTCGACCCGGCCGGTGCCGCGGGCATACCGGCCGCAGCTCTCGCTGCTGGGCCTCGGCCTGGTCGCGCTGTCGCTGTCCGACTGCGTTTACGCGTACCTCGTGGCGACCGGCGCCGAGTCGATGTCACCCCTGGCCAACACCGGTTTCATCGCCGGACCCGCGTTGATCGCGCTGGCCGGCGCCGCCACCGTCGACCGGCAGCCACCCGAGCCGGTGCCCGCGCCGCGGCGCCGCTCCGACTGGGTGCACCTGCTGGTGCCGTACGTGCCCGTGATCGCCACCGGGCTGCTCGTCGTGATCCGCGCCTTCAGCGGCCACACCCTGTCCAGCGTGGAGATTTACGTCGGCTGGCTCGGCCTCGGCCTGGTGGTCGCCCGGCAGATGGTGACGCTGGTGGAAAACACCGCGCTGCTCGCCCGGGTCTCCGAGGGCCAGCAGCGCCTGGCCTACCAGGCGTTCCACGATCCGCTCACCGGCCTGGCCAACCGGGCGCTCTTCCGTGAACGCCTGCAGCACGCCGTCGACCGGCACCGGCTGCACGGGCAGCCCGTCGCGCTGCTCTTCGTCGACCTCGACGACTTCAAGCTGGTAAACGACGGCCTCGGGCACGCGGCCGGCGACCGCCTGTTGCGCGCCGTCGGCGACCGGCTCCAAGGTTGTGTACGCCGGGACGACGTGGTCGCGCGGCTTGGCGGCGACGAGTTCGCGATACTGCTCGACGGCGACCCGACGGTGCCGGAGCGGGTCGGAGAGCGGATCATCGCCGCGTTGAGCGAGCCGTTCACCGTCGACGCGCACACCGTGCGGGTCAGCGGCAGCGTCGGTGTGGTCGTGCCCGACGCCGGCGAGATGCTCACGCCGGACTCGCTGCTGCGCCGGGCCGACGCCGCCATGTACGCCGGCAAGCGCCGCGGCAAGGGCCTGCTCGTGCGGTACGAGGCCGGGGTCAGCGACGGCAGCGGCGACCCGCACCTGCCCGACCTGCTTGCGGCCGCGCTGACCGGTGACCCGGCGTCGGCCGGGTTCGAAGTGCACTACCAGCCGATCGTGCGGTTCGAAGACGCGGCGACGGTAGCCGTGGAGGCGCTCGCCCGCTGGTCGCACCCGGTCGCCGGCGCGGTCGACCCGGACGTGTTCGTGAAGGTGGCCGAGCGAGCCGGGCTGGTGGCGAACCTCGACGACTTCGTGCTCGACCGGGCCTGCGGCGACGCGGCGGCGCTCGCCGAGACGTACGGGCAGGCGATCGACGTACACGTCAACGTGTCCGCGGGCCGGCTGGGGCGGCCGGAGTTGGAGGCGGCGCTCGATGGGGCCCTGGCTCGGCACGGGCTGCGCCCCGGACGGCTCGTCCTGGAGATCACCGAGACCAGCCGGATCACCGACCTGTCCGCCGCCGCGGCCGCCGCGCGCCGCATCCGAGCCCGAGGTGTACGGGTCGCGCTGGACGACTTCGGGTCCGGCTTCAACGCGCTCGCCCAGTTGCACGCGTTGCCGGTCGACGTGGTGAAGCTCGACGCGGCCCTAACCGACATCGAGACCGAGCCGGAACGCGCCGAGGCGCTCTGCCGCTCGGTGCTCGCGATCTGCGCCGAACTACAGGTGGCGGTCGTTGCCGAGGGCGTCGAGACGGTGTCGCGGGCGGGCGCCCTGGCCCGGCTCGGTTGCCGGCTGGGCCAGGGCTACCTGTACGGCCAACCCCGCCCACTCCAGGGCCTAACCACCTCAGTGAGCTGAGCCCCGTCCCCGTCGCCCTCCTCCGCCGCCCGGCGCCGCCACCACCCTTCCCGCCGCCTTTCCCGTCGATCAAGGGCGAATGCACGTGGTTCGAT
>NZ_JAIBNX010000329.1 GCF_026130045.1 Micromonospora sp. CPCC 205371
ATCAAGGGCAAATGCACGTGGTTCGATCTCCTTTTCGCGTGCGTTTGCCCTTGATCGATGCGAATTCCCTTGATCGGCGGCGGTGCGCGGGCTTCGGCGTTCGTCGGACCGCGGCCCGGACGTTTCCGCGCGCACAAGCGCCGCGGGCTGGCGTGGCCCGCTCGCTGGCGCGGGGACGAGCTATGCGCGCGACCGCGCGCTTGTCACGTCGGTGACGAGGTTGGGTCGGGGTCGGTTGCTGTTGGGGTGATCGACGCTGTCGCCGATGGGGTCGCGGTGGGTGAGCACTCCGGCGGTACGTCGGCGGAACCGGTGGCGGTTGTCCGGTTGGGTTCGAGCACGACGACCTGTACTCGCGCCGGGCCCTCGGTCAGGGGGCCGCCGCCTGCCACCGGCAGCCTGACGGTGCCGGCCGACGTCGCGGTCGCGGTGTGTGTACTGGTCGAACCGTTGGCGGCCGTGACCTGGTACACCACCGTGGTTCCGCCGGACACGGTCGCGATCGCGTCGACGGAGTACGTGCAGTCGGCGGCGACCGACACGTCTACGGCCACGCCGGTGACGCGTGCGGGCGGGCGCGGACGCGGGGTGGTCGGTGCCGCGCCGCCGCCTCCGCTCGGTGCCGGTGTGGGGCTGGCCGTGCGCGCGACAGGCTCGGTGGTCAGCACGGCGCCGGGCAGCGCTTCCGGCGGCGGGGTGCCGTTCGGTGAGGGGATCTCGGGCATGGCGAGGGTGAGCCCTTGGCGCGGCGGGTTGGTGGCGGGCGCGCCCGGTGGCACGGGTCGTGCCTCGACGATCCGCCCGCCGCTGGTGCCGCTCGGCGTCGAGGTGAGGCCGGCCAGCGCCGCCGCCATCGGCAGCAACAGGGCTGCCGCCGACGTGACGAGCGCGATCCGGCCACGCCGGCTGATCCGCCGCCTAGCCAGTGTCGCCAGCCCTGGGCGGTCACCGCGCGCAGTATCCGCAGCGGCCCGACGGCGCGGCCGGTCGCCCCCGGATGCCGGGGCCTCCGGCTCCACCCCACCCCCGGCCGCGGGCCTACCGGCGGTTGCGGACCTACCGGCGGTTGCGGGCCTACCGGCGGTTGCGGGCCTACCGGCGGTTGCGGGCCTACCGGCGGTTGCGGGCCTACCGGCGGTTGCGGGCCTACCGGCGGTTGCGGGCCTACCGGCGGTCGCGGGTCCACTGGCGATTGCGGGTCCATCGGCGGCCGAGGGCCCGCCTACGGCCGAGGGCCCGCCTACGGCCGAGGGCCCACCTACGGTTGCGGGCTCGCCGGTGGTCGCGAGCCGCGCCGGTGCGAGGTCGACTGCCGTGGTTTGCGCTCCCGTGGCTTGCGCTGCCATGGCTTGCGCTGCCGTGGGTTGCGCCGCCGTGGGGTGTGTTGTGGTGAGGCTGGGCGGCGCGGCGTCGAGTGGCGGCGTGCGCCAGGGCGGAAGGTAGGCGCGGTTGGACAGTAGTGGTTGTGGTGCCGTCACCCGGCGGCGCCGGCGTGGGCGGCCGGCTTTCAGGAGCGCCTTGCGGGCGCCGGCCGCGTCCAGGCGGTCGGCGACCTTCTTGGCGAGCAGTGCGTCGATCACCGGAGTGAGTGGGCCGGCCCGGCGTGGGCGGGGGTGTGGCTCGCAGACGGTGGCGACCAGGCAGGCCATCGTGTCGCCGCGCGCGAACGGCCCCACGCCCTCGACCGCGAAGAATAGCGTCGCGCCGAGCCCGAACAGGTCGGCCGGTGCGCCGCCGGGGGCGCCGTGAAGGCGTTCCGGTGCGACGTACCCGGGGCTGCCCATCACCGCGACGGTGCGGATCGCGGACTGGGCATCGCCGACGGTGGCGATGGAGAAGTCGCTCAGCAGCGGGCGGCCGTCGGACTGTACGAGGACGTTGGAGGGTTTGACGTCGCGGTGGATGACGCCGGCGGCGTGCGCGGCGTCGAGGGCGTCGAGCAGGCCCAGCCCCAGCCGCACCGCGGCCATCGGTTCCAGCGGCCCGTCTTCCTTGACGAGCTGGCGCAGCGACCGGCCCTCGACGAGGCGCATGACGACCCATGGCTGGTCGGCGTCTTCGACCGCGTCGTAGACGGCCACGATGTTCGGATGGAAAAGGCGCCCTGCGCTGTGCGCTTCCACCATCGCGCGTTGCTTGATCTCATCCCGCTCCTGCGGGGTGACGTACTGGTCGAAGCGGATCTCCTTGATCGCCACCCACCTGGCGAGGCGCAGATCGTACGCCCGCCAGACCACCCCCATGCCGCCCGTGCCGATGACCGAGTCCAAGACATACCGGCCCGCGACCAGGCGCCCATCCGACGCCAAGCTGACCTCCCCGTAGCCGCATCACTACTCCAGCACCAGGTAAGGAGGCAAGCCATCCCTGATCCGTACGGGCCGGTATCGGCTGATGATCCGATACTGCCGGTCCAGATCGTTATTTTCCCTGGTGACGTCGGTGATAGGTACGGACGAGATCCTCGACTTGGATGCGTAGGGCGAGAAATTCAGGGAGTCTTTTTGCCGACAGTTCACGATCGTCGGGCAGGTTGACAGGGATGTCGGCCGCGATCCGGCCCGGGTCGCTGGCGAGCACCACGACCCGCTGGCCGAGGAACACGGCCTCTTCCACGTCGTGCGTGACCATGAGGACGGTCGTGCCGGTGTCGCGCCAGACCCGCCGGATGAGAACCTGCATGTCCTCCTTGGTCTGCACGTCGAGCGCGCCGAACGGCTCGTCCAGCAGCAGTACCTCCGGCTCGCAGGCGAGCGCCCGCGCGATGGCGACCCGCTGCCGCTGGCCCCCCGACAGCTGCTTCGGCAGGGCGTGACGCAGGTCGGCCAGGCCGGTCTCATCGAGGTACCAGCTGACCCTGCGGGCGCGCTCGGCCCGGCTGATCGGCAGGAGCTCCAGCCCGAACCCCACGTTTCGCTCGACGGTGCGCCACGGGTACACGGCGCCCTGCTGGAAGACCAGGCCGCGGTCCGGTCCCGGGCCGCTCACGGCGCGGCCGTCGAGGCGCACCTCGCCGCCGGTGGGCCGGGCGAGCCCGGCCACCAGCGACAGCAGCGTCGACTTGCCGGAGCCGCTGGCGCCGACCACGGAGAGGAACTGGCCGCGCGGCACGGTCAGGTCGATGCCGTCGAGCGCGCGCACCGCGCCGAACTCCTTCATCACTCCGGCCAATTCGAGTACAGCGCTCACACCCACCTCCCCACTCGGTCACGGGTCAGGCGCAGCAACAGGTCGATCGCCAGGCCGATGATGGCGATGACCACGAGTACCGCGAAGATGCGGTCGATCTGGTTGAACCGTTGCGCCCGCACGATCCGGTACCCGAGGCCCGACTCGGAGGCGATCAGCTCGGCGACGACCACGAAGTTCCACGCGGCGGCGGCGTTGACCCGGATGGCGTCGAGCATGCCGGGCAGCGCGCCGGGCACGATCACCTTGCGTAGTACCTCGCCGCGCCGGGCCCCGAGCGTGTACGACACGTCGATCAGCGCTATCGGCACCTGCCGCACCGCGTCGGCGGTCATCAGCGTGTTGAAGAAGATCGTGCCGATGAACAGCAGCGCGATCTTCGACGGCTCGCCGAGGCCCAGCCAAATGATCAGTAGCGGGATGAACGCGCTCGCGGGAAGGTAGCGCAGCAGGCCTATCACCGGTTCGAGGGCGGACTGGGCGGCGCGGAAGCTGCCCATCAGGATGCCGAGCGGCACCGAGACGAGCACGGCCAGCCCGAAGCCCTGCAGTACGCGCGCCACGGTCGCCCACGCGTCCGTCCACAGGACCCCGGAGCGGGCCATCTCGACACCGGCCGCCCACGCCTGCGCAGGCGAGGGCAGGAAGTCTGGGCGCCCGTCGACCAGTACGCTGCCGACCTGCCACGCGACCAGCGGCACCGCCACCGACAGCGCCGCGAGCGCCCACCTCGCCGCCGGCGTTATCGGGGTCCGGATGGCGAGCAGGCCCGGCGCCCGCCGCGCGGGGCGGCGGCGGGGGAGCGGGTCCCACTCCCGATGCGGTCTCTCCACGGGCGCTGTCACGGTCATGAGGACGATGCCTTGACGAACGTCGGATCGAACAGGCCATCGAGGGGCGGCTCCTCGTCGACCAGGCCGGCCTTGACCAGGAACGCCCCGATCGACTTGGCCTGGTAGTCCAGGTTCGCCGGCGAGGTACCCGATTCGAAGGCCGCGAGGTTCTGTTCCCGGGTGAAGATCGTGGTACCGGAGTCATAGGTCTTGTAGTCGGCGTCGCTGACGCCGCCCTTCTTGGCCATGATGCTGATGGCCGCGTCGGGGTTTGCCTTGATCCACGCCAGCGTCTCGAACCACGTGTCCACGATCGCCTGAACCTCTGTGGGGTGGTCCTTGACGAAGTCGGCGGTGAACACCAGGTGGTCGGGGATCGCGCCGGGGAAGTCGGCGGAGGTGGCGATGGCCTTGCTGCCGGCGAGCCCGAGCGCCGTGGTGGTGAACGGCGCGAACGCCCCGACGGCGTCGACCTGACCGGCGAGGAACGCGGCCGCGGCGGCGTCGGTCAGCAGCGGCTTCACCGTGATGTCCTTTTCGGACAGTCCGGCCTTTTCGAGTGCGAGCAACAGCAGATAGTGGTCGACCGTGCCCTGCTCCACGGCGACCGTCTTGCCTTTCAGCTGCGCCACCGAGTCGATGCCGGGCCTGGCGATGATCTGGTCGTTGCCGGTGGAGTTGTCGTTGACGAGAACGATCGTCTGTTGCGCGCCGCCGCTGACCGAGGAGAGCGTGTCGTTGAGGGTCTGGCTGTTGGCGTCGAGGTTGCCGGTCGACAGCGCGGTGAGGCTGTCGGTGTAGCTGTCGAAGTACTTGAGGTCGACGGTCACGCCGTTCTTGGCGAACAGGCCCTGCTCCTGCGCGACCTGCCAGGGAAGCCAGCCGGGCCAGGCGCTGAACCCCAGCCGCACCGTGGCCGGTCCGCCCTCAGCATCCTCTGCGGGCCCACACGCGACGAGCAGCAAGAGCGCCGCGACAGCGGCAATCGTCTTCATGACTTGCTCCTTTGGGGGAGGTGGCCGGCCCGCACCAGGCAGCCGAGGGTGTCGCAGATGACGCGCGTGGCGATGAGGGACGTGATCTCGGCGTTGTCGTATGGAGGCGAGCACTCGACGACCTCGATGCCGGCGAGCGGCCGCTCGGCGATGAGCTGGATGAACTTGAGCACCTCGCGCGGCAGGAAGCCGCCGGGCTCCGGCCAGCCGGTGCCGGGTACGAACGCGGCGTCCAGGCAGTCGACGTCGAACGACAGCCACACCGCCTCGGCGCCGTCCCAGGCGACCTCCAGCGCGCGTGCGGCGGCCGCCTCGATGCCCATCTCGACGCAGTCGGTGACCGTCATGATCGTGGTGCCGCGCTCGCGCCCCACCTTGACGCCTGGGCGGGGGGCCTGCCAGCCGCCGATGCCGATCTGCACGAGGTTCTTCGGCGGGACGTTGGGGATGTCCGTCGCGTGGAACCACGGCGTCGTGTGCATCCGCTCGTCGAGGTCGGTCTCCTGGGTGTCGACGTGCCGGTCGAAGTGGATGATCCCCAGATTGCCGTCGAGGTGTTCGGCGACCCCGCGCACCGTCGGGTACCCGATCGAGTGGTCACCGCCCAGCACCACCGGGAACGCGCCCGAGGAGTACACGTGGCTGACCGCCTTCGAGATCTGATCGAAGGTCTTCTCGATGTTGGCAGGGATGGTGAACACGTCGCCGAGGTCCGCGATCGTGATCGACTCGCGTAGGTCGACGCCGAGCTCGAACGAGTACGGGCCGTAGAGGGCGGAGATCTTGCGGATGCCCTGCGGGCCGAAGCGGGTGCCGGAACGGTATGTCGTGCCACCGTCGAACGGCGCGCCCAGAACCGCGACGTCGTACTCGCCGCAGCGGCGCACGTCTTCGACGTACGGCGCTTTCAGAAACGTGTTGATGCCGGCGAAGTGCGGCAGCTCGCCGCGGGAGAACGTCGGGATGCGCTTGTCGACGATGGAGTCGGCGCCGGGCAGCCCGTACTCCAACCCGCGCGCGACCTCTTCCTCCCACTTCGTGGTGGGCAGTTCGGCCTCGCGTTCGACCGCGTAGCGGGCCTCGGGACCATAGTGGTCGTGGAACATTCCCACGGGCACCTCCAGGCGAAGCCTGGCTGGATACAGCCAGGTCTTGGCTGTCTCCCGGGCTTTTGTCCCGCCGTGGAGCGCGACGGCTCGGTGCCGCCGCGCCTGCGTCTCTCGGACCAGGCCCGCCCGATGCTGGGGCGGCGGAACCCTAGGCGCGCCTCACCTGTGGTGAGTCTCCCGCAGTAGACCCGGCGCCCATTGCGGGTGCTTTGCCCGTTCGTTACGCCTATGTATCGACGCAGATGAGAGCCCGCGCGCGACCGCGCGGCGCACGGCGCGCCGGCGCACGGCGGCCTTCCGCCGATCAAGGGCGAACGCACGTGGTTCGATCTCTTTTCCGCGTGCGTTTGCCCTTGATCGATGGAAATCTCTGGGGATTTAAGGATTTTGGCTGGGTTTGGCTTTCGGGTTGGGGCGTTTGGGATGTCCGGTA
>NZ_JAIBNX010000033.1:0-21256 GCF_026130045.1 Micromonospora sp. CPCC 205371
CCCGGCCCGGCCAGGCGGCCCGGCACGGCCCGGCGCGGCCCGGCGCGGCGCGGCGCGGCGCCCTGCGGTGCGGTGCGGTGCGGTGGGGCCCGTAGGTCGGGGTGGCCCGATTGGGGAGGGTTAGCTGGTTTCGCCGGCCACGGAGTAGGAGCGGAGACGGTCGATTGCCAGCACGGTAAAGCCGACCGTGAACAGTGCGGACATCACGACCGCGACACCAAGGGACACCTTCGCCTCCAGCAGCGGCGTAGGCGCGATCTTGTCGGCGATCGTGATTACGTACTGCTGGATGGACAGGACGCGGGTGCCGGACACGAAGTTGCCGAGCAGACCCTCCCATACCAGTACGTACACCAGCCCGAGCAGCACCGGCCGCCGTGTCACGAGGCTCAGCGCCAGGAACAGTGCCGAGTACGCCAGCGCGCCCACCGTGCCGGCGGCGGCGAGTGCGAGACCGAGGCCGACCGAGTCGGCGAGCACCCCGGCGACGTACATCGGCACGGCCACGGACACGGCGGTGGCCGCGGTCGCCACAGCGAGCTTTGGCAAGACGATCTGCCACCGCGGCAGCGGCTTGGTGAGGATGTGCACGATCGTGCCGTCGTCGATCTCGGAGCCGAGCACCCCGGTGCCGGCGATCAGGGCGATGACGGGCAGCACCACGGCCAGCCCGAGGCCGACCAGCACCGGCTGGCCCCAGTGCTCGGGCGCGACCCCGAAGCCGCGGCTGAGCACCGCGAGCCCGATCACGAGCAGCGGCAACGGCAGGAGAAGCAGGAACCGGCGCCGGCCGAAGAGCCCCCGGGCGGTGATCCAGGTGATCGTCTGGGTGACCATCTTTATGCCTCCACCAGGTAGGAGAAGACGCTCTCCAGGGACTCGTCGGAAGGCAGCAGCCGGCGCACCCGGATGCCTTCGGCGAGCGCGATCTTGGGTAGCGCGCGGGTGAAGCTGCCGTAGTCGCCGGCCCGTACGGTCAGGCCGGTTCGGTCGATCTCGACGCCGGTGACGGACGGCTGGCCGATCAGTGCGACGGCGAGCCGCCTGTCGTCGGTGGACTGCACCGCGAAGACGTGGGGCCTGTTCGACATCAGCCGCCGGATCGCCCGGTAGTCGCCGGATGCCGCTAGCCGGCCCGCCACGATCACCTGTACCGTGCCGGAGACCTGCTCGACCTCTTCCAGGATGTGCGAGCTGAAGAGGATGGTGCGCCCGGAAGCGCCCAGCTTGTGCAGCAGCTCCATCATGTGCAACCGCTGCCGCGGGTCCATGCCGTTGAACGGCTCGTCGAGCAGCAGCACCTGCGGATCGTGTACCAGTGCGGCTGCCACTCGTGTGCGCTGCCGCATGCCCTTGGAGTACGTGCCGATGCGGCGGTCCTGGGCGTCGGTCATCTCGACCAGCTCCAGCGCCCGCTGCGCCGCCGCCGATGGGTCGGTCAGCTTGTGCAGCCGCGCGCTCACCTCAAGGAACTCGCGCGCGGTCAGGAAGTCGTGCACCGCCTCGCGTTCGCTGACCAGCCCGAGCCGCTCGTACACGGACGGGTTGCGCCAGGCCGGCACGCCGCCGACCGTGACGGCGCCGCGCGAGGGCACCAGGAATCCCGCCATCATGTGCAGCACGGTGGTCTTGCCGGCGCCGTTCGGGCCGAGCAGGCCGGTCACGCCAGGACCGAGCGTCATGGTCACGTCGTTGACGGCGACGACGTTGCCGTACCACTTGGAGACCCCATCGAGCACTACATCTGTCATGACGATGCGACCTTCCGGTAGCGGGCCAGCAGGAGGGCGACGCAGCCGGCGACGAGCGCGACCGCCACGGCCGCGTACAGGGGGCCGAACGGGCCGACGTCGTCGTTGCCGTCCGGCGAGCCGAACAACCACACGCCCACGCCGAAGACGAGGCTGGACGGGCTGAACAGCAGCGCCAGGTCGTTGGCTGTCTGGGAGGGCAGCACGGCGAACACCCCGACGATCGGTGTGGTCATGAGGAACACCGCGACGATCCCGCCGGCCGCGAAGGCGCGCTTGCCGGTCAGCGAGGCGACCAGCAGGCCGATGCCGGCGAAGACACCCGCCCACAGCAGCGCGTAGATCAGGCCGGGCACGAGGTCGCCGACCTCGGTCCACACCGCGCTGAGGCTGTCGGCCGAGAAGGCGGCCACCAGGAACATCAGCAGCTGCGGCCCGCCGAGCAGGATCCAGACCGCGGTGGCCAGGGCCGCGAACTTGGCGTACACGTAGTCGCCGCGAGGCAGGGGCCGGGAGAAGTACAGCGGCAGCACACCCGAGCGCAGGTCACGCGAGACCAGCTCGGGAGCGACCACCGCGACGAAGAAGATCACGAGCCAGGACATCGTGTCGGGGAACGCGTTGTACGTGACGACGACCTCGCCAACCTGCGCCCTGACGGCCGCGAGGACCAGACCCGTTATCGCCACGACACCCAGCACGAACCACGGGAAGATCTTGGCCTTGGCGCTGCGCCCGAGCCCGAACGCGGTGCGCAGACCGTGCGTGTAGAGCGAGCCGAGAACGTACCGGCGGCCCAGGCGCGGGCCGGCGTAGCGCTGGTATCCGATGTCGTGGATGACACCCGTGAGGTCAGACATGGGTCACCTCCCTGGTCGCGAAGAGTTCCGCGACGCGGTGGCGCCGCTGGTCGAGGCGGTGCAGCGGCAGGTCCAGGTCGGCCACCGCGGCCAGGATGCGGTCGTACGTCTCGTCGTCCTCAAGGGGTACGAGCAGCAGCCGGCCGTCCCTGCGGGCGGTCAGCCCGAGCAGGTCGAGCCGTCCCGCCAGCTCGTCGATGCCCTCGCTCACCTCGACAGCCAGCACGTCGGTGACCGTCGTCATCGCCGAGATGTTGTCGGAGCGGAGCAGCTTGCCGGCGTCGATGGCGATCAGCGAGTCGCAGATGCGCTCCACCTCGCCGAGCAGGTGCGAGCAGACCACGACCGAGATGCCGAACTCGGTGCCGATGCGGTGGATCAACGCCAGCATGGCGTCGCGCCCGGCGGGGTCGAGGCCGTTCGTGGGCTCGTCGAGCAGCAGCAGGTCGGGGTCGTGCACGAGCGCCTGGGCCAGCTTGACCCGCTGCTTCATGCCGGTCGAGTAGCCGCCGATCTGGCGGTACCGCTCCTCGTAGAGGCCGACGTGGCGCAGCGCCTCGGACGCGCGCTCGCGCGCCGCGGTGCGCGGTAGCCCGCTCATCCGCCCGAGGTGGGTGACGAACTCGGCGGCGGACAGGTCGGGTGACAGGCTGTCGTGCTCGGGCATGTATCCGACCCGCGCGCGTACGGCGGCGGCGTCGGTCGTGGGGTCCAGATCCAATACCTGTACCGAGCCGCTCGTCGGTGCGAGCAGCCCCAGCAGAATTTTGATCAGGGTGGACTTGCCGGCGCCGTTGGCGCCTACCAGCCCCACGATGCCCGGCTCGACGCTGACCGTGAGATCGGCAAGCGCGGTCACCCGGCCGCCGTACGTCTTGGTGAGCGCTTGGGTCGCGATGAGTGTCACGGGGTCAGCGTATGGACCGGACACCCCGGTTTCTATCCGGCGTAACCCTGGACGCGCCCCTTAGTTCTCAGGTGGCTCTCAGGGTCCTCGTGGTGAGGGTGGCGCCCGGGCTGGACGCCCGCAGCGCGGCCATGAGGGCGTCGCCGGCCGCGGTCAGGTCGGAGTCGCTCATCGGCCCGAGCGCGTCGAAGATGAAGACGGCCCGCGTCGTGGTGCTGGTGATGCGGGTACGCACACACTGCCGCCAGTTCCAGCGACGGCACGTGACGCCGAGGTCGTCTCGCCAGACCACCTCGCCGGGGCTGGCGTGCTCGACCGCCGGCTCGCCGTCGGCCATGGTGTCGAACGGCTCGTCTCCGGTGGCGCGCACCAGCCGCAGCGGCCCCTGATAGCGGTCGACGTCTTCGCCGCCGATCGGCACCACGTGCGCCACCGACACCGCGTTGTACGCGTCGGTGAGCCGGTCGATCCGCGGCAACCCCTGCGGCGCCCGCCGGATGAGCGCGTCGACGCTCGGGCGGGTGCGCTGTGGCTTGGCGCCGAACCCGCGGAACGCGTCTCGCCAGGCATCCAGATGGGGGTGTTCGGAGACCACACCCTCCTCGGCCGAGCGCAGCAACTTCTCGGTTGTGCCGTCGCTTGGGCCGGGCTCGAGCCCATCGGCAAGAATGAGCAGCGCGCGGTAGTCCGGTCGCAACTCGAAGACGGCCGGCTCCACGTACGCGGCCGCGAGCCACCGGTCATCGTCTTGTGCCATACGGTCACTATACCGACCGCGCCCTCACCGGGTCCGGTAGCCGACAATGCCGGGCCGTGGCACTCTCGACCGATGGGCAGACGGCTGCGAAACTGTGATCCGGTTTCGCTGTGCGGGGCCCCCGCGGAAACGTGAGCGAAGCAAGCGTTTTCGTGGGGTGCATTTGGGGGTCTGATGAGCAACGGGTGGGTGCTGCCCGACGAGGTGCTGCGTGACGCGCCGGCGTACACGCCGCGCTCGTACGAACTAGCCGACCTCGAATTGCTGCTCGCTGGGGCGTATGCGCCCCTGACCGGCTTCCTCAGCCGGGCCGATCTGGCGAGCCTTGCCCGGCGCGGGCGCCTGGTCGACGGCACGCCCTGGCCGGTGCCGGTGACCCTGGAGGTTCCCGGTGACCTGGTCGCCGGCCTGCAACTCGACAACCCGCTGCACCGGGCGCTCGTGATCACCGATCCGGAGGGCGCGCCGGTAGCCGCGGTCGACGTCACCGACACGTGGCCGACCCGCGACGGGCGCTACGGCGTGGGCGGCTCGGTACGCCGGCTCGGCGACGGCGGCCACGGCCCGTTCCAGCGGCTGCGCCGCACCCCGGAAGAGGTCAAGTCGCTGCTGCCGCCCGGCCGGGTGCTCGGGGTGGTGGCCGACCGACCGCTGCACCGCCCGCAGCTCGCTCAGATCGCCCACGCGGCCCGCACCCTCGCCGCCCACCTGCTGGTGCTCATCCCGGTCGCCGATCCCGGCCCCGACGGGCTGCCGCCGGAGGTGCTCGTGCGGGCGGTCTTCGCGGCCCGCGACCGGATGCCACCGGCCACCCTGGTAGCGGTGCCGCTGACCCGGCGCGGCGATGAGATCCGCGACGCGCTGCTGCGCGCCAAGGTCGCCGCGGCTTACGGCGTGACACACCTGCTCTCCACCGGCGAGATGCTCTCCGGCGGCGGCCCGCGGGTGCTGGTGCCGCGCGAGTTGGCCTACGACAACCGCGACGGCCAGTGGCGCTGGCGTGACGACATCCCGCCACGCAACCGGCGGCTCGCGCTCAGCCCTGAGGAGATCAACGACCTGCTCGACCGGGGCTTCCCGCTGCCCGAGTGGCACACGCCGCCCGCGGTCGCCAAGGAGCTGACCCGGGCCCGCCCACCGCGCCGCCACCGCGGCCTCGTGGTCTTCTTCACCGGGCTCTCCGGCTCTGGCAAGTCGACCATCGCGCGGGGCGTCGCCGACGCGCTGCGGGAGAGCGGCGACCGCACGGTCACCTTGCTCGACGGCGACGTCGTCCGGCGGGAGCTGTCAAAGGGCCTCGGCTTCAGCAAGGAAGACCGCGATACCAACATCCGCCGGATCGGCTGGGTCGCGGCCGAGGTGGCCCGGCACCGCGGCATGGCGCTCTGCTGCCCCATCGCGCCCTACGCCAGGGCGCGCGCCACGGCGCGGGCGATGGCGCAGACCGCCGGCGCCGGCTTCGTCCTCGTGTACATCAGCACGCCGCTCGCCGTGTGCGAGCAGCGCGACCGCAAGGGTCTCTACGCCAAGGCGCGCGCTGGCCAGCTCACCGGCATGACCGGCGTCGACGATCCGTATGAGGAGCCCACCGACGCTGACCTGGTGATCGACGCGAGCGAGGTCTCGATCGACGAGGCGGTGCGGGCGGTGCTCGATCACCTCACGGAGACGGGCTGGGTCGAGCCGCGTCTTCAGCCGGCGTGACGCGCACCTGAAACATCCGTTCCTGCCCGAGCTGGCGGTAGGCGTCGAGCCCCTGCCGCGTGCGGTCCACCCTGGAGTCCTTGCCGCGCTGGTCGGCCGGCGTGTCGAAGTACACCAGCGCCTTGACTCTCGGGAAGAGCGCCATCTGCTTCGCCACCGTGTCGAAGAAGTACGCCTGGTGGCCGGGGTTCTTCGGGGAGTGCCAGACGCCCCACTCGCCGAGCATCAGCGGCTTGTCTGGGTGCCGGGCGGCGGCCCAGTTGTAGAAGCCCGGCCATGACGGCTTGTCGCCGGAGCGGCGGTTCATCATCTCGGCGAAGTCACCGTGGCCGTACCCGGGCTCGCTGTACGCGTACACGTCCCATCCCACCCAGTCGACCACGTCGTCGCCCGGGTACAGGTCTTCGAACCACGGCTGGGTGGTCCACTTGACGTACGCCATGTGCACCATGACGGACACCATGTTGTGCACCCCGCGGTCCCGCAGGCCGCTGATGACGTGCCGGAACATGGCCGCGTAGTCCTTCGCGGTGTAGCCGGAGCCTTGGCGTGGCTGCACGTCGTTCTCGGGCTCGTGGTGCACGGTCAGGAAGAACGGCGCCGTCAAGGTGTGCCGGATGTGCAGGGCGAGCCGGTCCAGGTACCGCTCGGTGGCAGGGTCGCCGGCGGCGATGCCGGCCCAGGACGCGCCGCGCGGCTTCCAGTTGAGGAAGAGGATGCGATCGCGGGCGATGGCGACCTCCTCCGGCGTCGGGAAGAGCTCGGTGCCCCGGTGGTAGGCGTGGTAGACGGCCTGCGGGCGGCCGGTCTTGGCCTCGAAGTCGTGCAGCGCGAGGTGGCGCGGGGTGCTGGTGTGGGCGCCCGGTGCCACGCCCCAGAGGGCGCCGCAGGTGGGCACCAGCTTGTCGCCGGTCACGCACTCCGGATCGGGGTCGTCGGACGGCGACGGAGAGGGCGAGTCCGACGGGGACTCCGTCGGAGACGCCGAGTCCCACGGTGACGGTGACCCCGACGGTGAGCCGGAAGGCGACTCGGAAGGCGACTCGGATGGCGAGCCCGAGGGAGAGGGCGATTCCGACGGCGAACTGGATGGCGACTCAGACGGGGCCGCCGACGGTGATTCCGACGGCGATGGCGAGTCGGACGGTGACGGCGAAGCCGGATCAGGAGACGCCGGCTCGCCTGAGGGCGACTCCGACGGCGAGGCCGAGTCGGATGGAGACGCAGACCCGGATGGAGACGCCGAGTCTGACGGCGACGCGGAGTCCGACGGGGACGGCGAGTCCGATGGGGACCGTGGGGAGGAGGGCGTCGCGGATGGCTCCGGCGCCTTGCCCAGCCACGACAGCCAGAGCGTTGGCTTGAAGAAGGCGTCCCAGCCGCCGTCAGAGGCGAAGAACGTCGCGAAACCCATCGGCGCGGTCACGGCGAACGAGTACGTGCCGGGACCACGGATCTCGCGGGTCACGTCGAAGATCACCATGCGGTCCTGCGCGCGGGGGCGGGCGCTCGCCACCACCGCGCCGAGCGGGGGCGCCGATCGGGCGTTCAGGTTCGCTTCCCGCCAGCCGGTCGACGGTACCCGGGTCAGCTCGATATGCGCGGGCAGGTCGCCCGCGCGGCGGCTGAGCCGCACCTCGGCCCGGACAGGCGGCTTGCCGCCGCGGAGCCCGCGCACCGAGAACTTGAGATAGGTGATCGCGGCACCGCCGCCCATGCCCCCGGCCATCAGCTCGGGGCGCCCGCCACCGGCGCGGTGCGGGTCGGCGGTGGCCGCGTACGTGTCTTCTGTAGCCGCGATCCGCTGGTCGGGTGCGGTGCCGAGCCTGCCACCGAAGTACCCGAGCAGGACGGCGAGCGCCGTGGCGCCGGCTGCGATGCCGACGCCGGTCATAACGCGTGCTCTGGCCATGGCAGTGCCGCCCTTCTTCGCGACCGCCTTCGTTACTGCCGATGCACTAGTGCCGGTTGGTGCTGAATATGCACTATAAAGCTTAAGTCCGTTTTGTGTGACCTGGTTTGGGAGTTACGTACCGGCCCGGCCGCCCGTTGACCCCTTCAGATCCCCAGCCCTCGCGAAAGGTCCCGCCCTCCCCATGGACGCCAGCCAAGCGGCACCGCGCCCGGCCCCGACCGACATTTCCGACTACTTCGTGATGCTGCGCCGGCACTGGTGGGTGGTACTCCTGCTGGTCGGCATCGGCATCGGCGGCGCGCTGCTCTACACCACCGCCCAACCGAAGCTCTACGAGTCGTCCACGTCGGTCCTCGTCCAGCCGGCCGGGCAGGACACCAACGTCGTCGGCGGGCGGACCAAGGGCGACATCAACCTCGACACCGAGGCCCAACTCGTCCGGTCCACCGCCGTAGCGGCCGGAGCGGCGGAGCTGATGCGCGCCACCACCGTCCCCGACGAGTTGGCCCGCAACGTCACCGTCGAGGTACCGGCCAACACCGCGGTCCTGGTGATCACGTATGGCGCCGGCGACCCGGCCGCCGCCCGCGCCGGCTCGCACGCGTTCGCCGAGGCGTACCTGCGCAACCGCGAGGAGAGCGCGAAGGCCGACATCGACGCCCAGATCACGGCCCTCAACGCCAAGGTCAAACAGCTCAGCAGCTCCCTGACCCAGATCAACAGCCGGCTCGCCCGGCTACCCGACAGCAGCCCCCAGCGCCCCAACCTGGAGAGCCAGCGCTCGACCACCCAGAACCAGCTCAACAACCTCAGCGGCAAGCTGAACGACCTGACCACGGCCACGGTCACCGGCGGAAAGATCATCAGCGACGCACGGCTGCCCGAGGCGCCCAGCAAGCCGGACCGGGTGCTCAACCTCGCCACCGGTGCCATGCTCGGCCTGCTCCTCGGGCTCGGCGTCGCCCTTGCCCGGGAGCGGCTGGACCGGCGGGTGCGTACCGCTGGCGACGTGGCGCGCGGCAGCCGGGTGCCGGTGCTCGCCGAGCTCGGCCAGGAGGAGGAGCCGCGGTTCGACGACGTGTTCCAGCCCTACGCCGCCGGCGGCCGCACCTTCAACCGGCTGCGCAACGAGGTCGTGGCCTCCCTGGGGCCGGACGACAAGGTCGTCGTCGTGGCCGGTGCCAGCCGCGGCTTGGCGTCGACCCTGGTCGCCGCGAACCTGGCAGCCGCACTCGCCCGCACCGGCAGCGACGTGATCCTGGTCGGCGCGCACCAGCCGGAGAGCGTGACCGACACGGCACCGCTCGCCTCGATCTTCGGGGTCGCACCGACGCCCGGCCTTTCCGACGTGCTCGCCGGCCGGGTGGGGCTCGCCGAGGCGGTACAGCCGGCGCCTCGGATACCGTCGCTGCGGGTGGTCACCACCGGCGGTACGGCCAGCGCGGCGGGGCTCATGCAGTCGCAGGGGCTGCGCGACGCGCTCGACCTGCTCAGCACGCGGCCCGGGTACGTGGTGATCGAGGCGCCCTCCACCGCGAGCAGCGCCGACGCCCAGAGCCTCGCCAGTTTCGCCGACGCCGCGATCATCGCCGTCGAGCGGCGCCGTACCCGCCGCCCGGAGGTGACCGACGCGGCGGAGCAGCTACGGCGAGTCGGCACCCCGCTGCTGGGCGCCGTGGTGCTGCCCCGACTCAACCTCGACACCCAGAAGGGCGCGCCGGCGATCGCGCGGAGGCCCGCACGGGCTCTACCCGCGCCGCCGCCCACTGAGACCGGCGAGCCCGCCGACCTCAGCTCCGCCGGGCTGGCCGAGGTGGACCTGTCCGCCGCCACCGCCGTGATCCGGGTACCCCCGCGCACCGGCCCCCGGAAGTGACGACCGCGCTCGCGGCCCGGCCGCGGATCGCCAGCCTGCCCGCGTGGCCGCTCGCCGGCCTGCTGCTGCTCTATCCACTGTGGTGGGCGCTGGGGCTGGGCGTACTGGGATTCGCGATCGTGGCGGTGCCGATGGCCGCCGCGCTGCTCCGGGCGCATCTCGCGGGGCGGCCGGTGCGCCTGCCGCCCGGCTTCGGGCTGTGGGTCGTGTTTCTGGCGACCGTGGTCGTCGGGGTCACCGTCCTGCACGCCGAACCGGTGGGCGCGGTCGACGAGGGCCCCGGCGGCCGCCTCTTCGGGGTGGGCTTCCGGCTGGTCTGGTACGCCGCGCTGACCGTGATGCTCGTGTACGCCGGCAACCTCTCCGAGGCCGAACTGCCGCGGGAGCGCCTGGTGCGGCTGCTGGCGTGGCTGTTCGTGGTGACCGTCGCGGGTGGACTGCTGGGCGTGTTCGCGGGCCATTTCGAATTCACGTCGCCGGTCGAGTTGCTGCTGCCACAGGGGGTACGCCAGAAGGGGTTCGTGCGGTCGCTCGTGCACCCGTACGCGGCGCAGATCATGGACGTGGTCCGCGACTCCCACCCGCGCCCCGCGGCGCCGTGGGGGTACACGAACACGTGGGGCAACAACTTCTGCCTGCTGGTCGTGTGGTTCGCCGCGTGGGCGTGGGGGTACGCCAAGGAGCGCCGGGCGCGGGTGCTCGCGGTGGCCTGCCTCGCGGTGTCGGTCGTGCCGGTGGTGCACTCGCTCAACCGTGGACTGTGGATCGGTCTCGGCGTCGCGGCCGGGTACGCGGCGATCCGGCTGGCGTTCGCCGGGCGGCTCTGGGCGATCGGCGCGCTGGCCCTCGCCGGTGTCGCGGTGGCCGGTGCTTTGGTGGTGACGCCGCTCGGCACCGTGGTCTCCGCCCGCCTCGATGACGGCAAGTCCAACGGCGTCCGCTCGTTCCTGATGGAGCGGGCAGTCAGCGGGATGGCCGAGTCACCGATCATCGGCTTCGGCTCGACGCGCGACACGATGGGCGGCCGGAACTCGATCACGGTGGGCGAGAGCGCCGAGTGCGAACGCTGCGGCAACTTCACGATCGGCGGCAACGGCCAGTTCTGGCAGCTCATCTTCGCCCACGGGATCGTGGGCACGGCCGGATATCTGGGCTTCTTCGGATACGGGCTGTGGCGGTTCCGGCGGGACCGCGGCGCGATCGGCATCGCGGGGGGGTGCGCGCTGTTCGGCACGTTCGCCGCCATGCTCTGGTACAACGCGCTGGTCACACCCCTCGCCTTCATGTTCTTGGCGTATGCGCTCCTGTGGAGGAACAAGGCTTGCGAGCGCGAGGAGTGAGCTTCGACGGCCCGGACCGCCCGGCGGACGCCCGCATGCGAGCCCCGCAGTCGTGAGCGAAAGGTAAGCGATACCAATGAGTCCAGTTAAGACCGCGCCAGCCAGCTTGCGGGCCGGTGACGCCGCGCTGCGGGCGCAGTACCTGCAAGAGGTGCTCGGCCTGCTCTATCCGGAACCGTGCACGACGACTCGGGGCGCCCGCACGCCGCTAATCACCGAGTACGTCGTCGTGCCCGACGCGCGCCGCCCGCGCCTGCTGGTGCCGACCCGCAACCGCCGGATCGCCGCCGCCGCGGTGCGCCGGTACGCCGAACCGCAGTCGCGGGTGGCCCGGTGGAAGCGGGACGCCGTCGTGGCCGCCCTGCGCACGCCGGGCGCCTCGGCGGTGCTGCTGCGCCACCGGGTACGGGTGTGCGGCGACGCTGGCGAGACGATCGACGGGTACCTGCGCGACGCGCTCGGCACCGACCTGGCCATCAGCGTCCACATCGGACCAGCGCGGGCCAACCGCAAGCCGGTGCTTCAGCTCATCGCGCCGGACGGCGAGACGCTCGGCTTCGCCAAGCTGGGCACCGGGCCGCTGACCCGCCGGCTCGTGCGCGCCGAGACCACCGCACTCAACGCGCTGTCGCACGTGGGGTTGCGCGACCTGACCGTACCGAGGGTGCTGCACGCCGGGCAGTGGCGCGGCCACCAGGTGCTGGTGCAGTCCGCCCTGCCGGTGTGGCTGCCCCGGGCCGCGCTGGCGCCCGAGCGGCTGGTCGCCGCGATGCGCGAGGTCTCCGGCTGCTGCGGCACCTCGCGGAGTTGGCTGGCCACCAGCCCGTACTGGGCGGAGCTGCGCGAGCGGCTGGACGCCGTGGCGGACCGGCCGGAGGGTGCCGCGCTGCGCACGGCGGCACGGTCGCTCGTCGAGCGGGCCGGCGACGTCGACCTGCGGTACGGCGCGTGGCACGGCGACTGGGCACCGTGGAACATGGCGACGCTCACGGACACGCTGCTGGTCTGGGACTGGGAGCGGTTCACGACGGGCACGCCGCTCGGCTTCGACGCGATCCACTACGAGCTTCAGCGCCGCATCCAGTCCACATCGGACGCGGGTGCCGCGGTGGAGGCGACACTGAAGCTGGCGCCCGGGCTCCTGCGCCCGTTCGACGTCACCGGCCAGGCGGCCGGCATCACCGCCCTGCTGTACCTGGTCGACCTCGCCACCAGATACCTCGCCGACCGGCAGGCCGAGGCGGGCGCCCGGCTGGGCGTGCTCGGCACCTGGCTGCTGCCGGTCCTCATCCGCCGCGTGGAGGCGCTGTCATGATCAGCTCTAGCCGGGTGCCGGCGCCGGTCAAGCGCGCCGTCCACTTCGGATCACGCTCGTACGGACGCATCACCGCGCCCGCCCGGATGCTGCCGTCGTTCCTGATCTGCGGCGGCCAGCGCTGCGGCACCACGTCGCTGTACCGTGCGCTAGCCGCACACCCGGTGGTGCTGAAAGCCGTGCTGCACAAGGGCGTGCACTACTTCGACACCTCCTATCACCGGGGACCGGCCTGGTACCGCGCGCACTTCCCGCTCCAGCGCACGGCCCTGAAGGTGTCGCAGCGGTACGGGGTGCCGGCGCAGACATTCGAGTCCAGCCCGTACTACATGTACCACCCGCAGGCGGCCGCCCGGATCGCCCGTGACCTGCCAGGGGTGCGGCTCATCGCCCTGGTCCGCGATCCCGTGGAGCGGGCGTACTCGCAGCACGCTCACGAGCTGGCGCGCGGCTTCGAGTCGGAGACGTCGTTCGGGCGGGCGCTGGCGCTGGAACCGGCCCGGCTGCGCGGGCAGGAGGAGCGGCTGCGCGACGATCCCCGGCACTACAGCTTCGCGCACCAGCACCACGGGTACCGGGCCCGCGGCGAGTACGCCCGGTACCTGGCCGAGATGGCCGCGCACGTGGGGCGCGATCGGATTCTCGTGGTCGAGAGCGAGCGGTTCTTCGCGACGCCCGCCACGGTGTACGCGGATGTGCTGGACTTCCTGGGCCTGCCTCACCTCGGCGATCCGCCGTTCCAGAAACACAACGCGCGACCGCGCGGCGCCGCGATGGAAACCTGCGTGCGCCGCGAGCTGACCGCGCACTTCGCCGACCACGACGCCGCCCTGGCCGAGTGGCTCGGCCACGAGCCGAGCTGGCGAACATGAGTGTGGTGACGCGCCGGGTGGCGCGTGGGGGGATCGCGGGTATCGCCGGTGCCGGCGCGGCTGGCGCTTCCGGGGTCGTTGTGGCGTGGGTCGTCGCGCGCGTTCTGGGTGCGGAAGGCGCGGGTGCGTTCTTCGCCGCCACCGCCGGGTTCGTGCTGGCCGGGGCGGTCGCGAAGGTCGGCACGCAGACCGGGCTCGTGTACTGGGTGGCCAGGCTACGGGCGCAGGACCGGGGCCACCTGGTGGGCGCGTGCCTGCGGATCGGCCTCACGCCGGTCGTGGTCGCGTCGACCGCGCTCGCCCTGGTGCTGTGGTTCGCCGCCCCAGCGCCGCTCGACTGGCTCGCGCTCTTCCTCCCGCTCGCCACGCTCTCCGACACGATGCTGGCCGCCACCCGCGGGTACACGATGATCCGGCCGACCGTGCTGCTTGAGCGGATCTGCCGGCCGGCGATGCAGCTCGCGGCGGTCGTCGGGCTCGCCGTGGCGGGTGTCCGGTCGCCCGCCGCGTACGCGGTCGCCTGGGTCGCGCCGTACATCCCCGTCGCGCTGCTGGCCGGTTACGTCCTGCGCGGCGCATACCTGAACGGGCCGACGAAGCGGGTCGGGCACCGGGCGATGACGGCGCTGCGGGCACGGTTCTGGCGGTTCACCGGGCCACGCGCGCTCGCCAGCGTCGCACAGCAGGCGCTACAGCGGGTCGACGTGCTGCTGGTCGCCAGCCTCGGCGGGCTCGCCGCGGCGGCCACGTACGCGGTGGCGGGGCGCTTCGTGGTGCTGGGACAGTTCGCCAACCAGGGCATCACGCAGAGCGTCCAGCCCCGGCTCGCCGAGGCGCTGGCCAGGAACGACCGCAATGCGGCCAACACGCTGTACCAGACGGCCACCGGCTGGCTCGTGCTGCTCACCTGGCCCTTGTACCTGCTCGTCAACACGTACGCGCCGGTCTACCTTGGACTGTTCGGCCCGGAGTACGCCGCTGGCGGGCCGGTCGTCGTGGTGCTCGCCAGCGCGATGCTGGTCGCCACCGGTTGCGGCATGGTCGACGTCGTACTGTCGATGGCCGGCCGCACCCGCTGGAACCTCGCCAACGTCACCGTTGCGCTAGCCGTCATGGTGGCTCTGGATCTGGTGCTGATCCCGCGCTTCGGCGCGGTGGGGGCGGCCGTCGGGCTCGCGGTAGCGGTGCTGGTCAACAACATCGTGCCTTTGGTCCAGGTTGGACGGTCGGTTGGGCTGCACCCGTTCGGCAGGGGCACGGTGGTCGCCAGCGCGTTGGCGGTCGGGTGTTTCGGCGTACTCCCACATGCTGTGGCCGCGACGGCTGGCACCGGCCCGGCGGCGTTGATCGGCGCGCTGGCCGCGGCGATCCTGCTCTACGCCTATGGTGCCCACCGGCTGCGCGGTGTCCTCGCGCTGGACGCCCTGCGAGCCAAGGGGTGAGGCGCCTCGTCGCGCTGGCCGCCGCCCTCGCGCTCGCGGGCTGCGGCGGCACGGAACCGAGGCCCGCTCCCGAGCCGGCACCGTCGGTCGTGGCCACCGACCCTGGACCGTTTCGCTCCGGTCCCGTCGCCGCGCCGGATCGGGGCGCTCTGGTGGGTGCCTGGGTGCAGCCGGAGAGCTACCGCCAGGCGGGCCGGATCGGCGCCATGGACGAGCTCCAGCGGCGCCTCGGGCGACGGCTCGACATCGTCAACACCTACCGGCGGTTCGACCAGCGGTTCGGCACCGAGTCCGACGAGGAGTTCATCCGGCAAGGTCAGACGATCATGTTGAGCTGGGCGTCCGGCGACACCCGGTCGATCACGTCGGGCAGGCACGACGATCTGATCCGCGCGCAGGCTCGCCGGGTGCGGGCGGCGGGAGTGCCGATCCTGCTGCGCTTCCGCTGGGAGATGGACCGGCCGAACCTGCGCGCCACGATGTGGTCGGCGGCCGACTTCGTGGCGGCGTGGCGGCACGTCCGGCGGATCTTCGACGAGGAGCGGGCACGCAACGCGTCGTGGGTGTGGTGCCCGACCGCCGAGGGGTTCGCGCGGGGCGAGGCGCCGGAGTTCTACCCGGGCGACGACGCCGTCGACTGGACCTGCGTCGACGTGTACGCGGCGAGCGACTTCCGGCCGCTGCGCGAGCTGATGGCGCCGTTCCTGCGGTGGGCGGCGGGGCACCCCAAGCCGATCATCGTCGGGGAGTTCGGTGTCGCGCGGGAGTGGGGGTCGGCGGCACGGGCGGCGTGGCTGCGCGACGCGGCGGTGCTCTTCAAGGCGAACCCGCAGATCAAGGCGGTGTCCTACTTCGAGTCCGACCCGGAGGGCAACAAAGGGCCGAAGCAGCAGTTCCGCCTCGCGGACGACCCGTCGGCTTTCGCTGAGTTCCGGGCGATGGCCCAGGATCGGTACTTCCGGCGAAGCTAGCGGCCGACGGCCTTGGAGGCGAGCAGGCGCAGGGCGTACGGGGCGTCGTGGCGCAGGTACCGGCCGGCCAGCCGGCGCGGTTCGTTGCTCAGCCGGTGCGCCCACTCCAGGCCGGAGCGCTGCATCCACTTGGGCGCCCGCTCCTGGTCACCGGTCACGAAGTTGACCGCCGCGCCGCACCCGAGGAACCAGGTGAACGGCAGCTCCGGGCGCAGCAGCGAGATCAGCCACTCCTGCTTGGGAAAGCCGATCCCCACGTACACGAGGTCGGGCTTGGCCTCGATCACCTCGCCGCACACGGAGGAGAGCTCGTACCAATCCCGCTCGAACCCGTAGTCGGGGCTGCGCCAGCCGGCGATGCGCAGACCCGGGGACGCGGCCGCCAGTTCGGCGGCGGCACGCCCGGCGCCGTCGACGAACCCGGGATCGGCCGGCTCGCCACCCAGCACGTAGACCGACCGGCCGTCCTGGCCGAGGCCAGCGGAGAGCGACCAGATCAGGTCGGAACCGGCGACGCGTTCGGGCAGCGGCGTGCCGGCGAGCTTGCTCGCCCATACCAGTGGCGCGCCGTCAGCGACCACGACGGTGGCGTCGTCGAGATAGTCGCGCACCTCCGGGTCGGTACCCGCCCGCCGCAGGATGTCGACGTTGGGCGTGACGATGCGGCCGCCCTCGCCCCGGTCCAGTGCCTCCCGGACCCGCGCGACCACCTCGTCTTCCGTGAGGGCGTCGATCTCGATGCCATCCAACACTATTCGCTCGGACATAGCGGTCCTAGTTCTTGATCGTTCGTTATATGGACAGAACGAGCGAAGGTGGAGAAAGTGGCACGGGTGCTGTATATCGGCGGGTTGGGCCGCAGCGGGACCACGCTGATCGAGCGCCTGCTAGGCGAAATCCCCGGGATGTGCGCGCTGGGTGAGGTCGTGCACCTCTGGCAGCGGGACATCCGAGACGACGAGCGGTGCGGCTGCGGAGCGGCGTTCTCGGCCTGCGACTTCTGGGACGCGGTCGGCGAGCGGGCGTTCGGCGGCTGGCACCAGGTCGACGTGTACCGGGTCCTCGCCCTGCGGGAGACCGTGGAACGTACCCGCCACATCCCCCGGCTGGCCGCGGCGCGGCTGCCCGAAGACCACGTCGAGCTGATCGAGGAGTACGCCGGCTACTACTCCGCGATCTACGAGGCGGCGGCCACGGTGTCGGGTGCCAGCGTGGTCATCGACTCCTCCAAGCACAGCGCGCTCGCGCACTGCCTGCGCTGGTCCCCGGCGCTCGACCTGCGCGTCGTGCACGTGGTCCGGGACGCGCGCGGCGTCGCGTACTCGTGGACGAAGACGGTGGCACGGCCCGAGGCCGGCGACGGTGCCGAGATGACCCGGTACTCCCCCGCGCGCTCGGCCGTGCTGTGGAACGCGCACAACGCGGCGTTCGGCCTGCTCGCGCGGCGGGGCGTGCCGGTGCGCCGGGTCCGGTACGAGCAGTTCCTCGCCGACCCGCGCCGCGGCCTGCGGGACCTGGCCGGGTTCGCCGGGCTGGAGGTGTCGACCGCCGATCTCGACTTCGTCACCGAGGAGCACGCGGAGCTGAAACCGGCACACAGTGCCGCCGGAAACCCGATGCGCTTCACCGTCGGCCAGGTACCGCTGCGCCGCGACGACACCTGGCGCAGCGCGCTGCCGACGACCCAGCGCCGGCTGGTGGGCGCGGTGTGCGCGCCGCTGCTGCGCGCATACGGCTACCCGCTCAGGTCGAGCCGATGACGCCCTCCGTTGGCGTGGTCATCCCGACCCGCAACCGCCCCAAGCTCCTGCGCCGCGCCCTTTCGAGCGTGCGCGCCCAGAACTACCCGGGACGGCTCCGCGTCGTCGTGGTCCACGACCAATCCGAGCCGGACTACCTGCTCGCCACCACCGAGGGCGTGCCGGTGCTCGTCGCCGCGAACTGGCGCACGCCCGGCCTCGCGGGCGCCCGCAACACCGGCATCCTCGCCCTGGACACGGACCTCGTGGCGTTCTGCGACGATGACGACCAGTGGGCGCCCGACAAGCTCCGGCACCAGGTCGCGGCGCTCGGCGACGGCGAGTTCGCCACCTGTGCGATCGAGGTGGAGTACAACGGGCACCACACGCCCCGCCTCGCCGGTTGCGACGCGGTGACCGTGGATCACCTCGCCCGCTCCCGGATGTCCATGCTGCACTCGTCGAGCTTTCTCATCCGCCGGGCGGCGCTGATCGACTCCGCTCGGCTCGGCCTGGTCGCCGAGGACGCGCCGGGCAGCCAGAACGAGGACTGGGACCTGCTGTTACGCGCGGCGCGCCGGTCGCCCATCACGCACGTCGACCAGCCGCTGGTACGTGTGCTGTGGGGCCGGTCCTCGCACTACGCGTACGAGTACGCCACGAAGATCTCGTCGCTGCGCTGGATGATGGCCCGGCACCCGGAAATCCGCGGCTGCCCACCCGGTGCCGCCCGGGTCTACGGCCAGCTCGCCTGCTGGTCCGCGGCCACCGGCAACCGCTCGGCGGCCTGGCGCTGGACGCGGGAGGCGGTACGCGCCAACTGGCGGGAGCCGCGGACCGCCATCGCACTGGCCGCCATGACCGGCACCGTGAAGGTGGAGAACGTCCTGAACGCCCTGCACAAGAGGGGTCGGGGCATCTAGGGGAGGATCAGGTTGGCGTCGCCGAACTCGTGCCAGAGGTACCGGGACCGCAGCGCCTCGTCGTACATCCTGTCCAGCAGGTCTCCGCCGGCGATCGCCTCCAGCAGGTCCAGGTGCGAGGCGCGCGGCTCGTGAAATCCGGTCAGCAGCCCGTCGACCACCCGCACCCCGCGCTCCGGCGTCACCACGAGGTCGGTCCAGCCGCTGGACGCGCGCGGTACCCCGTCGGGCCCGACCGCGCTCTCCAGCGCGCGCACGGCGGTCGTGCCGACCGCGATGATCCGGCGGCCCGCCGCCCGCGCCTCGGCGACCACGCGCGCGGCCGTCGCGGAGACGTCGAACCATTCTGGGTACGGGCGTTCGTGCGCCTCGGGTGACGCGACGCCGGTGTGCAGGAGCAACGGTGCCACCAGCACGCCCGCCGCGACGAGCCGGGTCACCAGGTGCTCGCTGAAGGGACGGCCCGCGCTGGGCATCTCCGCGCTGCCCGGCTCGGTGGCGAACACCGTCTGGTAGTACGACAGTGGCCACGGGCGGGGCACGTAGGAGTACCGGATCGGCTGGCCGTACCGGCGCAGGAACGCCGCCACCGTCCCGCTGCCGCTGTCCACTGTGGCTCGCCAGAGCCGGCCCCGGGAGTACCGCTCCCGCAGGGTGACCGCCCCGCCGCCGGGCAACGGCAGTCGTTGCCCGGCGGCGCCCCCGTGGTACGGCACGCTGGCCTTGCCATCCGTGCCGCGCAGCTCGACCAGCCACTCCCCGCCCGCCAATCCGGTGGAGAAGTGCACCGCCAGACCCTCGCCCACGACCTGCACCGCCGCCGGGAGCGTGCCTGACGTGTTGACCACGAGCACGTCGCCGGCCCGCAGCACGTCCGGCAGGTCCGTGAACCGGTGATGGCTGACGGCACCGGTCGACACCTCGCCGACCAGCAGCCGTACGCCGTCCCGGGCCAGCCCGCGCGCCTCCGGCGGCTCATGCGCCTCCAGATCTGCGGGCAGCGTGAACCTCACCGGTGCACCGGCGTGAGCAGGTCCGCCAGCTTTATCCGGCCGGACGGCGGTCGGTCGGCGAGCAGCCGCAGGAACGCCGGCACGACGGTCTCCGGTTCCGGGCGGTCGCTGATGTCCTCGCCGGGGAACGCCTCCTGGTGCATCCGGGTACGCAGGTCGCCCGGGTCCACCCACCAGACGCGCAGCGCCGGCTCCTCCGCGGCCAGCACCCGGCTCGCCTGCTCGACGGCCGCCTTGGCCGAGCCGTAGCCGCCCCAGCCGGTGTACCCCTCGACAGCCGCGTCGGAGGTGACGTTGACGACGGCGCCCTTGCGCTCCCGCAGGCCGGGCAGGGCGAGCTGGGTGAGCGCGAGCGGGGCGACGACGTTGACCTCGTAGACCTCGCGCAGGGCGTCGAGCGGGTAGTCGGCGAGCGCCGGCTGCGGGCTCGGCCCGAGGATGCCGGCGTTGTTGACCAGCAGGTCCGCGCCGCCCAGCCGGTCGGCGGCGGCGAGCAGCGCGGCCCGGTGCGCCGGGTCGGTGACGTCGCCGGCCAGCGCGGTCACGTCGTGCGGGATGCCGGCGGCCGCCTCGGCCAGCGCGTCCGGATCGCGGCCGTCGATGGCCAGCCGCCATCCCTGCGCCGCGTGCCCGGGTGCGGGCGCCAGCCCCCGCCCTCGGGGGGCTCCGGTGATGATTGCTCCAGCCATGTGATCGACGCTATGGCGGTCGGAAGGGGTCGCCATCGGGCCACGGACGGGCGCCGCCTAGGTCTTTGGTCCTAGGACCACGTACCCGGATCTTCACGGTGGGTAGCGTGGAGGCGTGCGCGATCGGGATGAGCTGCGCGAGGTCAGCGCCGCGGTGCTGGCGGTCACCGCCCACCTGTCGGTGCGCGAGGTGCTCCAGACCATCCTCACCTCTGCGCGCCGGCTGCTCGACGCGCGGTACGCCGCGCTGGGCGTGCCGGACCGGAACGGCGGCTTCGGTGAGTTCCTCGCCGACGGCCTCACCGACGAGCAGTGGCGCGCGATCGGCCCGCCACCCAAGCAGCACGGGGTGCTCGGGCAGATGCTGTGCTCGCCGGAAGCGGTGCGGTTGGCCGACATCCGGACTCATCCACAGTTCGGCTGGTGGCCACGGGCGCACCCGGAGCTGACCGACTTCCTCGGCATGCCGATCGCGGACGGCGACGAGATCCTTGGCGAGATCTTCCTGGCCAACAAGCAGGCGCCGGGCGGGTTCACGGCCGAGGACGAGGAGCTGCTGCGGCTGCTGGCCGGGCACGCGGCGATCGCGATCGTCAACGCCCGCTTGTACGAGCGCAGCCGCGAACTGTCCATCATGGAGGAACGTAACCGGATCGCGCGTGAGCTGCACGACGCGGTCACCCAGAAGCTCTTCAGCCTGCGGCTGACGGCGGAAGCGGCGGCCACCCTAGTGGAGCGTGATCCCGTGCGGGGCGCGGCGCAGCTCGCGACGGTACGCCAGCTCGCCGCCGAAGCCGTGGAGGAGCTGCGCGCCGTCGTCGTCGGCCTGCGCCCAATCGATCTTGCCGGAGACGGGCTCGACGCGGCGCTGCGCAAGCAGGCGGACCTGCTGGATCGGGTACACCAGGCAGCCGTCACGTTCAGGGGTGCTGCGGTGCCGAGGCTCACCGCCGCGCGGGAAGAGACCGTGTACCGCATCGCGCAGGAGGCGCTGCACAACGCGCTGCGGCACGGCGAGCCAGCGACCGTCTCGGTGGACCTGACCGCCGCGGAGGGGCGCGTCGTGCTGACGGTCACCGACGACGGCCGCGGTTTCGACCCTGGGGCCCGGGCGCAGGCCGGCCGCCGGGCCCGCCTCCCGGCCGGGGGGGGGGCGCCGGCGGGGGCCGGCCGGGGGCCGCG
>NZ_JAIBNX010000033.1:21266-32286 GCF_026130045.1 Micromonospora sp. CPCC 205371
CCGCCGGGCCGCCCCCGCGCGGATGCGGGAGCGCGCGTCGGCCGCCGGCGGCAGCCTGCGCGTCAGGTCAGCACCTGGCTCGGGTACGACCGTGCGGCTGGAGGTGCCCGCCGGTGAGTGAGCCGATCCGGGTGCTGGTGGTCGACGATCACCCCGTGGTCCGGCAGGGACTGCGAACCTTCCTCGACGTGCAGGACGGCATCCAGGTGGTGGGCGAGGCGTCCGACGGCGCCACGTGCGTGTCACAGGTCGAACGGCTGCGCCCCGACGTCGTGCTCCTCGACCTGCGCATGCCGGGTGTCGACGGCACCGAGGCGCTGCGGCGCGTCCGGGCGCTCCCCGATCCGCCGAAGGTCCTGGTCGTCACCAGCTTCACCGAGCCGTCGGCGGTACTGCCAGCCGTGCGCGCGGGCGCCGCCGGTTACGTGTACAAGGACGTGGACCCGTCCGCGCTGGCCGCCGCGATCCGGGCGGTACACGCCGGGCATGTGCTGCTGCACCCCGACGTCGTCCGGCTCCTCGCCGCCGGCGACGCACCGACCCGCGAGCCGGCCCTGACCGCCCGGGAGCGGGAGGTACTGGCCGAGGTGGCGCGCGGCCGGTCGAACCGGGAGATCGCCCGTTCGCTGTCGCTCTCCGAGAAGACCGTGAAGACCCACGTGAGCGCAATCCTGGGCAAGCTGGATGTTCAGGACCGCACCCAGGCCGCCCTGTACGCGGTCCGCGCTGGCCTCGTCTAGCCCAGTTCTTCCGTGAAGGGGGTGGGTGGGGGTGGGGTGGCCAGCAGGCGGCGGGTAGTTTCGAGGCCCCACTCGTCCAGGTCGGCGATGCGGTCGGAGCTGGCCCGGAGGCCGCCGTACCGCTCCACCACCGCCGCCCACTCCTCCCGCCGCTCGACGGCCGGCCGCGCGATCAGGCAGTCCGGGTCGTTGACCCAGAACCGCCCATGCTGCCACGCCCGCGCCACCGCGGAGAGCGTCGCGCCCCGCTGGGACGGCTGGGACAGGTCGCCGTCCCGCGGCTCGTACCTGGGATCGGTGTCGGCGGAGACCCGCATGGCGTCGAAGAGGCCCACGCTCGGCAGGATCGGCGCGCCGCACCCCAGCAGGTACGCGTCCGGCCCGACCACCTCGCGCACCAGGCGGATCGCGTCCCGGTACGCCACCAGCGGCTCGACGCCGGTGTGCCGCGAGCCGGCCAGCGCGGCCGTGTAGACGAAGTCGAGCTTGAAGTAGTCGAACCCCATGTCCACCAGCGCGCCGAACACCTCGCGCAGGTGGTCGACCGCCTCCGGCCGGGTGGTGTCGAGAGCGGCGAAGCCCGGACCCCAATGCTCACCGGTCGACACGGGCTGCCCGTCCGGCCCTGCGATCATCCACTCTGGATGGTCGCGGGCGAGCTCGCTGTCGCCGTCGACCCAGAACGGCGCGATCCAGATGCCGGCGCGGAAGCCGGCGTCGCGGATGCGAGCGGCCACATCGGCCAGCGACGCGAACCGGTCGGACAGCGTCAGCCAGTCACCCACCGCCGCCTGCCAGCCGGCGTCGACCTGTACGACGTCGATGGGCAGGTCGCGCTCGCGGATTGCGGCGAGGTTCTCGACGATGTCCGCTTCGGTCACGCTCTCGAAGTAGTGGTACCAGGAGCACCAGGCGGTCGGCGCGCGCCGGGGCCGGTGCCCGCCGGCGAACCCGTCCGCCCATTCGGCGACCGTCCCGGTGTGCGTGGTGACCGGGCCGTCCGCGGCCACCGCCAGCCGATCGCCGACGAGCGTGGCCCTGATCGACGGGACGGTCAGCGGATCGGGCGCGCCGTAGAGGCGGGACGGACCGCCGTCGCCCGGGTCGATCACCAGCAGGCCTTCGCCCTGGAATCCGTCGGCCGGCGCCGCGCTCTCCGGCCGGTAGTTGCCCCGGCGCCGCCAGGTGGCCGCGGGCCGCGGTGGCCGTTTGGTCACGGGGTACGTCGAGGTGGGCGACCAGGACTGCCAGCCCTCCTCATACACCTGGGCGGTGGCGGGGTCGACGGGGAACTCATCGATGATCTCGAAGGCCACGGGCACAGGATGTCATACGAGGTCAGCGTGCGGTACTGTTCGGGTCTGTTGGATTTAGTGCGGTGCGAGGAGGGCTGGTGGCGCTCCACTACGGCGGGGACTACAACCCCGAGCAGTGGCCCGAAGAGGTCTGGGCCGACGATCTCGCCCTCATGCGCGAGGCCGGGGTCAACCTGGTCAGCGTCGGCATCTTCGCCTGGGCGTGGCTGGAGCCGGCCGAGGGCCGGTACGAGTTCGACCGCCTCGACCGCATCATCGACGGTCTGCACCGCGCTGGCGTACGGGTCAGCCTCGCCACCCCAACCGCCTCCCCGCCCGCCTGGTTCTCGCACGCGCACCCGGAGGTCATGCCCGTCGAGCGGGACGGGCGCCGGCTCACGTATGGCAGCCGCCAGACGTTCTGCCCCAGCTCCCCCGCTTATCGGCAGGCCGCCATCCGGATGACCGAGCAGCTCGCCCGGCGCTACCACGACCATCCGGCGCTCGCCATGTGGCACGTGCACAACGAGTACGCCTGTCACAACGCCCACTGCTACTGCGACGTGACCGCCGAGGCGTTCCGCGGCTGGCTGCGCGCCCGGTACCAGAGCCTCGACGCGCTCAACGCCGCGTGGGGTACGGCGTTCTGGTCGCAGACCTACACCGACTGGGCCCAGGTGCAGCCGCCGCGCGCCACGACCACGTCGTCCAACCCCTGCCAGATGCTGGACTTCAAGCGGTTCAGCTCCGACGAGCACCTGGCCAACTTCATCGCCGAACGCGACCTGATCCAGAAGCTCTCGCCCGGCGTGACCATCACCACCAACCTGATGACGTCCGCCTGCTTCAACCTCGACTACTGGGCGTGGGGACGTGAGCTGACCGGCCCCGACCGCCTCGTGTCGAACGACCACTACCTGGTCGCCGAGGACCCTCGTGAAGCGCCCGCGCAGGTGGCGTTCGCCGCCGACTTCACCCGTTCGCTTGCCGGCGGCGCACCGTGGCTGCTCATGGAGCACTCCACGAGCGCGGTCAACTGGCAGCCGCACAACCTTGCCAAGGCGCCGCGCCAGCTGATCCGCGACAGCCTCGGGCACGTCGCGCGTGGATCGGAGGGTGCGCTGTTCTTCCAGTGGCGGGCGAGCCGCGCCGGCTCGGAGAAGTGGCACTCGGCGATGGTTCCGCACGCCGGCACCGACTCGAAGATCTGGCGCGAGGTCGTGACGCTCGGCGGCCAGCTGGCCAAGCTGTCCGAAGTGGAGGGTTCGCGCACGGTCGCCGACGTGGCCGTGCTGCTCGACTACTCCAGCGCGTGGGCGCAGGAGGCGGAGAACCAGCCCAGCACCGACATGGTCGCGTTCGCGGAGATCGCCCGCTGGCACGCCGCTCTCTGGCGCGCCGGCATCACGGCCGACGTGGCGCCGCCCGGCGCCGACCTGTCCGGGTACCGGGTCGTGGTGGCGCCCTCCCTGTACGCGGTCACCGACGCCGACGCCGCCAACATGCGCTCCTATGTGGAGGGTGGCGGCACGCTCGTCGTCGGCCCATACAGCGGACTGGTGGACGAGCACGACAAGGTGCGGCCGGCGCCGCTGCCGGGGGCGTTCTCGGCGCTGCTGGGCGTGCGGGTCGAGGAGTTCTATCCGCTGCGCCCGGGAGACGAGGTACGGCTCGACGACGGTACAGCCGGAGCCGTCTGGACGGAGGCGCTGCACGCCGACGGCGCCGACGTGGTCGCGCGCTACGCGGACGGCCCCCTGGCCGGCGGTCCCGCCGTCACCAGGCGCGGCACCGCCTGGTACCTCAGCACCCGCCTCACCGACACCGCACTGGGCGAGCTGCTCGCTTCGGTCGCGGCCGAAGCCGGCGCCGCGCCCGCCCATCCGGTGCCGTCCGATGTGGAGGCCGTGCGTCGCCGACACGCCGACGGCCGCTCGTACCTCTTCCTCCTCAACCACGGCGGCGCGGCCGCGACGGTCGACGCGACCGGCGTCGACCTGCTCACCGGCGCACCGTGGGCGGGCCGGCTCGACGCTGGCTCGGTCGCCGTCCTCCGGGAGGGCTGATGCTGGCACCGCAGCGCCAGGCCGCCATCCTCGACCGCGTGCGGGCCACCGGTGGCGTGCGGGTCACCGACCTCGCCACCGAGTTCGGCGTCTCGGACATGACGATCCGCCGCGACCTGGAGGCGCTCGCCGACCGCGGCCTGCTCGCCAAGGTGCACGGCGGGGCCACGTCGATGCAGCCCGGTTCCACCGACGAGCCGGGCTTCGCCGCCAAGTCGATCCGGCAGCAGGCGGAGAAGGCGGCCATCGCCGGCCGCGCCGCTGACTTCGTCACGCCGGGTATCGCGATCGCGCTGTCGGCGGGCACCACGACGGCCGAGTTGGCTCGGCGCCTCACCGACGTGCCCGGGTTGACCGTGGTGACGAACTCGATCCCGGTCGCCGACATCTTTTACCGCGCGGGCCGGCCCGACCAGACCGTCGTGCTGACCGGCGGAGTGCGCACGCCGTCCGACGCTCTCGTCGGCCCGGTCGCCGTCGGCGCCATCCGCACGCTCCACCTGGATGTGCTCTTTCTCGGCGTGCACGGGATGAGCGAACGCGCCGGCTTCACCACGCCGAACCTCATGGAGGCGGACACCAACCGGGCCCTCGTCGAGGCCGCCGAACGCCTCGTGGTCCTGGCCGACCACACCAAGTGGGGCACGGTGGGCATCTCCTCGATGGCCGCATTGGAGGAGGCGCACGTAGTGGTGACCGACGCCGGCCTGCCTGCCGCGGGCCAAGCAATCCTGACCGAACACGTCGCGGAACTGGTGATCGTCTCATGAAGAGGCTGCCGACCACGCTGGCCGACGGACGCCAGCTCATCTACTTCGACGAGCGGGACGACGCGGTACGCGACACGACCGACCGTCGCGACCTGCCCCCGCCGCCGCCCGCGTCGCAGCTGCGGTACGACGCGCTGCTCGACGAGTGGGTGGCGATCGCGGCACACCGGCAGACCCGCACCCACCTGCCGCCCAGCGACGAGTGCCCGCTGTGTCCGTCGCGGGGCGACCGGCTGACCGAGATCCCGTCCTCCGAATACGACGTGGTGGTCTTCGAAAACCGGTTCCCGTCGTTCAGCGACCGGCCCGTCGAACTGCCGCCGGACATCGTGGCGCGGCCCGCGCAGGGCCGGTGCGAGGTCGTGTGCTTCACGTCCGACCACAACGCCTCGTTCGCCAGCCTGCCCGCGTCCCGGGTGCGCACCGTGCTGGAGGCGCTCGCCGACCGCACGGTCGAGTTGTCGGCGCTGCCGGGCGTCGAACAGGTCTTCTGCTTCGAAAACCGGGGCGTGGAGATCGGCGTGACCCTGCACCACCCGCACGGCCAGATCTACGCGTACCCCTTCGTCACCCCGCGGACCCGCTCGATGCTGGCGGCGGCCGGCGACCGCGGCGTGTACGCCGGCATGCTCGCCGCCGAACGTGCCGCTGGTACCAGGGTGGTCGCCGCCAACGAGCACTGGACGGCGTTCGTGCCGGTGGCCGCACGCTGGCCGTTCGAGGTGCACATCGCGCCCCACCGCCAGGTACCCGACCTGCCCGCGCTCGACGACGCCGAGCGCGACGCCTTCGGCCCCCTGTACCTCGACGTGCTCCGCCGCTTCGACGGGCTCTTCGGCACCCCGATGCCGTACATCTCCGCATGGCACCAGGCGCCGGTGGGGGTCGGCCGCGACGTCAGCTACCTGCACCTCCAGCTCTTCAGCATCCGGCGTGCCGCCAACAAGCTGAAGTACCTGGCCGGCTCGGAGTCGGCGATGGGCGTCTTCATCAACGACGTCGTGCCCGAGGAAGCCGCCGAGATGCTGCGTTCGGTGGAAGGTGTCGTACCCGGGGCCTAGATTGATCGGCATGGACCTTCGGGTGCCCGTCGCCGACGGGGCCACGCTGCGCGTCCGCCGGCACGACGGCGAGCGCGCGCCAGCCTTCCTTCTCGTGCACGGGCTCGCCTCCAACGCGCTGCTGTGGGATGAGGTGGCCGCCGCTCTGACCGCGGCCGGCCACCCGTCATACGCGGTCGACCTGCGCGGGCACGGCGAGTCCGACCTGCCGGAGAGCGGCTTCGACACCGCCACCGCGGCGGCCGACCTGGCCGCCGTGGCCACCGCTCTGGAGCTGCGCGACCTGGTCGTGGCCGGCCAGTCCTGGGGCGGCAACGTGGCCGTCCGCTTCGCCGCCGAGCACCCGGCCCTGGTGTCGGCGCTGGCCCTGGTCGACGGCGGGTGGATCGACCTCGCGTCCCAGTTCGACTCGTGGGAAGCGTGCGCCCGAGCCCTGCGGCCGTCCGACGTCGACGGGCTGCGCGCCACCGACCTGCGGGCGCACCTGCGGCGGGCGCATCCCGACTGGTCGCCCGCCGCCATCGATGCCACAGCGGCCAACCTGCGCGAAGAGCCCGACGGCACCGTGTCGCGGCGGCTGCCGATCCCGCGGCACATGGAGATCGTCCGGAGCATGTTCGACGATCCGCCGCAGCGGTTCTATCCCGCGCTGTCGATGCCGGTGCTGCTGCTGCCGGCGCTGCCCGCCGGTCGGCCGGAGCGAGCGGCACAGGCCCGCGCGCGGGTCCGAGCCGCGGCCGACGCGCTGCCCAACGCCAGCATCAAGGAGTACCCGGACAGCGACCATGACCTGCACGCGCAACACCCGAAACGGCTGGCCGACGACCTCCTGGGGCTCGCATGACATCGCCCCGCAGCGGTCTACTCGTGATCATGGGGTCGGGTGAGACGGCACCCACGATGGTCAAGCCCCACCGGGCGATCCTGGAGCGGGTCGGCGACCGCAAGGCGGTGCTCCTCGACACGCCGTACGGCTTCCAGTCCAACGCCGACGACATCTCGGCGCGCGCGGTCAACTACTTCGCCGCCAGCGTGGGCCGCCACATCGACGTGGTGTCGTGGCGCCGGCCGCCCACCGACACGCTGGTGCGCGAGCGTGCCCTGGCAGGGCTGCGGGAGGCTGGCTGGATCTTCGCCGGGCCGGGCAGCCCGACGTACACCCTGCGGCAATGGCACGACACGCCCGTGCCCGACCTCATCGCCGACAAGCTCACCAACGGCACGGTCTGCTTCGCGAGCGCCGCCGCGCTGACCCTCGGCAGCCACACCGTGCCGGTGTACGAGATCTACAAGGCGGGCATCGAGCCGCACTGGGTGCCAGGGCTCGACCTGGTGTCGCCGGTGCTCGGCTTCCCGTCCGTGGTGATCCCGCACTACGACAACGCCGAGGGCGGCCACCACGACACCCGGTACTGCTACCTGGGCGAGGAGAGACTCGCGGCCATGGAGGCCGAGTTGCCCGCCGACACGGTGATCCTCGGGGTCGACGAGCACACCGCGGTCCTGTTCGACCTGTCCACGCGCACGGCCACGGTCACCGGCAACGGCCGCTTCACCGTGCGCAGGCAGGGGCAGAGCGTGGTGCACCCGAGCGGCTCGGTGATCGAGTTCGCGGCGATTCCCGGCGGTGAGGCGGCACCGGCCGCCCCGGTGGCGACCGTCACCGAGCCCGCTGTCCTCAGTCCCGAGACCTCGCTCAAAGCGGCCGCCGACGCGCTCGACGACCGGTTCAGCGCGGCACTGGCCGCCCGCGACATCGATGGCTGCGTCACCGCGCTTCTCGACCTGGAGCAGGTGATCGTCGACTGGGCCGCCGACACCAACGTCTCCGACGAGGGCGAGCAGGCGCGGGCGGTGCTGCGCTCGATGGTCATGCGCCTCGGAGAGCTGGCGCGGGTCGGGGCGCGTGACCCGCGCGACGTGCTGGAGCCGTTCGTGTCGCTGCTGCTGGAGTTCAGGACGGCCGCCCGCGAGGCGCGCGATTGGGCGACCTCAGATCGTGTCCGCGACCGCCTGGCGGCGGCTGGCGTCGAGGTCCGCGACACACCCGCCGGCCCGGAATGGTCACCGGCCAGCTCGTGAAGGGGAGGTGCGGGGGGCCCGGGACAGAGCCCCCCGCTGGGAAGGGACGGCAGGCTGTACGGCACAGCCAGTTTTCCTAACGACCGCCGCGACCGGCAGTGACGCCCCTTGACCTGCCCTAGCGGACCACAATCAACACGTCACGCAGCGTGCGCAGTTCGGCTGGCTGTAGCAGCCCGCATTTCGCCAGATCCCGCACCGACGCGAACCCGCCGATGCGCTCCCGCTCCAGGACGATGCCGCGCGCCTGCTCGATGGTCAGGCCGAGGGCGGTGGTGAGCACGTGCTCCGGCACGCCGTTGACGTCGATCAGCCCGCCGTCGTCGTACTGCCTTGGCAGGTCGGGCCGGCCGATCCGCAGGTCACGGGCGAGAGACGGCTCGCGGCGGAGGAGTTCGAGCGCGCCTTCCCTACGGTGGCGCCGCTCCCGGGCCAACGCGACGAGCGGGTCCAACAGCGACTTACGCAGCCGCAACAGCTTGCTGCGCAGAAACACGGCGTGTGCGGTGCCGCCCATCCACCCGATCAGGAAGAGCATGCTGAACACGAAGTCGGACAGGCGCGAGACCCCCCGCGTGCTGAACACGAGCACCACGCCGGTGAGCAGCATGTAGACCGCCGCGATGGCACCGTGCACCCGGCTGCGGAGCCGCGCCGCTCCGTAGGCGGCCGGAATCCAGGCGAGCAGACCAACGGTCAGGAACGGTACGAGAGGCAGCCACAGGCTGAGCAGCCGAGTTGTCCACGATAGACCCGACGGAGGCGGCGGCGCGGCTGGCGCGTCCGGGGCCATCGCCGGAGCCGGCGAGACCGGCGGTCGCGCTGGTGACGAGGCGATTTGCTGGTGCAGCCGGCGCAGGTCCGCGCCGGGCTCGATGCCCAACTCGTCGACGAGCTGGTCGCGGCCGTCCTGGTACACGGCCAGCGAGTCGGTGGGCCGGCCGGAATGGTGCAGCGCGGTCATGAGCAGGCCGCGCAGCCGCTCCCGGGACGGATGCTCGGCCACCAGGCCCTGGAGCTGCGGCACGAGCTGGACGTGGCGGCCGAGCCGCATCTCCATCTCGACGGATTCCTCGATCGCACTCATCCGGAGCTCGGTGAGGCGCTCGCGCTCGGCTGCGAAGAACGAGCCAGAAAGGCCGGCGAGCGCGGTGCCGCGCCACCGTGACAGGGCGGCGCGCAGCGTGTCGACGGCGTACGGCAACGCACCGGCGGCTCGCGCCTGGTAGGCCTGCTCCACCTGTGCCCGGAACGCGTCGACGTCCAGCGCGCCCGGCTCGACCCGGATCGTGTACCCGGCCTCGGTCAGCGTCAGCAGTTGGCTGGGCAGGCGGGCCTGGCGGTCGGGCTCCAGCGCCCGCCGCAGACCGGAGACGTGCTTCTGCACCACGTTCGGCCCGTTGCCGGGCGGTTCGTCGCCCCACACCGCGCCCACGATGGTGGCGACCGGGACCGATTGGTTGGCGTTCAGCAGGAGTACCGCGAGCACCGCCCGCTGCTTGATCGGCCCGAGGTCGATCTCCTCACCGTCGCCCGGCGCCGGTCCGGCTCCGCCGGATCCAGCGAAAGCAAGCCCGGAGCGCCACGTGCACACCGGGCCCAACAACCCGAAGCGCAGCGTCGTCACCTGCGGTTTCCTCCTCTGTCGACACCGCTTTGGAAGCGGATGGCAGTCGGTGGCAGCGCTCTGGCAGCGCCAGGGTGGCCGGGTGGCAGCGTAGCGCCAGTGATCACGCAGTGGGTGTCTCGAAGCTTTCGACGTCGGCGACCGCTGTGGTCGCCGCGGGAGGAAAGGACACCACCGCACCATGCGCAAGAGCATCGTGGCCGCGACATTCCTGCTGCTGACGCTCGCCGGATGCGGGGCCGGGGAGGCCGGTGCCGAAGAGCCCACCGACTCGACGCAGACCGGGTCCGCGGCGAGCGAGAACAAGGGCGAAGACAAGGGCAAGAGCAACACCACACAGGTCGGCAAGGCGCTTGACGTCAAGCTCCAGTCCGGCGCGAAGGCCCAGGTCACCGTGCTGAAGGTGACCACCGCCAAGAAGGGCAAGGGGGAGTTCGCCGAGAAGCCCCAGAACGGCCAGTTCCTCATCGTCGACGTGCAGATCAAGGTGACCGACAAGGAGTTCTCGGTCAACCCGCTGTACTTCAAGTACCAGGCTGCCAACGAGAAGGTCTACGACAGCGGCGACGGCAACGCGTTTGCCTCGGGGCACGAGCCGCAGCTCGAATCGGGCGAGGTGCCCACGGGCCAGACGAGCCGCGGGCTCGTGGTCTTCGACACACCGGCCGGTGCGGGCAAGCAGATCCAGCTCACGGACGAGCTGGGTTCGCCGATCGCGTTCTGGACGCTGTAGATAACCACCACCAGTAGCCCGGGCACCGGCCGGGCTACCTTGGTTTACGTGGCGCTCTCCCTGGCGATCTCGCCCTGCCCCAACGACACCTTCGTCTTCCACGCCCTCGTGCACGGGCTGGTGCCCGGCGCACCCCCGGTCGACGTGACCTACGCCGACGTCGACGTCACCAACACCGCCGCCGAGAAGGGCGAGTACGACCTGGTGAAGGTGAGCTACGCGGCGCTGCCGTGGCTGCTCGACAAGTACGAGCTGCTGCCGTGCGGCGGCGCGCTCGGCCGCGGCTGCGGACCGCTCGTGGTCACCCGCGAAGGCCAATCAGAGGTCAAGACGGTCGCGATCCCTGGCGAACGCACCACGGCGTACCTGCTCTTTCGGCGCTGGGCCGAGGGTAGGGAGTTCGAGACCGAGGTCGTGCCGTTCCACGAGATCATGCCGGGCGTCGCGGCCGGCCGTTTCGACGCCGGCCTGGTCATCCACGAGGCCCGCTTCACGTACCCGAGGCACGGGCTGACCGCGCTCCAGGACCTTGGCGAGTGGTGGGAGGCGAAGACCGGGCTGCCGATCCCCTTGGGCGCCATCCTGGCCCGCCGCGGCGGCTGGGTGGGCCCCGCGCCGGGGGGGTAGGTTGCGGGGTCCCGGGGGG
>NZ_JAIBNX010000033.1:32296-53042 GCF_026130045.1 Micromonospora sp. CPCC 205371
GTCCCTTGGGCCGCACCCGTGCCCCGCCGGGCGGGGGGGCCCCCCGCGCGGCCGGCGGAGTGGATTCGGGCCTCGGTGCGGCACGCCTGGGCCGACCCCGAGGCCAGCCGCGACTATGTGCTGTCACACGCTCAGGAGATGGAGCGCGATGTCGTCGACCAGCACATCGCGCTCTACGTGAATGAGTTCACCGCAGATCTCGGAGCTGACGGGCACGCGGCCGTTGAAGCTTTGCTCAGAGCTCAAGCTCGCTAGCCACCGCGTGCACGGCCTGTGCCACCGTCTGAGCCGTCTTCTTGTCGGGGAAGCGACCGCGCCGCAGGTCGGGCATGATCTTCGCTTCCAGCACCTTGATCATGTCTTCGATGAGGCCGTGCAGCTCCTCGGCGGGACGCCGCCGCAGCTCCGCAATCGACGGCGGCGCATCGAGCACCTTGACGCCCATGGCCTGCGCGCCCTTACGGCTGTCGACCACACCGAACTCGATCCGCTGACCGCTCTTGAGGTCGGTGACGCCGCCGGGCAGCGCACCCTTGGGCAGAAACACGTCCCCACCTTCGTCGCTGGTGACGAACCCGTAGCCCTTCTGCGCGTCGTACCACTTCACTCGACCGGTAGGCACCGTTGACCTCTACTTCGTTGAGATTTGCTGATTCTCACAAGGCTAACTGGAGGAGGGCGGAGAGCGCCGCTGGGAATCGGGTCAGGTCGGTAAGGACAATGTCCGCACCGGCGTCCTTCAACTCCTCTTCGGTGCAGGGACCGGTGGTGACGCCGATCGCGGGTACGCCTGCCGTGCGGGCGGCGACCATGTCGGCGACGTGATCGCCCACGTAGAGCCGCACGCCATGCGCGGTCAGGGCGGTGGCCTTGCCTTCCGCGAAGAGGTCACCGGCCACGTGGTCGACCCACAGGCCGACGTGGTCGAGGTGCATCTGGGCGAGCCGGCCGAGCTTCGACGTGACGACCACCACGCCACCGCCCAGGTCGCGCACCGTCCGCACGGCGTCCTCCGCCCCGGGCAACAGGGCCGAGGGCGTGATCGCGTAGTCCGGGTAGAGCCCGCGGTATTCAGCGACCGCCGACTCCACCTCCTCGGGCGGAAACCAGAGGCGCAGCTCGTGGCGCAGTGGCGGGCCGAGCCTCGCCACCGCGGCGTCGGCGTCGACGTACACGCCGGTGCGGGCGCTGAGCGCGCGAAACGCCGCCGCGATGCCCGGCCGCGAGTCGATCAGGGTCATGTCCAGGTCGAATCCGACCACTAGCGGTTCAGTCACCCGGTCACTCCTCCCCAGACCCGTTACCGCGATCATCGTCGCACGGCTAGCGTTGAACGACGATGGCCACCACATTCGCCGACCACCTGCGGTCGCTGACCGACGCCGACCTGGGCGAGCTGCTCCGGCTCCGCCCAGACCTGGTCATGCCCGTCCCGGCCGACCTGTCGGCGCTTGCCGTGCGCGCCCAGTCCCGGGTTTCGGTGGCCCGCGCGCTCGACGGGCTCGACCACTTCACGCTCCAGATCCTCGACGCCGCGCGACTGACACGCGATCCCGACGACGGCACGACCTCGGTCGACGCGGTGCTCGCGATGGCGGCCCGCCCCGAGGCGCGCGCGGCGCTGACCCGGCTCCGCGCACTGTTCCTGATCACCGGTCCCGACGACGCCCTCCACGTGGTGCCAGCTGTCGACGAGGTGTCGTCCCCGTACCCGGCCGGGCTCGGCCGGCCGGCGGCGGACCTCGACCCCCGCACGGCGGCCCTCTGCGCCGACCCGGCACGCTTGCGCCGGACGCTGCTCGCGGCCCCGCCGCAGGCCCGCGCGGTGCTCGACCGCCTCGCCGACGGACCACCGGTGGGCACCCTGACCGGCACGGCGAACGCGCCGGTCAGCTGGCTGGTCGACAACGCGCTGCTCGTACGGATCTCGGACGAGGCGGTGGAGATGCCGCGCGAGGTCGGGCTGCTCCTGCGTCGGGACGCGGGCCCGCTCGGCGCGGTGCGCCCGCAGCCGCCCGCAGTGACCGGCACGGCCCGCGATCCGAAGACCGCCGACTCCGCCGGCGCCGGGCAGGCGATGGAAGCGGTACGGCTCGCCGAAGCGTTACTGGACGCCCTGGACGCCGAGCCGGCGGCGATGCTGCGCTCCGGCGGCGTGGGCGTGCGCGACCTGCGCCGCCTCGCCAAGGCGACCGGGGTCGACGAGCCGGTCGCCGCGCTGCTGCTGGAGGTAGCCAACGCCGCCGGACTCGCCGGCGAGGCGGAACGGTCCGCCGGCGAGCCGCTGTTCCTGCCCACGATCGGCTACGACGCGTGGCGTGGCCAGACCCTCGCGCCGCGCTGGGAACGGCTGGCCACCGCATGGCTCGCGATGACCAGGCAGGCGAGCCTCGTCGGGCAGCGCGACGAGCGCGACCGCCCGATCAACGCGCTCTCCATGGAGGTCGAACGCGCTGGCGCACCGGCCGCCCGACAGGCGGTGCTGGAGGTGCTCGGGGACCTACCACCAGGCACCGCCCCGACGCCCGAAGAGGTGTTGGCGCTGCTCGCGTGGCGGGCGCCGCGCCGGGCAAAGGGGCGCGAAAACGCGCATCTGGCGGTGCTCGCCGACGCGGCCACCCTAGGCGTGACCGGACTAGGGGCGATCACCTCGTACGGCCGGCTGCTGGCAGCGCCCGATGGCGAGGGCGGCGCGTCCGACGAGGACCCCCTGGGCGTACGCGCTGGCGGCGACAGCGAGTTCTCCGAGGTAGCTCGGCAGCTCGACGGCCTGCTTCCAGCACCCGTCGACCACGTCCTCATCCAGGCCGACCTGACCGTGGTGGTGCCCGGCCCGCCCGAGCCCACGCTCGCCGACGAGCTGGAGCTGGTCGCCGAGCACGAATCCGCCGGTGGGGCGAGCGTGTACCGGGTCACCGAGGCCACCATCCGGCGCGCGCTCGACGCCGGGTACACGGCAGACGACCTGCACGCCCTGTTCCGCCGCCGGTCGCGTACCCCGGTGCCGCAGGGCCTCACCTACCTGGTCGACGACATCGCGCGCAAGCACGGCGGGCTGCGGGTCGGTGGCGCGGGCGCCTACATCCGCAGCGACGACGAGGCGCTGCTCGTGCAACTCCTCGCCGACCGGCGGCTCGCCTCGCTCGGGCTGCGTCGGCTGGCGCCCACCGTGCTGGCCACGCCGTACCAGGTCGGGCGGCTGCTAACCGCGCTGCGCGAGGCCGGTTACCCGCCGGTGCACGAAGACGCGAGCGGTGCCGCCGTCGTGGCCCGGCCGAAGACCCGCCGGGCGGCGGTGCGCGCGGTCGCCGCCCTCAAGACGGAGCCGCCCGCTCTCACCGCACCGCGGCTCGCGGGCATCGTGGAGCACATCCGGCGCGGCGACGCCGCCGCCCGGGCCGCTCGCCGCGCACCGGTCACCGTCCGCGCCGCCAACGGCCATGGCGTCGAGGGACTGACGGCCGTCCAGGCGCACACGCAGGCACTCGCGGTGCTTCAGCAGGCGGTACGCGACAAGGCGCTGGTCTGGGTCGGATACGTCGACGCGCACGGGGCGACCGCGTCCCGGCTGGTGCGCCCGGTGTCCATAGGCGCGGGATACCTGCGAGCCGAGGACGAGCGCACGGAGATGCTCCACACCTTCGCCCTCCACCGCATAACGGCGGCGGTGCTCGACTCCTAGGTAGCGGGCGGCTTTAGGTGCCTGGCCGGTGGCCGAAGACGTGCACGCGGGTGCCGATCTTGCCCAGGTTCCAGAACGCGCGGGCGTCGGACGGGAGCAGGTTGGCGCAGCCGTGCGAGCCGATCGACTTCACGTGGATGTACGTCGTGGTCTCGTGGAACCCGATCCCGCCGTTGAACCGCTGCCAGTACGGCAGCCACACCTCGTACGGGTTCGACCACTCCTTGAGCGCACGGTTCTGCACCTTGTAGACGCCGGTCGGTGTGGCGTAACCGGACATCCCGGTGCGCGTGACGGTCGGCTTCAGCACCACCTTGCCGCCCTTGGCCACCCAGACCGTCTGGTGGGTCAGGTCGAGGCAGAACGTGGTGCCACTGCCGCTCTTGCATTTGCTGGTGTCGGTCGCGGCGAGCCGCTTCGCCACGTCTGCGGTGGTGGGACCGGCACGTCCGGCGGCCGGCGAAATGCCGTACCGCTGCTGGAACTTCTTGATCGCCGCACAGTCGGCGGCCGACTGCTTGCCGTCGACGGTGACCGCGCCGAAGCCGCCCAGCTTTGCCAGCGCCGTCTCGACCTCGCGCTGGTTGTCGCCCTGCGGGCAGCCCGGCTTCGCCGTCTTCTTGGGTGTCGGGGAGGTGGTGGTCTTGGGGCTGGTCGTAGCCTTCGGAGTAGGGCTGGCTGTCGCTTTCGGGCTGGGTGTGGGTGTTTCGACCGGACCGGGCGTCGCGCTCGCCCCCGTAGTACTTTCTGCCGCATTCACCGGCTGGAGATCGCCTCCACCCGGGTCAGGCTGCGACTCGAACGCGCACGCGCCGGCGCCGATCAAGGTGACAACTGCCACAGCGACCAAGCGCGAGCCTCTCCAAACCACGGCGCCCTCCCCAGAGCAGCTGTCCCTTCGTAGACGCACAGAGGTACCACCTCGGTTGCGTCGAATGAAATGTTTCTTCGGGAGTGTGACAAGGTCGTGCAACACTTGAGGGTCTTTTGGGAGGGGCCCGGGCGTGACTGGTGGACCACTGATCGTGCAGTCGGACAAGACCCTGCTTCTTGAGGTCGATCACTCCGACGCGCAGGCATGCCGGATGGCGATCGCACCCTTCGCCGAGCTGGAGCGCTCGCCGGAGCACGTGCACACGTACCGGCTGACCCCGCTCGGCCTCTGGAACGCGCGTGCCGCCGGGCACGACGCGGAGGGCGTGGTCGACGCGCTGCTGCGGTTCTCCCGCTACCCCGTGCCGCACGCGCTGCTCGTCGACGTCGCCGAGACCATGGACCGGTACGGCCGGCTCCAGCTGCTCAACCACCCCACCGACGGCCTGGTGCTGCGCGGCCTCGACCGGGCCGTACTCACCGAGGTGAGCAAGTCCAAGAAGCTCGCCGGGATGCTAGGCGCCCACGTCGACGAGGACACGATCATCGTGCACCCGTCGGAGCGCGGCCGGCTCAAGCAGGCGCTGCTCAAGCTGGGCTGGCCGGCGGAAGACCTGGCCGGGTACGTCGACGGCGAGTCCCACCAGATCGAGCTGTCGTTCGAGGGCTGGACACTGCGCACATACCAGCAGGAAGCGGTCGACGGCTTCTGGGCCGGCGGCTCCGGCGTCGTCGTACTGCCCTGCGGCGCCGGCAAGACGCTCGTCGGTGCGGCCGCCATGGCCCAGGCGCAGGCCACCACGCTGATCCTGGTCACCAACACCGTCGCCGGCCGCCAGTGGAAGCGCGAACTGCTCGCCCGCACCTCCCTTACCGAGGAGGAGATCGGCGAGTACTCGGGCGAGCGCAAGGAGATCCGCCCGGTCACCATCGCGACGTACCAGGTGCTCACCGCCCGGCGCGGCGGTGCCTTCACCCACCTCGACCTCTTCAACGCCCGCGACTGGGGCCTCGTCATCTACGACGAGGTGCACCTCCTGCCGGCGCCGATCTTCCGGTTCACCGCCGACCTCCAGGCCCGCCGCCGGCTCGGGCTCACCGCCACGCTGGTCCGGGAAGACGGCCGGGAAGGCGACGTCTTCTCCCTGATCGGGCCGAAACGGTACGACGCACCCTGGAAGGACATCGAGTCGCAGGGCTGGATCGCCCCGGCCGACTGCACCGAGGTCCGCGTCACCCTCACAGACGACGAGCGGATGGCGTACGCGACCGCCGACCAGGAGGACCGGTACCGGTTCGCCGCCACCGCCCGCAGCAAGCTGCCCGTCGTCAAGGCCCTCGTCGAGCGCCACAAGGGTGACCAGATCCTGGTCATCGGCGCATACATCGACCAGCTCCACTCGCTGGGCGAAGCCCTCGACGCGCCGATCGTGCAGGGCTCCACCACGAACAAGGAGCGCGAGCGGCTCTTCGACGAGTTCCGCTCGGGAGCGCTCAAGACGCTGGTGATCTCGCGGGTCGGCAACTTCTCGATCGACCTGCCCGAGGCGACGGTCGCCGTCCAGGTGTCGGGCACGTTCGGGTCTCGCCAAGAGGAAGCGCAGCGCCTCGGCCGCGTGCTACGACCGAAGTCCGACGGGCGGCAGGCGCACTTCTACACGGTCGTATCCCGCGACACGATCGACACCGAGTACGCGGCACACCGGCAGCGCTTCCTGGCCGAGCAGGGGTACGCCTACACCATCGTCGACGCCGACGACGTCCTCGCCTGACGCCTTATCCCACAACACGCCGGTTGGGCGTTCATCACTTCTGGCGGGGTTGTCGCAAGCCAACAACGCTCGGCCGGCGTATTGGCGGTGAATCACCTTTCGGGGAGTTCCGGGCCGGGAGTCAGTAATGGCTCTAGGAGGTCGCCGTACTCCTCGATGCGGTCGAGGACCTCGTCGGAGGTGAAGGCGCGGGCGGCGCCGGCCTCGACCTCGTCCCAGGTCAGCGGTGTCGATACGGTGGGTGTCGCCTGGGCGCGCAGGGAGTAGGGCGCCACGGTGGTCTTGGTGGCGCTGTTCTGGCTCCAGTCGATGAAGACCTTGCCTGGCCGGAGCCGCTTGGCCATCTTCGAGGTGATCCACTTTGCGTTGCCGCGCTCCAGCTCCTCGGCGATCCGTTTCGCGTACCCGGACACCGTTTCGGCCGACTGCGTGCCCGCGATCGGGCAGCTGAGCTGCATACCTTTCTTGCCGGACGTCTTCGGGTACGCCTCGAGCCCGTCCTCGGCCAAGCGGGCGCGCATCAGCACAGCCACGGCGCAGCACTCCCGCAACCCTGCCGGCGCGCCCGGGTCCAGGTCGACGACCATCAGGTCGGGGTCGGCACCGACTCGCCACTGTGGAGTGTGCAGTTCGAGGGCGGCTAGGTTGGCGAGCCACACCAGTGTGGGCAGGTCGTCCGCGACGACGTAGTCGAGCATCTCGCGGGACTTCGTGGAGCCGGGTACTGGCAGCCGTTCCAGCCGCACCCAGCTCGGCGTACCGGCGGGCGCGTTCTTCTCGAAGAACGACGCCCCGTCCACGCCGTTCGGGAATCGGATGCGGGTGAGCGCCCGGTCTCGCAAATGCGGCAACAGCACCGGCGCGATCCGCGTGTAGTAGTCGATGATCTCGCCCTTGGTGAAGCCGGCCGCCGGATAGAGCACTTTGTCCAGGTTGGACAGCTCCAGGCTCCGCCCGTCGACCTCCACCTTGATGCGCTGCTCACGCGGCATCCGTCACGTCCTCCGGGGTCATGTCGGGGCGCAGCCGCAGGAAGCGAGGAAATCGCATCCGCCCGTCCGGCGTGCGCTGCCCGTACTTCACCTCCACCACGATGTCCGGTCTTACCCAGATCGCGCCGCGGGCATCCTCGCGCGGCACACCTCCTGCCGTGAAGGGTGACGCCGGTGCCCGCCGGGGTTCGAGCACGTCGAGCAGCGCCTGCTCGGCGGCCACTCCGATGCCACCGCCGACGCGCCCGCGAAAGTCGAGCCACCCGTCCGGACGCGGTACGCCGACGAGCAGGCCGCCGATGCGGCGCGCGCCGGGTCGCCAGCCGCCGACCACGAGCTCGGCCGTGACGTCCGCCTTGATCTTCAGCCAGTCGGGTGAGCGGGCGCCCGGCCGGTACACGGAATCGAGTCGCTTCGCGACGATGCCTTCGAGCTGGTTCTCCTTGGCAGCCGCCTCGGTCGCTGGCCCGTCGGTGAAGCTGGGCGGCACGGCCCAGCGCGGACCGGCCAGCCCGAGGGCGTCCAGCGCCGCGCGGCGGTCGCGGTATGGCCATCCGGTCAGGTCCGCGCCGCGCCATCGGAGCAGATCAAAAATCATGTAGGTCACCGGGATGGCCGCGGCGAGCCGGGCGGCACGGGCGTGGTCGCGTACGTGCATCCGCTCGGCCAGCGCGACGAACGACGGCCGGCCCTTCTCGTCCAGGAGCACGACCTCGCCGTCGAGCACGGCATCGTCGAGGACCTGGGCGAGCGGCGCCAGTTCTGGGTACGCCGCTGTCACCTCCGCGCCGGACCGGGCCCAGAGGCGCGCCGACCCTTGATGAATATCAGCGATGGCGCGCACGCCGTCCCATTTGAACTCGTACGTCCAACCTTGTCCGCCAGGAAGCCGCTCGCTAGTGGTGGCGAGCATCGGCCGAAACGGCGCGCCTGGCACTTCCTCACCATAGATCCCCGCTCACGTCCCCAAACCCGCCAACCGCAAACTCTCGCTTACCGTTCCAAGCGATGCGATGCTGGGACAACGGGCTGTGGCACGACGCGCGGCGGGGGTTCCTGGCCAGCTCACGGGGTAGGGGAGCGACATGCGGGCAATCTGGAAGGGTGCCGTCTCGTTCGGTCTCGTATCGATCGCGGTAAAGCTTTATTCGGCGACAGAAGAGAAAGACATCCGTTTTCACCAGGTGCATCGGGAAGACGGCGGCCGCATCCGGTACAAGCGAACGTGCTCGGTCTGCGGCGAAGAGGTCACCTATGACGACATCGCCAAGGGGTACGACATCGGCGGCGGTGAGATGGTTATCCTCACCGACGAAGACTTCGCCGACCTGCCCCTGAGCACCTCGCACGCGATCGACGTGCTGGAGTTCGTGCCGGCCGATCAGGTCGACCCCATCCTGTACAACAAGGCGTACTTCATGGAGCCCGAAGGCGCCGCCACCAAGCCGTACGTGCTGCTCCGCGACGCGCTCACCGACACCGACCGGGTGGCGATCGTCAAGGTGGCGCTGCGCCAACGCGAGCAGCTCGCCACGCTCCGGGTACGCGAGGGCGTGCTCCTGCTCAACACCATGCTGTGGCCCGACGAGATCCGTAAGCCGGACTTCGGGTTCCTGGACGAAGACATCCAGGTGCGGCCGCCCGAGCTCGCCATGGCCGGTTCGCTGATCGATTCGATGGCCGCCAACTTCGACCCGGGCGACTACACCGACAACTACCGCGAGGCGCTCCAGGAGGTCATCGACGCGAAGGTGGAGGGCCGCGAGGTCGTCCAGCCGGAGGAGGTCGAGGAGGCGCCGGCAGCGGCGGTCGACCTGATGGCGGCGCTGCGTGCGTCGGTCGAGCGTGCCAAGGCGGCACGCGGCGAAGGCCCGGGCGAGCCCACCCCGATCACCTCCGCCAGGTCGGCGAAGAAATCGGCTCCCGCCGCCGGTTCCGGCAAGGAGGGCGCTAAGGCTACGAAGTCGGCCGCCGCGAAGAAGGCACCGGCCAGGAAGGCGGAACCGGCGAAGAAGGCACCCGCCAAGAAGACCGCGGCCGCGAAGAAGGCCGAGCCCGCGAAGAAGACCACGGCCAAGAAGGCCACTCCCGCCAAGAAGACCACGCGCAAGTCCGCCTGACCGCGGGACCGGTTACTCGACCTCGGTGACCTCCAGCTCGCCGCCGGCGTAGTTCGAGCGCACGCGCTTCTTGTCGAACTTGCCGACGCTGGTCTTGGGCACCGCGTCGATGAACGCCCACCGCTCCGGCAGCTGCCACTTGGCGATCTGGGTGCCCAGGAAGTCGCGCAGGTCGTCGGCCGAGGCGGTCGCTCCCTCGCGCAGCACGACCGTCGCGAGCGGCCGTTCACCCCAGCGCTCATCGGGTACGCCCACCACGCACGCCTCCAGCACCGCTGGGTGCGCCATGAGGGCGTTTTCCAGCTCTACCGAGGAGATCCACTCACCGCCGGACTTGATCACGTCTTTGGCTCGGTCGGTCAGCGTGATGAAGCCGTCGGGCGACAGCGTGCCGACGTCTCCGGTACGCAGCCAGCCGTCTCGGAACCTGTCGGGATCGGGCTTGTCTTCGCCCAGGTACCGCGCCGTCGTCCACGGCCCGCGGACCTCCAGCTCGCCGACGGACCTGCCGTCGGCGGGCATCACATCGCCGAGCGGACCGACGATCCGCGCGGCGACGCCGGCCGGCACCCTCCCCTGCGTGTACCGGTAGGCCCACGCGTCGTCACCGGTGGCGCCCGCCGGCTCCCGGGACACCGAGCCGAGCGGCGACATCTCCGTCATGCCCCAGGCGTGGATGATCTGAATCCCGTACCGGTCGGCGAACGCGTGCATCAGCGCAGGCGGGCACGCCGAACCGCCAACGATCACCTCGTGGAGCGAGGAGACGTCGACGTCGTGGCTGTCGAGGTGCGCCAGCAGGTCGGTCCAGATGGTAGGCACCGCGCCCGCCTTGGTCGGGCGCTCGGCCGCGATCATTTCGGCGATCGGGCCGCCCTGCAGGAAGCGGTCCGGCATGAGCAGCGACGCCCCCGACATGAACGCGGCATACGGGATGCCCCACGACATCGCGTGGAACATCGGCACGATCGCCAGTTCGCGATCGGCCGGGCCGAGACCGAACCCCTCCGGCGCGTTGATCTGCATCGAGTGCAGCCAGATGGAACGGTGCGAATAGGCGACGCCCTTCGGGTTGCCGGTGGTGCCGGACGTGTAGCAGAGGGCGGCGGCGTCGCGCTCGTCGACCTCCGGCCAGTCGAACCGCGTCGGCTTGTCGCGCAGGAGGTCGTCCCAGCGGTGGACGGTCACCCGGTCGCCGAGCGGCGCCACGTCACCGCCGCCCACCACCACGACGTGCTCCACGGTGGACATCTGGGGCAGCACCTTCGCCAGGAGCGGGATCAGCGTGCTGTCGACGATCACCACGCGGTCTTCGGCGTGATTGGCGATGTACGCGAGCTGGTCGGGGAAGAGCCGCAGGTTGAGCGTGTGCAGCACGGCGCCCATGCTCGGCACGGCGAAGTAGGCGACGAGGTGCTCGGCGTTGTTCCACATGAAGGTGGCAACCCGCTGGTCACCGGTGACGCCGAGGTCGTCGCGAAGGCCGTGAGCGAGCTGCGCGGCAGCCGCCCCCACCTCTCGGTACGTCGTCCGCCGCCCCTCCGTGCCGGTCCAGGTGACCACCTCTGAGCTGCCGTGCACGGTGCTGCCGTGGTCGAGGATGCGGGAAACCAGCAACGGGACGTCCATCATCGTGCTGCGCATGGTTACCGAATCTAGTGGCCCTCGTCACACTCCGGAAGAGATCTAGTATCTGTGCGTGGCGAGCATTTCGTGGGCGGACTCATACCTTGGTCAACTGCGCGCGCTTGCCGGTGACCGCACGCTGATGTTCGTTGGCGCACGCGGCGTCGTCCGCGACGACGAGGGCCGGCTGCTGCTGATCCGCCGCGCTGACAACGGCGTGTGGGCGATGCCGGCGGGTGCGATGGAGCTGGGCGAGTCGATCGCCGACTGCGCGGTGCGCGAGGTCTACGAGGAGACCGGTCTCCAAGCGGGCGCGGTCACCCCGTTTGGTTTCTACACCGGCCCTGCGTACACCTTCACCAACATGTACGCCGACACGTATCAGCTCTTCGTGATCGCCTTCCGGATCGATCAGTGGGCCGGCGACCTCGCCCGAGTCACCGACGAGACGACCGACGCGGGCTTCTTCGCACTGGACAGCCTGCCCGCGCCGCTCTCGTCGACCGTGACCGAGACGCTCGCCGACCTGGCCGCTTACGAGCGCACCGGCCAAATGATCCTCAAGTAGCGCTGCGTCCTCAAGTAGCGATGCCCAGCGCCACCCGCAGGGCGGCGTTGACGGCCAACATCGTGCGGCCCGACAGGGCACCGGCGGGCTCGACGATCTCATCGCGGTAGACCGGCCCCAGGTCGTCGCAGACCACATAGCCCACCAGCGGGTCGTCTTGGCTCAGCGGCACCACCGTCGGCATGCCAGCGTGCCGGTCGGTCGTGGTGATCCGGACCGCCAGCACGCTCTGCAGATGCTTGTTGCGACGATTGTTGGAGACGACGAGCCACGGCTTGCGACCAATGCCGCCGACCTCGGCCCAGTAGACCTGGCCACGCGCCGGGTCTATCAACGGACCGCGTCTTCCGCGGCCCACCGCTCGGCCTCCCGGCCAACCCAACGGTCGCGGGCGGCGCGCCGCGGCGGGTCGGTGTCTACATACCACTCCGCCATCCGCGTGTAGCCGATGTCGAGCGCACGCTCGTGCAGTGCCTCGCCGGCGACCTGAATGAGCGTGCGAATGCGCCCGCCCTCGCTGCGGAGCACGTCGACCGACTCGCCATGCGCCATGAGCCACTCCTCAAGCAGCCGTCGCAGAGCCGTCTCGGCTCCGCTCTCCTCGACCACGCGTTCGGCTTCACCATCGAGGGTCACCGTGGTCCGCTTCACGCGCATCAGCCTACGCATCAACCCAAGATGCGTCTACCCCTCATCAGATTTCTCATCACGCAGGCCGTCAGTGCCTGCCTTCGGCGATCTCCTCGACCAGCTTCGAGCAGAACGCCGGCAGGTCATCGGGCTTGCGGCTGGAGACGAGCCCGTTGTCCACGTACACCTGCTCGTCGACCCAGGTGGCGCCGGCATTCGCGAGATCGGTTCGCAGGCTCGGCCACGACGTCAGCGTGCGCCCCTCCACGACGCCCGCGTCGATCAGCGTCCACGGCCCGTGGCAGATCACCGCGACCGGCTTGTGCGCCTCGAAGAACGCCCGCACGAACCGCACCGCGTCCGGGTCAGTGCGCAACCGGTCCGGGTTCGCCACGCCGCCCGGGAGCACCAGGGCGTCGTAGTCCTCCGGGTCCGCGTCGGCCACCGTGCGGTCGACCGGGTACGTCTTCGACTTCTCGAGATGCTGGAACGCCTGGATCTCGCCGGGCTTGATCGAGATCAGCTCCGGCTGACCACCGGCTCCTTCGACCGCCTCACGGGGCTTGGTGTACTCGTCCTCTTCCACGCCATCGGTGGCCAGGAACGCGACCCGCTTGCCGTCCAGTGTCGTCGCCATCGGTGCGACCTCCTTCCGTCCCGTTCGTGGTGCCCGGGACGGAGAAGGGCAAACGAGTCAGGGAGTCTGGCTCTCACCCAGCGCTTCGAAGGCGTCGAATTCGGCCTCGGTCTCGGCCTCGACGCCGATCCGGAACTGGCGCACCATCGTGGCGCCCAACCATGCCCCGTATCCACCGGCCGCCAGCGCGAGCAGCTCGAGCAAGAACGCGGCGACGCCCGGCGCGCTGGTCTGTGTCTCCACCCGCACCATGCACACCAACGCGTACAGCGCCACCATCACGAGGTTGACCAGCAGGTACGCCACCGATCGGCGCTTGCCGGCACCGCCGGGCACGTCCCAGAGGTCGACCATGCCGGCACCCGCGGCGAGCACAGCCGCGAAGAGGCCGGCCACGATCGTCCAATATCCAACCTGCCCGAGGAACGCGAGCCCGCCGATGACCGCGCCGAAGTCGAACAGCGCGGCACATACGAAGAGACCTAGTGGCAGCGTCATCAACATCGGATGCACCGGGTGTCCGGAAATCTTGAGCCGTGTCTCCATGGTGATCGCTCCCTGCCTGGCCCGCTGGCAGGGTCAGCGGTACCCGGGTCGCTATCAACCAAACATACGCCGAGCGCGACGATCGTCACGGAAAGCGATCGAGGCCCCGGTTTTCCGGGACCTCGATCGGTATGGAGCCGCCTGACGGAATCGAACCGTCGACCTACGCATTACGAGTCTGGCGCTTCACCATGATCCAGAATGAATGTGCCTGATGGTGGCATGTTGCGTCAGTCCTGTTCAGTCTCATTCGGACCCATTCAGTACACGGATCAGTACACGGATGATCATGGCCCTACACCGCGAAGAGGCGCCCCCCGATCTTGTCGGCGGCGGCCTTCATGAGCTCGTCGGCTCCCTGGGTGTAGCCCTGGGTCGTGCGAATGTCTCGGTGCCCGAGGATCTTCTGGACGGTCCGGATGTCGACGCCCTGCGCCAGTAGCAGCGTCGCCGCTGTATGGCGTGCGATGTGCAGCTTCCGCTTCGGTACGCCTGCCTCCAGCAGGATGGAAACCCACTCGTCGTAGTCGTCGCGCGGATCAACCAGCCGACCGTCGACTGTAGTGAAGACTGCCCCGTGGTCCGGCCATGTGCCGTGGTAGCGCAACATCTCCTTCCTCTGCTGGCGGCGGTGCGTCCGGAAGGCAGGAAGGAGCTGCTCTGGGATCGGGATGGTGCGGCGACTCTTGCCCTTGGTCTTGACGAACATGAGGCCGCCACCGGAGCGGTCGGGGCAATCGGCGCCCCGCTTTCGTCCGCAGCTCCCGCCGCATCCGTGCTCATAGATGCGTCGCCGGAGCTGGTACCAGACGTGTATCACGCCCTCGTCCAGGTCGACGAGGTCGTGGCCGTCTACGTGCCAGCGGAGTCCAATCGCCTCCCCCTGTCGCAGCCCGAGCGCGAATGCAATCGACCACCGCACAGTGTTACGCCGGTCCGCGGCCACCTTGAGGATCTGCAGGGCGTACTTCTCGGCCATTGCTTCGGTCTTGACGTCGTCGGCACTGGGCGCGTCGACCAGCTTGGCGACGTTGCGGCCGACGTGGCCGCGACGCATCGCGATGTCGAGCGCCCGGCTCAGAATCCGGTGGACCTTGAGTTGGTGGCTGGAAGCCTTACCCGCCCGGTCCATCTCGGTGTAGATGGCGTCGAGGTTCTCCGGCGTGAAGCGATCGATGCGCTTATGTCCGTACTTCGGATAGACCCAGTTCCGCAACTTGCTCCGGTAGTCGTAGATGGTGCCCGGGTTGCACCGACGAGGGGCGATTGTGTCGAGGTACGTCGTCAGCCACTCCTCCACCGTCAGCTTCTTGCCGGCCTTCGGCACGGCACCGTTCTGGCGAAGGCTGTCGAGCAGCTCGTCGGCGGCCTCCTCGGCCTCGTCTTGTGTTGGGCGTGAGATGTGTCTTTGGTCGGGGCGTCCGTTCGGCTTCGTGCCGACCGTGACCCAGACGTGCCAATAGCCGTCGGCCCCCCGTCGAGCGACGGGGCGCTTGCGCCTTGCCATAGCTACTCCCCGATCGGTTCGTCGACGCGATGAGAGCGGGCGAGCATACGGATGGTGTGCCGTACAGCCTGCTTCTCGGCCTCGCTGACATTGGGGTCGCGGAGCAGCCGCCCGAGGCGCGCTAGATCCGGATCGAGGGTCGGCTCCGGCTGCGGTTCTCGTTGACTGGGGCTGATCCCCAGCGCAGCCGCGGCCGCGGCCGGCGGAATCTCCAGGCCGGCGCAGAACGCGGCGACCTTCTCCCACTTCGGTAGGCCACCGTCGGTGCCCTGCCACCGGTGGAAGGTGCTCGGCGGGATGCCCGTTGCCGAGTGGATGTCTTTGTCCGTCATTCCCCGCCCGCGGGCATCGCGCAGGGCTCGCTCGACGAACCGAGCGAAGCGAGCGCGAGCAACGGCAGGGGCGACAGTCATGCCGTCAAGGTAAGTCCGATTCATCGGACGGCTATCCGATGGACGGGAGCGCTCCAATCGGCGCGAGCGTCTCCATGCGCGTCGACGACGCGCCACTGTGGCCGGAGTCGGCGGCTGGTAACACCTCATGACACTGATGTTAGGCGCTTTCATTCAGTCGAAAATCGTCCGAACGTACTACCCGCTCCCATGAACAGGAGCATGTAAGGTCACTCCCATGCAGAGGAGTGAGATCCAACCTGCTCCAACGGGACGGAGTGAGATCGCAGGAGGCGCGGACGTGCCCCAGCGACTCGCACACGACGTGCCGGAGACAGCCGTCCTGCTGGGCGGCGTCACAGAGCGGTACGTCTGGAAATTGATCTCCAGCGGGGAGCTGCCGAGTTTCCTACTCGGCAAGCGGCGGATGGTCTACCGCCAGGACATCGAGGAGCTCATTCGGCAACTCCGCGCTGATGAGTTGACGGCCCGCGCGGCTGCCGCTGGACGACCGGCATGACGCATCCGACGGGCCCTGCCGGTCCTGCCCCAGGCGGTCCGGCCGGCCCTGGGCCGAAAGACAGCGATTGAGAGCGGGCCCTCGCGCGGATGCCGCCGCAGCGAGGGCCACGAAACCCCATTCCCTAGGAAGGACTGGTTTCGATGACCAACCCTAGTGAGCCGGTCGTGGTGACGCAGCCCGGCCCGTTCCGCCGAGCCTTGCTCAAGACGATCGCGTCGGCGAACGCGCCGACGCCGCGCGGTATCCGGTTCGAGCCGGAGCCGTGCGACGACGGCAACCCGATGGTTGAGCTGCGCCTGGAGCTGGAGGGCATTGCCGATCTCCGGCGGTGGCTGGTCGTGCTCGGCGCCGAACACGAAGAGGTACTGATCGAGCACCGCGTCGGCTGCATCCGGGCCAGCTCGTGGGCGCACTGGAACGGCATTGGGGTCGCGCTGACCGCTGAGGACCCGGACGGGCCGGGCGGTGGTGCGGGCGTGGACGCCGGCGACGTCGACGACCTGGCCGACGTTGCCCTGCTCGGCGTCGGCGAGGACTACCACAGTGACCCGGACGAGCGGATCGCCGCTGTGGCGGAGGCCGCGCCGGCGTACGTGCGCCCGGTGCCCGTGCCGGTCGGCGCGAGCGCGGCGGCCGCGGTCCTCGACGAGGGCCTGGCGGTGCGGCGCGCGGGCCGGGGGGGGGCGGTCACCGCCGGGCTGGCGGCGGGGTGTCCGCCGCCGGCGCACGTGGAGGTGTCCGAGGACGGCTGGTCGCTGCGGATCGAGCTGGCGGACGAGGCCGCGGTGGTGGTGTGGGCCGGCCAGCTGGACCTGACGGACGCGGTGTCGTCGCGGGTGCGCCGGCAGCGCGGCGCGGTCAAGCGGATCACCTCGGCGGGCCGGGACCACCCGTGGTCGGTGCAGGTGGTGTGCACGGTGGACGTGGCCCTGCCGCCGGCGCCGCCGCTTGCGGACGACATCGTGTCGCTGGCGTGGCAGGAGCGCGAGGCCCGGCCGCTGGCGGTGGCGGTGGCCGCATGATCGCGGAGATCGCCGCCGGCGTGCGCGAGGCCGGGCCGGAGGCCGGCGGGCTGCTCGCGGTGGCGGCGTACCTGACGGTGTGCGTGCAGGGGCCGCGGCTGGTGCGGCGGGTGCGTCGGGCACGGGCGGGTGCCCGGTGACGGCGGCGGTGGCCACACCGCCGGTGGTGCCGACGCAGGCCTCGCCCGTCGACGGGCCGGTCGGCGAGCAGGCCCAGGTGTGGGCACTGATCGTGCAGGCGCAGTCCGGCGACCGGGACGCGTTCGGCGCGCTTTACAAGCGTTACCAGGACACGGTTTTCAGGTTCGTGTACTTCCGGGTCGGTAGCCGGCCGTTGGCCGAGGACATCACGTCCGAGACGTTCCTGCGGGCCTTGAAGCGGATCGACTCCTTCACCTGGCAGGGCCGCGACCTCGGCGCGTGGCTGGTCACGATCGCCCGCAACCTAGTCGCGGACCACTTCAAGTCCGGCCGGTACCGGCTGGAGGTCACCACCGGCGACGTGCTCGACGCCGACCGCGCCGACCGCTGCCCGGAGGGTGCGCCCGAGACAGCTGTGGTCGACCACATCACCAACGTCGCCCTGCTGGCCGCCGTCCTGCAGCTCAACCCGGAGCAGCGGGAGTGCATCGTCCTGCGCTTCCTGAACTGCTTCACGGTCGCCGAGACCGCCAGGGCGATGGGCAAGAACGAGGGCGCGATCAAGGCGCTCCAGTACCGGGCGGTCCGCGCGCTGGCGCGGCTGCTGCCCGACGGTTTCGAGGAGGTCCAGTGGTCGTGAACGTGACCGCCGTGATCGTCGCGGCGATCTTCGGTGCCCTGGTCGGCGGCGCGCTCGTCGCTGTGGCGGTGCGGGCCCGGCGCCGCGACGACGACGCGAACGTGGCGCAGATCCTCGCCGACCTGGTCGACCTGGCCGTGCGTTCGGCGCCGCCGGATCGGCGGGCGACGGTGCAGCATCTGGCGACGCTGACGGCCGAGCGGTGGCAGCCGGACGGGCATCACGTGATCGGCGACCAGGAGCCGCCGGCGGCGGCACAGCGTGGCGTGTCTGCGGCCGCTGTCAACCGTCAGCTGCGTCAGCGGGCGGGTGGTTGGCGTGGTTGATGTGCAGACGCTGCTTGCGGTGCCGGCGGCCGCGCTGATCGGCGCTACCGGGACCGGCTGGGCGGTGCTGGTGATCGTGCGGCGCCGCCGGCGTGCCCAGCTCGTCGACGAGGACCGCTACACCGGCCGGCACCGGCCGCCAGCCCAGCGCGTCGACGTCGGCGCCTTCCGGCTGGCCGAGCTGTCCAAGCCGTCGGCGGACCGGGAGGCCGCCCGGCACCGGGACGCGTGGCCGACGCAGACGCTTCCCGCGGCCGAACGGGGGTGACCGTCATGGCGATCGGCCGGGCGTCCGGGGCGTCCGATGTGGAGTGTCTGGACTGTGGTCAGCCGTTGCGCGACCCGCTGTCCCGGGCGCTGCACCGCGGCCCGGTGTGCCGGCGCCGGCTGCGGATCGCCCGCGCTGGCGTGGCGCTTCCGCTGCTGCCGCGCGCCGCGTTCGTTGCCGCGGTGCCCGGCCAGACCGCCCTACCGCTCGACGCGGCCACCGACACCGTGCCCGAGGCCGTGCCGGCGGACCGTCCGGACCCGAAGGCCCCGCACCCGTACGAGGCGGACCCGGCCGACGAGACCCGCGACTGGTCAGGCAAGCCGACCGCGCCGTGCCGCTGGTGCCTGCTGCCGCGCCAGAACACCATCCACCGCCGCCCCCGCACCCCACGCAAGAGCCCCACTGACCGCCGGCGCGAGCTGCTCGCCGCCGCCGGCCGCGCCCGAGACTTCGCCGTCCTCGGCGAGCGCGACGACCAGGAGGTCAACACCGATGCCTGAGATCACCCACGAGCGGCTCGCCGCGATCCGCGCCCGCCTCGCGGCCGCGACGCCGGGCCCGTGGAAGCACGACCCGGGCCTGGCCTGGAACAGCCCGGACGCACCCGGCGGCGCCGCCCAGGGCCACGAGTTCGTGTACGCGCCCGGGTCGCTGGACACCGGCTACGGGGTGATCGCGCTGACCGGCGTCTACGGCAAGCACCCGCAGTCCGAGCCGGACGCCGCGCTGATCGCCCACGCACGCACCGACCTGGAGGACCTGCTGGAGGCGGCCGCCGTGCTGTGCCACGCGCGGGCGATCGCCGAACGCCAGCGGTACCTGCTCAAGCCGGACGAGTCGACGCGCTGGTGCCGCGACGGCTGCCCAGTGTGCGCGGACCGGAAGTGGCATGTACAGAGTTCCGGCGGGGTGCTGCGGGAGCTGTGCGAGCTGCTGCTGTCCGGGCCGTCAACCCGTTACAGCGACTCGACGCCGGAGCCCGGCCGTGACTGACACGGTCAAGGAGGCACCCCCGGACCTGGGCGCGTACCGGTGCGCGGAGGTGCTCTCCGACCGGTTCGGCATCGACGTGCCCCCGGACGTGCTGCTGGAGCTGTCCGACCTGGGCCTGATCCCGTGCACCGGCGCCTACAAGGGCAACCCCGTGTACAGCGGCACGGCGCTGGAGGCGTTCACCGACCGGGCGGTGCTGGAGCGCGCGATGGAACGCGGCCGGCTGCACACCACCGACCAGGTCGCCGCCTACCTGCGTGTGCGCCGCTGCGATGTCGACCACCTGGTCCGCGCCGGCTGGCTCCAGCCGGTCACCCACGTGCGCAGCTCGTGGCAGCGGCGCCGCGCCACGCCGCAGGTGCCCCTGTACCGGCAGGCCGACCTGGACGTGCTCGCCGAGCACCCCGCCATCGACTGGGACGCGGTGCGTGCCACTCCGGCGGGCCGGCCCTCGCCGCTGGCCCGGCTCACCGCAAGGCGGTGACCGATGGACCGCGCCGCTCGTCAGGAGCTGCTCGACGCGCTGCTGGCCGAGCGGTTCGGGCCGCCACCGTTGCCCGACCTGCCGCGGCCGCTGCTGGTGGACCGGCCGGCTGTGCCGCGCCGGGTGGCGGAGGACCCGGCGGTGACCGAGGCACGCCGGCGGCGGCTGTGCGAGGCGATCGACGGCCGCTACCTGGTCCCGGTCAAACACCCGCCGCCGCGGCGTACGGCCCAGGCGGCATGACACCCGAGGAGGTGCCCCGATGGAGATCGCGCTGACGGCTGACGACGTGGCTCTGCTGGCCGCGGTCGCCCAGCACCGCGTGCACATGGACCCCCGTTTCACCGCACCGGACTTCGAGGTCGACCCAGGCCCGCCGGCGATGCGCCGGCGAGCGACCCAGCGGCTGCGGCCCCTCCAACGGTGGCAGCTGGGGGAGCTGGTCGACGACGCCGACCGGTACGGCGTCCGCCTGTACCGGCTCACCGCGCGCGGCGCGCAGCTCCTCGATGAGGCCCGCGCCCAGGAGGCGCTCGCGCACGCCGAGGCCGCCACCTGGGGCACACCCGCAGACTCCCCGGCCGCGCCCGCGGCTGGGGCCGACCCCCAACTGATGAGGGAGACACCTTGATCCGCAAGATCCGGGCCATTGGGCTGACCGTCGCCGCGTTCGCGGTCGCCTTGCTGATGGCGCTGGCGGCGCCGGCCGCCGCGACCGAGCCCACGACCGGGCCGAGCGTGGAGCCGTCCGCGTCCGTCTCGGCCGACCCGACCGCCGACCCGACCGGCACCGCCTCGCCGACGCCGTCAACCACGGCGACGCCCGAGCCGTCCGCCAGCGTCGAGCCTTCGACGTCCGCGACGGACCCGGCCGCCTCGCCGTCGCCGACTTCGACGCCCGAGGGCCTGCCCAAAACCGGCACAGCGGGGTGGGCGCTGGGCACGGTCGGCGCCGTGGCGGGGCTGGTCGGCGTGGCCGGGGTCGGCCTGGGCAGGCGGCG
>NZ_JAIBNX010000330.1 GCF_026130045.1 Micromonospora sp. CPCC 205371
CCGCCGATCAAGGGCGAATGCACGTGGTTGGATCTCTTTTCCGCGTGCATTCGCCCTTGATCCACGCAGATCTCCTTGATCGATGCCGTCGAGCTGTGCGATCGGTGCCGCGTCAGACCGACGCCGCGCCCGCCGGGCCGTCGCGCGCGAGCGTGGCACCGGCGACGGTGACGTGGGAATCAGGGTCGCAGCGGACGACCAGGCGGAAAGGTGGGCCGCTCTTCCCTGCGGGAATGCGCTTTCCTATGCTGGGCTCATGATGCGGATCGACGACGGGCTGACCCCCACGGCCCTGCTACCCAAGATCGAGCGGCTGTGGGACGCCTCGGCGCAAAAGATCGACTCGATCGAGAAGACCTGCCCGCCGGGCTCGCCGTCGCCGGTCTTCACCGTGGAGGGACAGTACACCGCTCGCGGCTGGACCGAATGGACCCAGGGCTTCCAGTACGGCTCAGCCGTGCTCCAGTTTGACGCTACCGACGAGCGGCGCTTCCTCGACCTGGCTCGCGACCTCACCATCCGGGTCATGGCGAGCCACGTCAGCCACATCGGCGTGCACGACCACGGGTTCAACAACGTCAGCACGTACGGGAATCTGTGGCGGCTCGCTCTGGAAGGGCGCAACGACGACGGCCAGTTGGACTTTTACGAGCTGGCTCTGAAGATCACGGGAGCCGTGCAGGCTGCCCGTTGGCGTGGCACGGCGGACGGCAGCGGCTACATCTACTCGTTCAACGGCCCGCAGTCGCTCTTCGTCGACACCATCCGGTCTTGCCGGGCCCTCGCCGTCTCGCACCAGCTTGGCCACGTGCTGATGGGCGAGCGCGACGAGCGGATCTCGCTGCTGGACCGGATCGTCGAGCACGCCGCGAACACCGCCAAGTGGAATATTTTCTACGGCGAGGGGCGGGACAGCTACGACATCCGCGGCCGCACGGCCCACGAGTCGATCTTCAACGTCAACGACGGCAGCTACCGCTGCCCGAGCACCCAGCAGGGGTACTCGCCCTTCAGCACCTGGACGCGCGGCCTGGCCTGGGCGATGGTCGGCTTCCCCGAGCAGCTGGAGTTCTTGGCGAGCCGGCCCGAGGAGACGAAGCCCGAGGTCGTGGCCACGATGCTCAAGGCGGCCACCGCCACCTGTGACTTCTACATCGAGCACACTCCGACCGACGGCGTGCCGTACTGGGACACCGGAGCGCCCGGGCTCGCCAAGCTCGGCGACTATCTGGACCGCCCGGCCGACCCGTACAACGAGCACGAGCCGGTCGACTCCTCGGCGGCTGCGATCGCCGCGCAGGGCCTGCTGCGGCTCGGCCGGTACCTGAGCACCAACGGCGACCCGGACGAGGGCCAGCGGTACTGGCAGGCCGGCCTGACCGTATGCGACACGATCTTCGACGAGCCGTATCTGAGCACCGACCCTCGCCACCAAGGCCTGATCCTGCACTCTGTGTACCACCGCCCGAACGGCTGGGACCACGTGCCGGCCGGGCAGAAGGTGCCGAACGGCGAGTCGAGCATGTGGGGCGACTACCACGCCCGCGAGCTCGCGCTGTACGTCCAGCGGGTCGCCAGGGACGAGCCGTACTACACATTCTTCGGCGGGACCCGGTGACCCGCGCCGCGATCGTCACCGGGGGTTCCCGGGGCATCGGCCGGGGCATCGTGCTGGCGCTGGCCGGCGCCGGGTACGACGTCGTGGTCAACTACGCCAGCAACGCTGACGCCGCGCGCGAGGTCGGCAAGCAGGTCGAGGCCGCCGGCCAGCGCGCCCACCTGGTGCAGGCCGATATCTCCAGCGGGGCTGACCGGGAGCGGCTGGTCGACGAGGCGGTGGGCGCGTTCGGCCGGATCGACCTGCTCGTCAACAACGCTGGCGTGGCGCCGAACGTGCGGGCCGACCTGCTGGACGCTGGTGAGGAGTCGTTCGACCGGCTCATCAACATCAACCTCAAGGGCCCCTACTTTCTGACGCAGCTCGTCGCACGGCGCATGATCGAGCAGGCCGAAACTGTCACGAACCCGAAGATCATCACGATCTCCTCGATCAGCGCGTACACCGCCAGCCTCAACCGGGGCGACTACTGCGTGGCGAAGGCCGGCCTGGCGATGGCCACGCAGCTGTACGCGGCGCGGCTGGCGGAGCACGGCATCAACGTGTACGAGATCCGGCCCGGAATCATCGAGACCGACATGACCGGCGCGGTCAAGGAGAAGTACGACAACCTGATCTTCAACGAGGGGATCACGCCGATCCGCCGCTGGGGTCAGCCCGAGGATGTGGGCAAGGCTGTCGTTGCGGTAGCGACCGACCTACTGCCGTTCAGCACCGGCCAGGTCATCGACGTCGACGGCGGCTTCCACCTCCGGATCCTCTAGACGACCAATTCAGGAGATTTTGGGCTACCGCGACGTCCGCGGTGCTCCGGACCGCCGCTCCCGCGGCCTCACCCTCCGCGGCCCCACAACCCGCGCGGACGCAGCGGAGCTCGCCGATCAAGGTCAATCGCATCGATCAAGGGCAAATGCACGCGGAAAAGAGATCCAACCACGTGCATTCGCCCTTGATCCACGCGGAGCGCGCTGCGCGGCGTGGCGCAGGTCGCGCGGCGCGGCGTGGCGCGGACCTTCAGAAGTCGTCGTCGAAGGTGACCGTGCCGGTGACGCCGACCTGGTATGCCGACACCCGCCGCTCGAAGAAGTTCGACAGCTCCTGCACGTCCTGCAACTCCATGAACGCGAACGGGTTCTTGCTGCCGTACATCGGCTCGATGCCCAGTACGGCCAGCCGCCGGTCGGCGACATGCTCCAGATAGGAACGCATGTCACCCAACGACATGCCGGACACGCCTTGTTCGAGCAGGTCGGCGGCGAACTGCGCCTCACACTCGACGGCCTCGGCGAGCATGTCCTTGACCTGACGCTCCATCTCGGCGTCGAACAGGTCGGGCTCCTCCTGGCGCACCGTGTCGACGACGTCGAACGCGAACGCCATGTGCATGGACTCGTCACGGAACACCCAGTTGGTGCCGCTGGCGAGCCCGTGTAGCAGGCCGCGAGAGCGCAGGTAGTACACGTAGGCGAAGGCGCCGTAGAAGAACAGGCCCTCGATACAGGCGGCGAAGCAGATCAGGTTGAGCAGGAACGCCCGCCGGTCCTCCCTGCTGCGAAGCTCGCGCAGCGAGAACACCGAGTCGATCCACTTGAAGCAGAACTCGGCCTTGCGGGCGATCGAGGGGATGTTCTCCACCGCGGCGAACGCCTCGAACCGCTCCTGCTCGTCCGGCACGTACGTGTCGAGCAGGTTCAGATAGAACTGGACGTGCACCGCCTCCTCGAACAGTTGCCGGGAGAGGTACAGCCGTCCCTCGGGCGAGTTGACGTGCTGGTAGAGGTTGAGCACCAGGTTGTTGGCCACGATCGTGTCGCCGGTGGCGAAAAACGCGACCAGGCGGCTGACCAGGTGCTTCTCCGCGGTGGAGAGCCTTCCCAGGTCGGCGAGGTCGGAGTGCAGGTCCACCTCCTCGACGGTCCAGGTGTTCTTGATGGCGTCCTTGAAGCGGTCGAAGAAGTGCGGGTAACGCATGGGCCGCAGGGTCAGGTCCATGCCGGGGTCGAGCAACATCACTGGCAAGCCTCGCAGCTCTCGGGGTTCTCAAGGGAGCAGGTCACGTCGTCGGCGGCGGTCGTCACCGGCGTGATGGCGACGGTCGCCTGCTGGATTCGGGTCGCCGGCCGCGACCGCAGGTAATAGGTCGTCTTCAGTCCGGCTTTCCAGGCGTACAGGTACATCGAGGAGACCTTGCCGATGGTCGGCGCGCTCATGAACAGGTTCAGCGACTGCGACTGGTCGATGTAGGGCGCTCGCGCCGCGGCCAAGTCGATCAGGGCCCGCTGCGGCAGCTCCCACGCGGTGCGAAACAGCTCGCGCACGTCGGCGGGCAGGTCCGCGACGCCCTGCACGGACCCCTCGGCCCGCTTGATCTGCTCCCGGATGGGCGCCGTCCACAGCCCGCGCGCCTTCAGCTCGCGTACCAGATAGGTGTTGATCTGAAGGAACTCGCCCGACATCGTCTCGCGCTTGAACAGGTTGGACACCTGCGGCTCGATGCACTCGTAGCAGCCGGCGATCGAGGCGATGGTGGCGGTCGGCGCGATCGCCACCAGCAGCGAGTTGCGCAGGCCGGTCGCCGCGACCTTCGATCGCAGCGCCGCCCACCGATCGGTCTGCGACGGTTCGGCGCCCCACAGGTCCGGGTGCAGCTCACCCTTCGCGGCGCGGGTTTCCGGGTACGCCGGATGCGTCCCGAATCGCTCAGCCAGTCCCGCGGAGGTCTCCAGCGCGGTCAGGAAGATCTCTTCCTGTACCCGGGTGGACAGCTCCCGGGCGGCCTCCGAGTCGAACGGCAACCGGAGCGTGAAGAACGCGTCCTGCAGGCCCATCAGCCCCAGCCCGACCGGCCGCCACCGCGGGTTGGAGGCGGCGGCCTGCGCGGACGGGTAGAAGTTGATGTCGATCACCCGGTCCAGGAAGACCACCGCGGTGCGGACCGTGTCGCGCAGCCTCTCCCAGTCGACGCCGCCGGTGGTCACGTGCGCGCCCAGGTTGATCGAACCCAGGTTGCAGACCGCCGTCTCGTCGTCCGAGTTGACCTCGAGGATCTCGGTGCAGAGGTTCGATAGGTGGATCGTGTTGCCGGGGGTGCCGGTCTGGTTGGAGAGCCGGTTCGACGCGTCCTTGAACGTCATCCACCCGTTCCCGGTCTGCGCCAGCGTGCGCATCATCCGCCCGTACAGGTCACGGGCCTTGACCGTCCTGACCGCCTTCTTCTCCGCCGCCCGGTACGCCTCATCGAATGCTTCGCCATACAGGTCGGGCAGCTCCGGCGCGTCGGTCGGATCGATCAGCGACCAGTCGGCGTCGGCCTCCACGCGGCGCATGAACTCGTCCGGTATCCAGTTGGCCAGGTTCAGGTTGTGCGTGCGGCGGGACTCCTCGCCGGTGTTGTCGCGCAGTTCGAGGAACTCCTCGATGTCCGGGTGCCACGGTTCGAGGTAGACGCACGCGGCGCCCTTGCGCCGGCCGCCCTGGTTGACCGCTGCCACGCCGGCGTCGAGGGTCTTGAGGAACGGCACGATGCCGTTGGACTTGCCGTTGGTGCCGCGGATCAGCGCGCCCCGGCCACGTACCCGCGTCCAGGAGATGCCGATGCCGCCGGAGAACTTCGACAGCTTCGCGACCTGGTGATAGCGCTCGTAGATCGAGTCCAGCTCGTCGCGCGGCGAGTCGACCAGGAAGCACGACGACATCTGTGTGTGCCGAGTGCCGGAGTTGAACAGCGTCGGCGAGCTCGGCAGGTACGCCAGGCTCGACATCAACCGGTAGAACCCGATCGCCTCGGCGGGCGTCTCGGACAGGCCGCAAGCCACCCGAAGCAGCCAGTACTGCGGCGTCTCCACCACCAGCCGGCTCTCCGGATGCCGCAGCAGGTACCGGTCGGCGACCGTGCGCAGCCCGAAGTACTCGAACCGCAGGTCTCCGTCCGGATCGATGGCGTCGTCGAGCTTGCGCGCGTTGCGGGCCACGAACGCCGCCGTCTCGTCGCCGATCAGCCCCTGCTGGTGCGCGTACCGGATCGACTGGCTGAAGCTCGCCACGCCCTGCCCGCGGACCTCCTTGTCCACGAACGCCGCCAGCAGCCGCGCCGCCAGCTTCGAATACTGCGGCTCCTCACCGATCAGCTCCGCCGCCGTCTGGATCGACAGCCGGTCCAGCTCGGCCGTGGTCGCCCCGTCGTACAACCCGCTGATCGTCTTGGTCGCCACCCGCAGCGGGTCGACCTCGTCCAGGTCGTCCACCCACCGCTCGACCGCCCGCACGATCTTGTTGACGTCGACCGTCTCGGTGTCACCGTTACGCTTACGGACCCGCATGACTGTCATGTCCCCCTACCGTCGCCTCTACCGAGGTCGCCGGCGCGCGGGAGGGCGCCCACCGGCCCAGGGCAGGGGCCGGCTGTCGGCGTCGGCCGTCCCCGGTGGGCTTCCGCCCAGTGCGCCCCCGGGGCGGGGCCAGCCGCCCGCCGCCGCCCGCCCCGCGCGCCCTTCGCCCCCCGCACGCCGGGTGGCGTGCGCTGCGCTGGCAGGTCTTCGGACTCGCGGGCGTGACCACGGATGGTCGCCTACTGGCCGTCGCTTCCCAGGCCGGCAAAGGCCCAGTGCTTGGTTGACGGCGGTCGTTCCCACTCACCGCTGCGGGGCAGTCCCGGACTCGCACCGGGTTCCCTCTTGCCTCGACCCTCCTGGGTGGAGGGTCGAACCAGCTGCGGGCACACCATATATGGGTGTCAGCACAAAACACCAACACCAGATGATGTGCCGGGCGTGTCGCACCCATGCCGTCACCCTCCGTACTCACCCGCCCGACGGCCCCCGCACGGCGCCGCCGCGCCCCGCGGCCGCGCCCCGCCGCCGCGCCCCGCG
>NZ_JAIBNX010000331.1 GCF_026130045.1 Micromonospora sp. CPCC 205371
ATCAAGGGCGAATGCACAAGGTTTGATCTCACTTCCACGTGCATTCGCCCTTGATCGACGCGAATGCCCTTGATCGCGGCACGCACTTCGCCGCGCGGCGCCGCTGGCAACGCACCGCTGGCCAGGCGCCGCTTGCCAGGCGCTGCGCGCCGGTCGCAAGGTGCCGGGAGCGCGGACTGTTGGCCTGGCGGCGCGCGCTTCGTGAGGTACGACGGTCACCTCGGGTCCGCCAATGACCGCGCATGTTCGGGGAGTTGCTACCTCAACCCAGCTGGGACCCAAGCGATAACCCCGAACTCGTCCCTACGCCGGATCATCCCGCGCCCTTCGGGGCGCGATCGTGGTGGATTGCCGCCCTCCACGCGCAGCGATTCACCACATAGGCAACCCCGGCCGCCCACGCCGCCGCACATCGCGGGCCGCGCCGGCCGGGGTGTGCGCCGCGCCCGGCGCTCAACGACGCCCGCCGATCAAGGACATCCGCATCGATCAAGGCCAAATACACGCGGAAAAGAGATCCAACCACGTGCATTCGCCCTTGATCGGCGGGAGGAGGGGGGCGCCGACGACCCGGCGGGCTCCGCGCCGGGGGCGCGGCGGGTCGGGGGGGGGTGGGGGTGGGGTCCTGGGCGGCCAAGGCGTCGGGGTCGACGCCTTCGGCGAACTCGGCCGCCTCGGCGCTCTGGGCCGCGATCGCGTCCTTGACCACGCGGTATGCCAGGCCGGCCGGGTATCCCTTGCGGGCGAGCATGCCGACCAGCCGCCGGTACACCGTCTCGGGCGAGCCTGTCGTCACGCGGAGCTTGCGGTCGACCAACGCCCGTGCGGTGGCCGCCTCGGTGTCGTCGTCGAGGTCGTCGAGGGCCTCGCTGACCGTGTCACCGGCGACGCCACGCTGGCGCAGCTCGTTGGCGAGTGCCCGGCGCGCCAGGCCACGGCCGTGGTGGCGGCTCGATACCCACGCCCGCGCGAACGCGGCGTCGTCGATCAGGCCGACCTCGTCGTACCGGTCGAGCACCTGCGCGGCGGTCTCGTCGGAGATGCCGCGCTTGGCGAGCGCCTTGGCGAGCTCGGCGCGGGTGCGCGGCCGGACGGCCAGCTGCCGCAGGCAGATCTCCCGCGCCACCTCGGCCTCGTCGCGTGGCTGCTCGCCTCCGCTGTCAGCCCCGCGACCACCGCCGCCGCGCCCGCGCTCGGCGCGGTCCGATCTGGACCACTCCCTCGCCGTACGCCCGGACCTGTCTGGGCCGAGGTCGGCTTCGGGCTGCGCCGAGCCAACCGCCCCCGGCGTGGGATCACCGGGAACGGCGCCTTCGGGCCACTCCCACTCGTCGTCGGCGAGGGCGGCGACGCCGTCTGGGTCTGGGCTGGCGCGCGCCCGGCGAGAGCGCCTATCCGAGCCACCAGTTGCGGAGGTGGCTCGGGGCGGTGCGGCATCCCAGCCCCGCCCCGAGCGCGCTCCGCGCCGTCGTCCGACCATGTGTCAGCTCAAGGTCAGAAGTCGACCGGCGGCAGCTCCGGGCCACCGGCCTCGTCGCCAGCGCCCACTCCGACGCCGAGCTTCTCAAGGATCTTCTTCTCGATCTCGGCGGCCACGTCGGGGTTTTCCTTCAGGAACTCGCGTGCCTTCTCCTTGCCCTGGCCGAGCTGGTCACCGTCGTACGTGTACCAGGCGCCGGACTTGCGGATGATGCTCTGCTCGACGCCGACGTCGATGAGCGAGCCCTCGCGGGAGATGCCCTTGCCATACATGATGTCGAACTCGGCCTGCTTGAACGGCGCCGCCACCTTGTTTTTCACGACCTTGACCCGGGTGCGGTTGCCGACCACGTCGGTGCCGTCCTTCAGGCTTTCGATGCGCCGCACGTCGAGCCGGACCGAGGCGTAGAACTTCAGCGCCCGGCCACCCGTGGTGGTCTCCGGCGAGCCGAACATGACGCCGATCTTCTCGCGGAGCTGGTTGATGAAGATCGCGGTCGTGCCCGAGTTGTTGAGGGTACCGGTGATCTTGCGGAGCGCCTGGCTCATCAGGCGCGCCTGGAGACCCACGTGACTGTCGCCCATCTCGCCCTCGATCTCGGCGCGCGGCACGAGCGCGGCCACCGAGTCGATGACGATCACATCGAGCGCGCCGGACCGGATCAGCATGTCGGCGATCTCGAGCGCCTGCTCCCCCGTGTCGGGCTGGGAGACCAGCAGCGAGTCGATGTCGACGCCGAGCGCCTTGGCGTATTCAGGGTCGAGCGCGTGCTCGGCGTCGATGAACGCCGCGATGCCACCCGCACGCTGGGCGCTGGCCACCGCGTGCAGCGCCACCGTCGTCTTACCAGACGACTCCGGTCCATAAATCTCGATCACGCGGCCGCGAGGCAGACCGCCGACACCCAGCGCGACGTCAAGCGCGATCGAGCCGGTCGGAATGATCGCGGTCTGGATGACCGGGCGCTCGCCCAGCCTCATCACCGAGCCCTTACCGAACTGCTTGTCGATCTGCGCGAGAGCGAGGTCTAGCGCCTTTTCCTTGTCAGGTCCTGCCGCCATTGCCGCCACCCCTACATTCGCCGTCTTAGCGGTCGTCTTCGCCGAAGAGCTTCTCGTCACGCGGACACGCTAGGCGCTGGGTCTGACAGAAAACAGCCGACCGGCCGTGGCCTGTGGACAAGCGCCCAAGTGTGGACAATAGCCGAACATGTGTACGATGCAAGTACCGACACGTACCAACTGGCGCTCGCTCCGCTCGCGCGGGTCATGCGCCGCCCTCACAGCTTCCTCGACTCCGGGCCGGCTGCGGGAGGCGGCGCATGACGCTAATGCAGCCGAGCGGGCACCCGGTCTGGATACGCGGCCACGACCGCCCGCCACACCACCACGGTGGCGACCCCAGCGTCGAGCGCCTGCTGGATCGTCCGGCCGCCCAGCTGCGGCAGCACCTGGTCAGACGCGATGCTCGTCGCGTACCCCGGCCCGAACGCCTGCTCGAGCCGCGTCCAGAAGTCGGTCAGCCGCACCCTACGTTCCCTTCACCAAGACCGTCGGCCGCAACGCTAGCGCGATCAGCGGCACCGTCGCGATCGCCGCGAGCAGGTTCAGCGTCGCATACCCGCTCAGCTCCACAAGGAACCCGGCCAGCGCGCCGGCCGACGCTCCGGCCAGCCCCATCACCATGTCGGAGAGGCCCTGGGCGGCCGGGCGTACCTCGTCGGGCACCGACTCGGACAGCAGCGTCGAGCCGGCCACCATCGTGCACGACCAGCCCAGCCCCACCAGGAACAGCCCCACCGACAACCGCACCGTGTTATGCCCAGCCGTCCCTGCCAGCGCGCACGCCACGAGCAGCAGCCCGACCCCGCCGAGGATGACCGGCCGCCGTCCGAGCCAGTCGGTGAGCAGCCCGACGACCGGCGACAGCGCGTACATGCCGGCGATGTGCAGGCTCAGCACGATCCCGACGACGCGTAGCACGTCGGCGTCGCCGTGGAACGTTCCCAGATGCACCGGGGTCATCGACATCACCCCGACCATGACCACGTGTCCGACCGCGGCGGCCGCCATGCCGAGCCGGGCGGCGGGCAGGCCGGCGATGGCGCGCAGAGCGGGCCGGAAAGAGCGCCGGGGAGCGGTGGTGACCTCAGAGAGTCGCCGCGCCGTCAATAGTGGATCGGGACGCAGAAACACGAGCATGACCACAGCGGCCAGTGCGAACGCCACAGCGCTGAACGCGAACGGCCCCGACAGCACCGGCAGCCCGAGCCGCGATGTCGCATCGTCTGCGAGCGAGGCGAAGTTCGGCGCCGCCACCGACCCCACGGTGGTCGCCCACACCACGAGCGACATTTCCCGCGCCCGGCGCTCCGGGGCGGCGAGGTCCACCGCCGCGTACCGGGCCTGGAGGTTGGCCGTCGTGCCGCTGCCGAACAGCAGCATGCCCACGAAGAGCAGCGGTACCCACGTCGTGGCGGCCGCCACGACGATCAGCACGCTGCCCAGCCCGCCGACGAGGTACGCGAGCGCGAGTCCCGCCCGCCGCCCCCACACCGTCATGACGCGGGTCGCCGGCACGGCCATCAACGCGCCACCGACCACCGCGGCGCTCTGCGCCAACCCGGACAGCCCGGTGCCAGCGAGCCGGGCGGCGAGCAGCGCGCCCACGGACAGCCCGATGGCCACGCCCATGCCGCCGATGATCTGAGTGCCACACAGCAGCGCCAGCGTCCGCCGTTGAATGAGAGCGACGTTCACAGGCCGAGACTACGGCCAATGATCTCTTTCATGATCTCCGTGGTGCCGCCGTAGATCGTCTGCACCCGGCTGTTGAGCCACGCCTTCGCCACTGGGTACTCCAGCATGTACCCGTATCCGCCATGCAGTTGCACGCACCGGTCGGCCACCTTGTTCTGCAGCTCGGTGGTCCACCACTTCGCTTTCGCCGCGTCCACTACAGACAGCCGGCCCGCGTTGAACTCGCTCACGCAGTGGTTGAGGAACGTCCGCGCGATGGTGATTTCGGTGTCGAGCTCCGCGAGCAGGAACCGGTTGTGCTGGAACTTTCCGATCGGCCGCCCGAACGCCTCTCGCGACCGCGCGTAGTCGAGCGTGATGGCGAGCAGCCGTTCGGCGGCGGCGACCGCACCCACCGCGATGCTCAGGCGTTCCCGGGGCAGGTTGGCCATCAGGTGGTAGAAGCCGTGGTTTTCGGTGCCGATGAGGTTGTCGACCGGTACCCGGCAGTCGTCGAAGAAGAGCTCGGCGGTGTCGTTGGCTTTCTGGCCGACCTTTTCGAGCCGCCGCCCGCGCGTGAACCCGGCTGTGCCGCGCTCGACCGCGATCAGGCTCACACCGTGCGCGCCCTGATCCGCCGCCGTCTTGGCGACCACGACCACCAGATCCGCCATCTCGCCGTTCGTGATGAACGTCTTTTGTCCATTCAGGACATAAAAGGAACCGTCGCGCACCGCCGACGTGCGCACGCCGGCTAGGTCGGAACCGGCGCCCGGCTCACTCATCGCGATGGCGGTGACGAGGTCTCCGGAGCAGAAGCCGGGGAGCCACCGCTTGCGCTGGTCGAGGGTGGTCAGATCGGTCAGGTACGGCGCGACGACGTCGTTGTGCAACCCGAAGCCCAGCCCCGAGCAACCCGACGTGACGGTCTCCTCGAGCAGCACCGCGTTGAAGCGGAAGTCACGCTGCCCACCACCGCCGTACTCCTCGTCGACGTCCATGCCGAGCAGCCCGGCGGCGCCTGCCTTGCGCCAGACCTCGCGGTCGACGATGCCCTGCTCTTCCCACGAGGCGTAATGCGGCACGGCTTCCCGCGCCAGGAACTCCCGGCACAGCGCCCGGAACTCCTCGTGGATCGGCTCGTAGAGATGCTGCTCCATACCTTCAGTCAAGCACCCCCGCGGCCACCTTGAGATCCGCCACCAGGCCGTTGTACGCGATTTCCCGGTCGTCGGCCCGCAGCACAGCCGACGGATGGATCGTCGCGACCAGCTTGGCGGGTTCGACCGGGAAGTCCTCCGGCCGCCGGGCGGACTCCGGCCACGGCAGTACCTGCCCGCGCGACTGGGTCACCCGGAACGAGGGCCCGAGCAGCGCCTTGGCCGCGGTCGCGCCGAGCACCACGACGACCTGTGGCTTCAGCAGCGCGAACTCCGACACCAACCATGGCCGGCACGCCTCGATGTGGATGCGGTCGGGGGTTTGGTGGATCCGGCGCTTGCCGCGCATCTGGAACCGGAAATGCTTCACCGCGTTGGTGATGTAGATGTGCCGCGGGTCCATGCCGGCCTCGTCGACCGCGCGGCGCAGCAGGTGGCCGGCCGGCCCGACGAACGGCAGCCCTTTCTGGTCCTCGACGTCGCCGGGCTGCTCGCCGACGAACACCACCTTGGCGTGCGCATCACCCCGCCCGAACACCACCTGAGTGGCGTTTTCGTAGAGCTCGCAACCGCGACATCCGGGGGCGGCGGCTTTCAGCTCATCGAGCGACTTGGCATCGGGTACGAACTCCTGGGCACCCACAGCGGTCTGGGCCATGCCCGTCTTTGTACCCCATCACGCGCTAAAGATGCCGGAACCGGCGCCGCCCGCCGCTCGCATCACGGCCGTGACCAGCGGCGCGATGTCCGTCTCGGCGAGCCGGCTCACCGTGATCCGCACCGCCTGCGGCGAGGACTGCCGGTACAGCGCGCCGGGCGCCACGGCGTACCCCAAATCACGCAGCGTGGTCACGGCGCGCGTTTCGTCCGGTACCGGAACCCAGACGTTGATGCCCGTGCGACCGCGCGCGCCGAGCGCGGCGCGCAACGCCTCCCGCCGCCGGTCGTAGCTCTCCCCCGCGGCGGCGACCGCCGCCGCGACGTCCTGGTCCTGCCACAGGCGCAGGAAAAGGCGCAGAAGCAGCGTCGAGACCCAGCCCGGGCCCGGGCGCCCCGGGGGCGGGGGGGG
>NZ_JAIBNX010000332.1 GCF_026130045.1 Micromonospora sp. CPCC 205371
GCCACGGCTGCCCCCGACCCAGCCCACCGCCCCGCCTTCCGGTGTCACAACCCCGGAGACGTAGGTGCAGCTGGGTGGCGCGTCGCCGTCGCCCGCCTCGGCACCCGCCCGCGCCGCCGCGGCAGCCGCCCGGGCTGCCTCCACAGTGGCCTTCGCCGGATCGGCACCGCGACCCAGATCCGCCAGGAGCGACGTGAGGCCCGCCTCCGAGGCATCGTGCGACGCCGCGTCGGAACGGGTCGATGTGGACACGCCATCGCACACCACGGCCAGGTTGAGCCCAGCCGACCGGCCCACGACGACCGCGTCCTCGTTGCGGCGGCGCCGGCGGCCCGTGTCGGTCACGGCCGCGACGGTGCCCAGATCCAGCTCCGCATGGTCGCGTCCCACCGAACGCCGGCGTCCACAATGGTCGCAGTACGCCTCGGCGCTCGTGAATGTCTCGCCGCACCCCCCGCACGCCGTGCCCGACGCGCGAGACGACACCCACACCGTGGGTACCTCCACGCGCGGCGGCTCACCGGTGGTGAGATTGCGCCCGCAGACCTCACAGAACCGGTGCTCCGCCTCGCTCGGCGGGCCGTGTTCGGGGCAGGCCCTCACGTCAGCGTCCTCGGGCGCACCGCGTTGGCCTGGTCGACGAGCGCGACACGGACGTCGGGATCGTGCGCCAGCTGCGCCATCGCCCGGTACGCCTGCTCCAGCCCGAAGCGCAGTCCACGCTCGCTCAGCTCGTGCCCCAGCACCCGGGCACCCGGCGGCAGCCGGTGACCCGGGAGCCTCGTGCCGGTCATCCAGTTCAGCGCGGCCTCCAGCATCTCCACGGCCAGCAGGGCGCGGCGCTCCACGTCCAGGGTGATCCGTTCCAACCTGCTGGACGCGGCGATCAGGTCGTCGTGCTTCAGCGCGTGCACATCGGCGCCCAGGCTGGCGCGTACGCCGGCCACCTGCGCGGCGATGTGCAGGCTGGAGCTGTCGGGCACCTGGTCGAGCACCGCGAGGGCACCGGCACGGTCACCCGCCGCCAGGCGGATGCGGGCGAGTCCGAAGGCGGCGCTGATGTACCCGCGATCCACGCGCCAGACCCGCTCGTAGAGCTTGGCGGCCGTGTCGGCGTCGCCCGTGCACTCGATCGCGGCGGCCAGCGCCAGCCGAGCGGCCGGCTCACCGGGCAGTTCGTCGTAGACGGCGTCGAACGACACCCGCGCCTCGGCCGCGTTGCCTCCCGCCATCGCGGCGACGCCCCGGTACCAGTCGATGCGCCAGTCGAACGGGTCCGTCGCGGCCAGCTCGTCCAGCCCAGCCTTGGCGCCCGCCAGGTCACCGCTCTCGATGCGCGCCCGCACCAGGCGGAGCGCGACCTCCACACTGGACATCGGCGCCGCTTCGAGCTGCTTCACCGTTTCGGCCGGGTCGGTGACGCTCAGGGTCGCCAGGAAGCCGGCACCCGCATCGAGCACGTCGACCTGCGGCAGTGGCAGGCAGGCCGCCACATCGGACGGACGCAGGTCAGGCACCGTGCCCTCACCGACCTCGCCCGCACCCGTGCCGAACGCCCGCCGCTCCGGGGTGAACTGCCGAGACAGCGTCGGCCGCGCGATGCCATCCGCCGCCGAAACCACCTCGCGCAGCACGCCAAGCAGTTGCTCGCTCATCTCGGCCGCCGACTGGAAGCGCCGGTCGCGCTCGGAGTGGGTGGCCCTGCGCAGCAGCCGGTGGTACGACTCCTCCTGCGCCAGCAGCGGCACCTCCGACACGTCCGGAAGCCGGTCGGCGTACGTGGTGGAGAAGCCGCGGAACTCGAAGCTCAGCACCGCGAGTGACCGCCCGACGGTGTAGATGTCCGACGCGACCGACGGACCGAGCTCCGCCACCTCCGGCGCCTGGTATCCGGGCGTGCCGTACACCGCACTCACGTCGTCGTCGGCCCGCCGCACGCCGCCCAGGTCGATGAGCTTGAGCTGTTCCTCGGCGTGGATGACGTTGTCTGGCTTGAAGTCGCAGAAGATGAGGCCCCGGTCGTGCAGATAGCCGAGCGCCGGCAGGATCTCGACGCCGTACGCGATGACCTCCGCCAGCGGCAACACCCGAGCGCCCTCGGCCCGCCGCGCCATCAGGATGTCACGCAACGAATGGCCGCCGACATACTCCATCACGATGTACCCGATCAGCTCGCCGGTCTTCGGGTCCGGGTGCTGTACGAAGTCGTGAATCTTCACGATGTTCGGGTGGTCCATCTCCACCAGGAACCGACGCTCGGTCACCGCGGCAGCCATCGCGTCGGCGTCGCCGGTGTTGATGAGTCCCTTGAGGACAACCCATCGGTCGCTGACCGAGTCGCTGACGTTACGGTCACGAGCCAGGTAGATCCAGCCCAACCCGCCGTACGCGAGCGCGCCCAGCATCTCGTACCGGTCGTTGATGAGGTCACCGGGGCGCAGCCGTGGCACGAACGAGAACGGCGTGCCGCAGTTCGGGCAGAAACCCTCCACGCGGCCCGGCTTTCCGTCCTTGCCGCGCCCGACCGCCTCATTGCACTTCGCGCAGTACCGCCGGCCCTCGGCCACCTTCGGGTCCTGCATGACCGCCGTCGCGGGGTCGCGCAACGGCACCCGAGCGATGTCGATCAGGCCGGCGCCGAGCCCACCGCGCGAAGAACCACGCGTGCGGCCCGAACTGGCACGGGTCGACCCGGCACCCACCGTGGCGACCGACGGCACGGACGCGGGGGACGCGGCCGACGGCACGCTAGCCAGCGGCTTGTCGGGCTTCTTACGCCCGCACTCGTCGCAGTAGCCCTCCGGCCCATAGGACCCGGGACAGTCGGCCCGGACACACCTCATCTGTGTCCCCTCTCCGTGAGCTCATTGAGGTAACGCTGGTAGGCGACCACCGCGCGGGTAGCGGCCGGCAGGTCGCACGGGCTCGTGTAGAGCAGTTCCTGCGCGGCCCGGTGCAGCTCCGACAGCTGCGCGTGCTCGGCGAGCGCCATCCGTCCCGCGCGAGCCCGGTAGGCATCGAGCCGGCCGCGCAGCTCGGCCCGGCGCCGCATCAGCCCGTCGGCCGCCTCGTGCAGGTGCGCAGCCCGCTCGCGCGCCGCCGTCACCGAACGCTCCACGATGGACAGCTCATCGGCTAGGCGCGGCCACCGCTGCTCGCGGTGAAGCTGGTCGAGCTGCGCGATATGGGCGCGCAAGGCCGGCACCGCGTCGGGCGCCGCCGGCAAGCCCGGGTTCGCGATCTTTTCAAGAGCTATCGAGTACGCCGTCGCCGCGACCGCCTCGGCGTTGGCCACCTCGTCGAGCGACTCCTTCAGCCGCCGGACGCGTTCCGGATAAGCGTCGCGGAGCCGGCTGTAATCGGCCAGCTTCGCCGCCAGCCCGTCCACCTCGCGAACCAGATCAGCCGGCGGACCAGCCGGGTCGAGCGGGTCACGCATCGCGGCGAACGCCGCCTCCGCCAGCCGTACGTCCAGCCGCTCCACATCGGAGCCTGTGGTCCCGTACCCGAGCACGTCCGCCGCCGACCTGGCCTGCTCCAGAGCCTTGCTCACCGGCTCGAACCGGTTGGCCGCCTCGCCCTGCGCGGTCTGCACGGCGTCGAGCGTCTCGGCGACCTCGGCGCTGACCCGCTCCAACTCCTGGGCGAGCCCCATCGTGGTCACCCAGTTCGGCGGTGGGCCGGCGAGCGGGTCGTCGACCACCATGCCGTCCGGCCCCAGCGGCAGCACCGGGCCGCGCAAGAGGATGGTCAGCTCTTGGAGCTCCTCGTCGCCGGGGCGGGACCGTACGGCACGCACCGCCTTCACCCGGTCGAGCACCGACCGCAGCGCGCTGAACTGCGACCACAACACGTCGACCCGCGGCAGCGTCTCCGCGGCCACCTCACGCGTCCTGCCCCGAAGGTCGTTGCGGCGCAACACGACCAAACCCGGGTGGGCGTCCACTGTGTACATCGCCGCGGAGATCCGGTCGTGCGCGGCCACCAGCCCGACGATGGCGAAATCCACCTCGTCGCGGCTCATCGGCGGCGTCACCATTGGTCAGTCCTGGTACCGGGCGGCGGGCGGCTGCGGCGTGCTGCCCAGCGCGGCGAGCCACTTGTTGTACAGGCGGGTCCACGTCCCGTCGGCGCGCAGCCCTTCCAGCACACCGTTGACGAACCGCACCAAGTCGGTCGCCTCCTTCTTCATCGCCATGCCGTACGGCTCCTCGGTGAACCGCTCCGGCAGTACGACCGTGCTCGGGTCCTGCGCCGCGAAACCGGCCAGGATCGCGTCGTCGGTGGAGACGGCGGCGACCTGATTCTGCTGGAGCATCACCAGGCAGTCGAGCGCGTCGGCACCCGACACCGGTTTCGCCTGCGGCGCCTTAGCGGCGATGTTGCGAATCGACGTGCTGCCCGCGGCCGCGCACACCTTCTGGCCGGCGAGGTCCTTCAGCCCTTTGATCGACGAGCCCTTGGCCACCAGGATCGCCTGCCCCGCACTGAAGTACTCGGTGGAGAACGCCACCCGCTGCCACCGGTCACAGTTCATCGTCATGCTGCGGATGACGATGTCGACGGTGTTCTCCTGGATCGCCTTCTCCCGCTCGGCCGTCGTAACCGTCCGGAACTGCACCTTGCTGCGGTCGCCGAAGATGGCCTCGGCAATCTCGTACGCCAGGTCGATCTCGAAACCCACCAGGTTGCCGGTCTTCGGGTCGCGGTATCCGAAGCGATAGTTGTTCTGGTCGACGCCGACGACGAGGCGGCCGCGCTTTACGATCTGCGCCATCGTCGAGCCCGCCGGCATCCGACCCGCTGCCGGCAACGCGCCGGACGGCCGCAGGCTCGCCCGCGGGTCGCAAGAGCCGGCCGGTGCCGCGGCACCCGAGGGGATCTCCGCCGGGTCCCTCGCGCCGACGGGGCGGGGTGCGCCACCGTCGACCCGACCCTCCGGCAGCGACTCGGCGGTCGTACAGCCGGCGAGGAACATCGCCGCCACCAGAGCCGCACCGATCGCGCGTTTCATCGGTACTCCGCCAGCCGTCGCTGGATGCCCAGAGCCGCGCCGAGGATCAGCAGCACCGCCAGCAACCCGACACCGATGTCCGCGGCGGTCAGCGCCCCGGCGGCACCATCCACCTCACGGTCGAAGCGCTCCCCGTTGTACTCGATCGCCTCGGCGAGCTGCGCGTCGAGCTTGCCCGCGATGCTCGCCGTCGACGTGGGCTCCGTGCCGATCGCGGCGGTCACCGCGTCTCCGTACTGGCCACCGTCGTCGAGCGCTCGCAGATCCTTGTGCGCCTCCAGCCACTTCTCCGCCTCGGCGATCGCCGACCGGGCGAACGCCTGGGTGTTGTCGTCGGCACCGTCCAGTACCAGAAGCTGGGTGACCCGCGGCATCACCTCGACGTAGTCCTTCTCGAACGCCGCGCCGTTGCCCCGTGCCACCAGCGTGTGCGCCTCGTCGGCCCGCGCCTGCAACGCCGCGATCCGCGCGCCCGCCAGCCGGGCCACCTGCGCGGAGCCCTCGTCGCGGCTCGCGTCCAACCGGCCAGCCGCCAGTACCGCCGACACCGCCAGCCAGATCACGAGCACGACAGCCGCACCTGTCGCGGCCAGCAACCCGACGTTGAACACCCGGTTGGTGCGCCGGGTCAGGTACCGCTGCACGACGATCAGCGCGACGATCGTCACCAGCCCGAGGAAAATGGCGAACCACGGGAAGGCACCGGCACTGTCCCGCGCGTCGTCCAGCTCCTCCGACACCGCCTCGTACAGCGACTGCGCCGCCGGCAGCAGGCTCGACCGCATCAGGCCGGACGCCTCGCGCAGATAGGCGCCGCCGATCGGCACGCCCTGGCGGTTGTAGACCCGAGCCGTCTCGACGAGTCCTGTGTAGACCGGCAACTGGGCGGCTATCTTGGCGACCGCCGCGTCGCCCTCCTCACCGCCGGCCCGCCCACCCGACACGATCGAGAGGGCGGCGGCCGCGTCGGCGATGTCCGCCTGGTACCGCTCACGCATCGCGGCCGGCTCGACGCCACCGGCCAGGAACGCGCTCGCGGCGGTGGCGTCGGCATCGGAGAGCGCCCGGTACAGCCGCTGTGCGGCGACGGTCAGCTCACCGTTTCGGGCGGTCGCCCCATTGATCAAGTCGATACGCTGGCGTACCCCGATCGCGCCGGCCAGCCCCGTGGCGAGGCCCAGCGCGATGAGCACGGCCATAGCCAGCCCCAGCCGCCCAGGAGTACGCCGAAGGCGCCGCCGCACCGCAGGAAGCCGCCTGGCGATCGTCGCCGGGTCGCGAACGAGAGTCACGCTCACCACCTCGGGGATCAAGGTATCCCCGCACCGCAACCCCACCCCCCACCGCGTACCCCCGCCGGCGCGCTCCCGCCGCGCGCACTCCCGCGCCCGCCCCGCGCCCGCCCCGCGCCCGCCCCGCGCCCGCCCCGCG